>JAGMDF010000114.1 GCA_023128825.1 Caldifarciminota bacterium | reverse complement strand
TCTTCAGATTTGACGAAATCCGGAAGCGAGTAGTTTTCAATATCCTTCAGCTTGCGAGCCAGCTCGAAAAAGACATCACGCCACTTCGCCTGCCCGGCAACAATCAGCTTGCCCTCGGCATATAAGGCGGCAATCCGGCGGTCAAAAGGAATGCGAGCAAGGATAGGTATATCCTCCTGGCTGCAATAACGCTCGGTTTTTGCATCGCCGATATCCGCACGGTTCAGGAGAACCGCGTGAGGGATTCTCAATTTAGTAAGCGTATCCCGTGCAAGCTTGAGGTCGTGCAGACCGAAAGGCGTGGGCTCGGTTACCAGAAGACACGCATCAGCCTTACGGACAGCGGCAATCGCAGAACAGGAGGTTCCGGGCGGGGCATCGAGGATAACCAATTCATCGTCCTTGATTTCGTCAACCACCTTTTCAATGACCTCGGCACTGCGAAGCTGACCTATGGCAAGTGAGCCGTCAACGAATCTTTTATTATCTGAGAACGTGCCGGTGCGCACCTTTCCAAGAACGTAAGGCTTCTCCTTTATTGCCCCTTCAGGACAGACCGCTGAACACACCCCGCACCCGTGGCACAACTCGTTGAACAAAAGAACCTTGCCCTTGACCACTGCCAGGGCGTTAAACTGGCATCTTCGCGCGCACTCACCGCAGCCGGTGCAGCGTTCATTGTCAATCTCCGGGACCTGAACGTAAACCTCTTTGGTATCCGAGATTTGCGGCTTCAGGAACAGATGACCGTTCGGCTCCTCCGCATCGCAGTCGGCATACGTAGCGCCTGGGATGATTGAAGCAAGATTGGTCGCAACCAGCGTCTTGCCGGTTCCGCCCTTGCCCGAGGCAATCGCTATGATCATCTAACTCCTCTCTCCTCTTCCACCCATCCAGCCATGCCTGCCCCGACCATGCCAGTAACGACAGCTTACTGGACGGTCGGCAATGGAATATGCTCCACCTTTAACCTGAATCCCCTTGCCGTTGATCAATGCATCCACCAGCTTGCGCCTTGCTGAATCCAAGACACGACCAAAGGTAGCCCGCGAAACACCCATCGCCTGCGCCGCTTCTTCCTGATAAAGCCCTTCCAGATCGGCAAGCCGAAGCGCCTCAACCTCTTCGTGAGTCAGTGAAGTGAGTTCCAACTCCCGCATAGGAACACCCTTGGGACCGAAGAAGCTGATCCCGAACTCGCTTTGAATCATTCGATACTTACGTGGTCTAGACATGACTTCCTTCAGTTTTGAGCATATGTTCATTATAATCAGGATTGAATGGATGTCAAGGCATAAAAAAAAGACCCGCAGGTTTTCCCGCGGGCCTTGAGGAACTCAATGCCTAGATCTTGGGGACGTAGAAAGGGCATTTCTCCCATGGCTCATGATGGACAGCCAAAGGACACTCCTCCGGATGGCAGCTGGTTTCTTCAATGCCAGCCTCAGCCAGCCCCTTGCATACACCCGCGAGATCATTCCTCTTAAGAGAGCACTGCCAAATTGGAACCATGCCTTTTCCATGCCCCCTGACCTGGAACTTTCTATCCACATGTAAATACACATGTCTGCATCGTGTCTGTGTCCCTATATTCATGTTTTACTCCTTCTATCTAGATGCCTATACCCGCTTAATGGGTATCCTATTAAACCCGTTCTTAATGTGAACCTCCACCCACTACCTGTCCTATTATAATTATAGGAGAGAACTCCGCGGTGTCAAGGTATAAATGTAGATTGTCCAGTACCTCGTTGCCAGGAGGAGGTTGAGATCGTCGAGAAGGACGGCTTGGACATACTCATTGCAAATTGAAAACTTCAAAATGCTCCGAAGGGCGACGGCTACGGAGCAAATATCAAATTTAAGACGGGTGGGTTGGAGATTGATGAAGAAGAGCATTGCAACAATCCGGGCGCTTGGAGGCCAACTGTTCAGCGTCAAACAGTCCAGACAAATTTGCAATTTGAATTGAGCGGCACCCTCGTACACAGAGGTAGGCGAGGCTGTTACACATCTTTCCCCCATCCCGCTACCCTGATAACCATCTCCCCTCGCACGAACTACAACGACTTGACTCTCCCTGGCTTTACGTTAGAATCAGGCTTAATCTCTGGAGGATCAATGAAACGCTGGATAATAAGTTGGATAGCCTTCGTGACAGTGGGGCTTGCGGCAAGGGTCCAACTCCATGACGGGAAAAGCTTTGATACACAGATTCTTGAGTATGACGGCTCGAATGTAATAACCGATCAAGACACCATCCCTCGAGGCGAGGTGAAGGAGATCGTTTTCGAGACCGAAGGGGGCCAGGAAACAGGAACGGTACGCACGGACGAAAATGTCCAGGAACTCCTTAAAAAAGCTGCCGAAGCCAAAAAACGCTTCCCTGACGCAAAGGGGATACTTTTGATTGACGACGGCCGCAACACCCTTCGCGAGGACGGAACGCGCAACTATTCATACCATATGGCGTACTTAATTCTCTCGGAGGGACGCAAAGGTGTAGCTACCTTCCGCAGTTATTTCAAGGAGGGTGACAATGAGGTAAAGATTCACTTTGCGCGAGTCATAAAGCCGGACGGTCGTGTTATTAATCTTGACTCGTCCACCGTAAAGATCGAAACCCCTCCGCGCCGGGGTATAGTATTCTTCGGCAAGGGCAAGTGGGTGACCTTTACACTGCCTGAGGTCCAGATAGGCGATATCGTGGAGTACTCCTACGAGAACATCCGCTTCAATCCCTGGAATAAGGAGTTCTTCGACGCCGGTTACTTCTTCCAGGGCGACGAGCCGTTCATCTACTCCCGACTTGTCGTTGACGTCCCTGAAGACGAGTTTATCAAATGGAAGGCCTACAATGTGCCGAATGGAATGCTGGATTTTAAAGAGGAGATTAAGGAGGGCCGCAGAATCCTCACCTGGGTAGCGGAGAATACCGAACCATACGTAGCCGAGCCCAACTCTCCTCCTGCAGGGGATTTCCTACCGCATGTAGAGCTGACGAATCAGGAAAACTGGGACGGCATACACGACTGGTATGCGGCATTTCAGAACGAACGCATGAAGATCACCCCTAAGATTCAAGCCCTTGCCGACAGCCTGACCGCCGGTGTCAATACCGATCACGAAAAGATAGCCGCTATCTACTACTGGCTCCAGCAGAACATCCGCTACATCTCCATCAAGGGTTCCGCCTCATCCGGTGTCTCAGGTCATCCTGCCCGGTTTACCCTTGAGCAGGGCTTCGGCGACTGCACCGACAAGGCCATCCTTTTTGCAACCCTTCTGCGCGCGGCAGGCATAGACGCCGATCCGGTCTACGTAGGCACCAACGGCAACGTCCCGATGCTTGACCCCGAGATGCCGGGCTACTACGGCAACCATTGCATCACCCAGGTATTCCTTGCCGACACAAGCTTCTATCTCGATGCCACCGGCTCATCGAACGGCGGATACTCGCGTTACCCCTCGTTCAACGCCGCAGACCACGGGGTCTACGCGGTAAACTCGCAGAAGAGAAAGGTAGAGATAATACCGGTCCCCGAACCCGGCCAGGAGCAAAGGGAGTATCATCTCGATATGGAGATAGACGAAGAAGGAACGCTGACCGTAAAGTATCAGAGCTTTTACGAAGGCGATTACGAGACAGGCCTGCGCTACTTCTGGAACTACTTCTCAAGGGAAGAGGACCGCAGGACACGCTTTGAGCAGATGGTAAAATCCACCTCACCTGACGCGGAGCTGATTGACTACGGGTTCGAAAACCTTGAGGATATAGGCAGGCAGCTCAGCCTCAAGATAAGCTACAAGGTAAAGGATTACGTCAAGTTCGCCGGACCAGTTGCCATCATATACCTTCCTGAGGTAGGTAAACGGCTTACCTTTGACGAGGTGGCGTTTGAGAACCGCAACTTCCCGCTTTCATATTACACGAGCGAAGGCATACGTCACGTGGCAACCCTCAAGCTGCCAGAGGATTGGAAGCCAGACTACCTGCCAGAGGATATAACGCTTGCTGTGCCTGAGGTTTCTTATCGTGCGGAGTATACCAGAGAGGAAGGGAACCTGATCCGTTTCGAGGATTTTTTTGCCCGCCCTGAGCGAATCATCCAGCCGAAGAACTATCCACAGTATCGAGAACTGCTCAACTCGATCACCAGCTACCACAAAAAACCCATACTCGTGCTGGTGGAAGGAGGTGAAAAGTGAGACGTCTAGTACCACTCGCTATCCTGCTCCTTGCAGCTATGGGATGCAGGCAGGCGGTACGCACGAGCCACGACGTGATCTACCTTCTGAGCGGAGAAGAAAAGATAGGGGCCCTTGAACGCATAACCGCAGACAGCCTGTGGTTTGCCACTGAAGAAGGCACCATTGCGTGTGCCAAATCCGAGGTAAGAGGACTTGATCTTCCCCAGCCAAGACAGGGCGAGGGGTGGAAAACCTTAAAGGACATTGACGATCCCCTGCTCAAGGAGCTTTTTACCAACTTAACCCTGCCCCAGACCGATGCGCGCTACGTAAATCTCTACGTGGAGCACAATTTTATCCTGCACGAGGACGGCAGGTTTGAAAAACGCATGAGGGTGATACGCTACGTATCCGCCGAGTCTGGCAAGGGCACTGCCGCAAATAACACGTGGAGCTATCTGGCGGACCGTTCCTACGCAAGGCTGGACTTTGCCAGAAGCTACAGCCCTGACGGTGCCGTAAGCCACATAACCGAGTCTGCAATCAACAGGGCAAGCAGCTATCCTGCACCTGCCGAGTACAGCAATCTTACCGAAATTCGGATAGCGGTTCCTGAATCACGGGTCGGTTCCGTGCTTGATTTTCAGTTTTCAACCATCCAGAACGTAGCCGACAGCATCCACCCGATCTCTGAAGAGATAGTGCTTGCCGACCGCCAACCTACGATGACGGAGATCATCCGGGTAGAGCAGCCGCAAGGCGGACCTGTTGAGGTATACGCATCAACCGGACAAAAGCCTGAACGCGAAACCAGGAAAGGCCGCGAGATACTCACCTGGACGATTCAGAACCAGCCACCGATGCGGTTCGAGCTGATGATCCCGCCGTCGGCTGACTACCTGCCTCATTTTATCGTCGCCGAGAAAAAGGATTGGCACTGTATTGCAGCGGCCTTGCGAGCGCATCTGGACAAGGCCATCCAGCCAGGCGAAAGGCTGACCGCGCTCGTTGATTCATTGACACAAAACCTTACCGCATCGGAAGAAAAGGCCCGCGCCCTGTACGAGTTCGTTGCTGTCTCTATTCATTCCGTAGGCCCTCCACTTGATTCCTACTCCTACGTTCCAACCCCTGCGGAAACCGTGCTCGTTCGAGGCTTTGCGAACAACCTCGATCGCGCCTCGCTGCTTTACGCACTTATGAAGCAAGCCGGACTGGAAGCCGATCTTGTGCTTATACGCGATCGTGCAAGCGGGCAAGTGGTCCCCACCTTCCCTACCCTGGGCCAGCTTAATAAGGCACTTGTTCTGTTTGAGGACCGAATCTATCTCGATCCAAGCTCAAACGTAGCCTTTGGAACCCTGTCAGACCAGGATGCGATGGGGCTTTCGCTCTCCTCAGGCAAGCTCAAGAAAACCCCTCTGCACACCCCCAACGAAGAGGCGACCGTTACCCGTACCGAAGCTCAGCTGGGGACCGACGGCTCACTGAATCTTAGGATGGACGTCGAGTTCAACGGCCAGAACTCGGCTTGGTGGAAACGCTATCTCAAACCCCTCTCCCCTGCCGAGCTTAGACAGGAGGCCGAGGAACTGGCAAGCTACATCCATCCCAACGCTCGCTTGCAGGACTTCAGCTTCAACGGAATAGAGCCTCTTGACGAAGAGGTAAGCTACACCCTCAAGGTCAGCATCCCTGGCTACGCTACCCGTGCGGGCGACTATCTCATCCTCTACCTGCCAGGGGTTGAGCACTCGGCTTACCAGGTAGGAGCAACCGACCGGGCGTACCCTGTGGACAGGGTTACTCGAAGCGCGGACATCCTTAACCTTGATCTTGAACTTCCCCCTGGAGCCGAGCTTATATACTACCCACAGGACGTCTCGATCAGCAACCCCTATGATTTTTATGCCGCGGCGTTCGTTCAGCCAAGGCGCGGGGTTCTGCAGTTTTCAGAAAACATGCAGGTGCTTAAGCCGTGGATTCCGCCCCAGGATTATCCGAAGTACAAGGAACTGGTTCAGGGCATGGCCCGGCTGAGCCAGGAACCGATAGTGCTGAAGCTGAGATAGACTGCCTCACACCGGGTGAGCGGTCTGTCCGATTGGTTTCAATTCGTCAAGGGAAGGTGGTAATCCTGCGTTAAATTCTCTACATATTTTCTAGGATTACACCCCTAAGTTGCCCCCTCCCTCAAAAGCCTATGCAAAATAATGCCAAAAACATAGTATCATGCTTAAATGGCAGAATTAACTTGACGCGTCGTAAAATTTGCCTATAATAAGCTTGTATAGGGAAGATAATAAAGTCTTCCCATAAACCTATTAGCCAAGGAGGCGCAATATGCCTAAAAAACCTATCCTTATCATCGCCGCGGTTGCGGTGATGCTCGCGGGCGCTACAAACGCTTACGGTGATGATTATACTCACGAAGAGTGGGACGGATGGTTCAACTCAGGAACCCTACACTACAATAGCAAGAACTATACGATTGTAGAGAGTTACGGAATGGTTAATGACTCCACCTACACCCTCACCCCTCCACACCGGGATACGTTTTACCTGACTGTTGACGTTCTTACTTTCGTGTGTGCCGCTGGTCCTGGCGACAGCATCTTTGTCGGCATCTCTACGTTCACCGGCGGGAAAGAGTACGGCACAAGCGGCACACATGAGGGCAGCGGTTTCTGGTCAGGTTCAGGTTATTCTGATAACTCTGGGGAGACGAAGCTGTTTGACTTCGGTGGCACCTGGGCCAGCACTGGTAACGACTTCAATTACAACACCCGCCCGCCTACCTATACAGCAGACTGGGATGTAACCGGCAGTAACCCTGGCGGCATTACTGGAGGCGGCACCTGTTCCGGCGAGCGGACGTACTACGAGGACTAAGTAACCTGACCTATGCAGGAGGGGCTTTGCCCCTCCTCCTTTTGGCCTTGACATCGCCGGAGAATTGGCTTATAATCAGACTAAAAGGAGGTCGAGATGTTCAGTATAAGCCTTTTGGCTTTAACCCTGTGCGGTGGTGTTCTTGTGGAGCCGTTCAGGGTAGCAGACCACCAGCCTGACCATCATCAGACATATGCTTGTGCAGCCATGGCTCCTGATGGCCACTTTGCCGTGGCCTGGGTAGACAACATAACCTCCGGCGATCCATACAATCCTGATAATCTAGAACTGGAGCTTTTTATCCGCTTCTTCGACCGAGACGGAAATCCAATGACCGAAGCTTATAAGATTGCAAAGCTTGCGGACACCTCGTGGATTCGCCACCCTTGTCTTGAGATGGACACCGCAGGCAACACCATCCTGCTTTGGGCAGATAAGCCGATCTGGAGGGAGGATGAGCTTTGGTATGCCTGGTATGTGCGCTTTCAGCGCTTTGCCCCTGACGGCAGCCCTGTTAGCTCTGCGCACACCCTGGTGGCTCACGTATTGTTAGGTAAGCACACG
>JAGMDF010000113.1 GCA_023128825.1 Caldifarciminota bacterium | reverse complement strand
GAAATCAGCTAGACAAGGGGCTTAAGTCCATTGTCCGATCCCCCTTTAATTCCCCCTTAGTAAGGGGGACTGCTTTGCCCCCCTTCTGAAGGGGGGTGCCCGAAGGGCGGGGGGATTTAAGTTCGTAGGGGCCGACTTTCAAGTCGGCCCGCCTATTAACCTTTCCCCTCCCCTGGTGGGAGGGGTCGGCGGCTCGAAGAGTCGGCGGGGGAAGGGGATAAAACACCCCAAACGGCTGCTTCACCCAACAGGGGTACAAGCGCATCCGTTCGGGGACACCGGAAAATATCTCTCCTCAGAGTCCATATACCCCTTATTTACTGCGATCTTTTCTCCGAAGGAGAAAAGGAGCATTAGAACAAATAATCCCATTTACGCTTTGCTTTGCCTGCCGGTTCGATAGGCTTCTGGTATACACGGTAGGTTTTGGTTATCTTGCCGCCCCAGCTCTCGATGATGCGGATCATCTTCACGTTGTCTTCTAAAATCCAGCTGAACTCGCCGCCCACGAACCCGTGCTTGCGGGCCGTCTTGAACAGCTCGTAGTACAGAAGCGCGTCGAACCCGTGGCGTCGGTAGGCGGACAGGACCCCTAGGATTAGGACCCGTACCCGATTCACCTTGTGCTGATTCAGGAGCACCTTGATGAACCCGAACGGAAACAGCCTGCCGTTTGCCAGGCGCAGTATCTGGTTCACGTCTGGTGCGGCAACCGCCATCGCCACCACCTTGCCGTCAAGTTCAACTATGGGCACCAAATCAGGGATAGCGATGGTCTTAAGCTGCTTCACGATGTGGATGAACTCTGAATCGGTAAAGGGCACCGCGCCCCAGTTATTTCTCCATGCCTCGTCGTGCACCCCCTTGATAAGCGCGGTTTCCGATTCGAGATGCTTCATGTCGATAGGCCGAACGGTTATCTTGTAGCGTTTCTTGAGCGCTTTTACTAAACGTTCCACCTTTTCAGGCATCCCTGCG
Source organism: Caldifarciminota bacterium (assembly GCA_023128825.1). GTDB lineage: Bacteria > Hydrothermota > Tepidihabitantia > B3-TA06 > B3-TA06 > B3-TA06. Next base: position 1,800 of record JAGMDF010000113.1, on the reverse strand, counting down.
GCGGTCGGCGCCCAGTAGGAGTGAACGTCCTTTATCTTGGCAAGACCTTCGGCCTCTGCCAGCTTCGGGTAGCAGGGCGGGGTGTAGGGCATCATAACGAACGGGTCCTGGTCGAACCCTTCCACCAGAAAGCCGATCTCCTCGTTGATGTGAGGGTTCATCGGCCCGCGCATGTGCGTCATACCGCGTGAAGCCAGCCACTGGGCCGCAACCTCGTAAAGCGCATGGGCTATCTCATGGTCGTCCATTGACTCGTAGAACCCGAAGAACCCGGTCTTCTCCTTGTATAGTTCGTTATGCTTACGGGATACGATGGCGGCGATCCGGCCAACGATCTTCTCGTCTTTGAAAACGAGGAAAAGCTCGCGCTCGGCGTTCTCCCAGAACGGATTGCGGCCAGGGGTTAACATGGCCTCCAGATCGGATATCAGGGGCGGCACCCAGTGTGGGTTGTCCTTATACAATGGCCAGGCCATCTTGATGAACAACCTCAAATCTTTTTTGGATCGCACGGTCTTTATCTTAATCATAGCACTCCCGTCTTTCCGCCTACCTCGCGGAATATCTCCAGTGCACGCTTCAGCTCCTCCTCGGTGTGGGTAGCCATGTAGCTTGTGCGGATAAGTGATTTGGCCGGCGGGACCCCAGGCGGAAGAACCGGGTTAACAAACACGCCCGCGTGGTGAAGTTCCTTCCAAAAATAAAGGGTCTTCATGTCGTCGCCTATGTGAAGGGGTATGACCGGAGACTCGGATGTGCCGATATTAAAACCCAGCTTGGGCAGACCCTTTAGCATCATTCGGGCATTGCGCCAGAGTTTCTCGCGGCGCTCGGGTTCTGATATTATGATCCCTAATGAGGCAAGCGCCGCAGCAGCCGACGCAGGGGTGATGGAGGCTGAAAAGAGAAGCGAACGAGCGTTGTGCCTTATGAAGGTAATCACCTTCTTCTCCCCGGCAATGAACCCGCCAAGCGAGGCGAAGGATTTGGAGAATGTCCCCATCACCAGATCGACCTCGTCAGAGAGCGAGAAGTGCTCGGTCACACCCGCGCCGGTTGTACCCATGACCCCTACGGAGTGGGCCTCGTCAACCATGATCCGCGCGCCGTGTTTCTTGCAGATAGGCACAAGCTCAGGCAGAGGAGCAATATCACCCTCCATAGAGAAGATGCCGTCAACCACCACAAGCTTGCCTGAATCAGCTGGAAGGGAGGCCAGGACCCGCTGTAAGGAATCCATGTCGTTGTGGGCAAACCGCTTCATCGCACCGCGGGATAGGAACGCCCCGTCAATGATAGAGGCGTGATCGAGCTTGTCGGTGATAATGTAATCCCCCTTCTGCACCAGCGCGGAGATGGCACCCAGGTTCGTCTGGTAGCCGGTGGAGAAGCAGATGCAGTCTTCTTTATGAAGGAAGCGGGTAAGCTTTTCTTCAAGTTCTATGTGTATATCAAGCGTGCCGTTGAGAAAACGCGACCCGGTGCAGCTGGTGCCGTACTTCTCGGTGGCGCGGATGGCCGCCTCCTTGACACGGGGATCGACCGTCAACCCCAGATAGTTGTTCGAACCAAGCATGATCATGCGCTTGCCGTCGATGACCACGTCGTGATCCGGCTGCGAGCCTATCGGAATGAAGTACGGGTAGTAGCCCTCGTTCTTTACGCGAGCGACAACCGGATAAAACTCCTCGCACTTGGTAAAGATATCCAACTATTCCTCCGTAACCATATTAAAGCAATTTTACGCTTGACGTTCCGGTTGTCAAACGCCCGTACCCGTAACACCACCCGTAACACCCG
>JAGMDF010000112.1 GCA_023128825.1 Caldifarciminota bacterium | reverse complement strand
ACCTTGGCAAGGTGATGCTCTACCACTGAGCTACTCCCGCTTGTTAGTGTTCGAGGCCTCGACCAGGATGCTCTGTTCGAAATCTCTCCCAGACACAGAATATTACCCGGCCAGGTACGTTCTGTCAACCCTACCCGAATTATCCCAACCGGTCAGGTGAAGAGAATTTCGCGTAATTCAGATACCGACTGCTGTGGAGCTATCGGGTTTACCATAAGACCGCTTCCTATCTCAAAGCCTGCCAGAGCCTCATAACGTGGAAGTATCTCTATGTGAGTATGGAAAGTACCGGATTCGTCATTCAGGGGTTCGGTATGCAGCACCAGGTTGTAGTCGAAGGGGCTGGATTCTCTCCCTTGTGATGAGAGCTTGGAAAGGGCCGAGAGTACTTTTTTGAGAAGGGCCGCTAGATCGTCAATTTCGTGATCCTTAAGATTTGCGAAGGCGGGCTCGTGGTGCACGGGGGCTATCCAGCTTTCATGCGGGAAGCGAGGAGTGGGCGGGGAGAATGCTCGGAAAGACTCCTCTTCGACGATAATGAGAGGATCGGTTGGGGCAAGACATAAGGGGCAACGGCCTTTCTCAGCCATGTTCAAGAACGCCTCAGATTCTTGCACAAGACGTGGCGGCACCCACGAGAGTCCGACCAGCTGGGTGTGTGGATGCTTGCGCGATGCTCCTCCGCGTAACCCTTCGTTTCGAAAGGCCATGAGTGCACGCAGGCGTTCGTTGGAACCATGATGGCTCATGCGATCGCGAATCACCTGCATCACTCTGGATATGGTTTGAACGGGCATCTCGTGCAGGAGCGCGTCGTGCTGTGGGGTCTCTACGATAACCTCGTGTATGCCGTAGACCTCATGGTTTTTGTTCGATGGAAAGAATGGATAGCGATTGGCAAAAACGCGAACCTCCCAGTTTCCTTTTTCAGGCAGTCGGAATAAGGTAGGTGGGGTGAGGTGCTCATTGCCCGGGCAGAAGGGGCATTTGCCCTTTGCGTCCTGCTTGGTTTCCTTGGGCCTTGAGCAGCGACCTGGCGAGATCAGGACTTCGGAGGAACCCAAGGTATCCCTGAGTAGAAGGTAGTCTCTTTCTTTTAAGCCCATCTTGATCCCAAGGTTTAAACTATTTTTCTTCGCCTGCGGGTGTCGCTTCCTGTGGGGCAGCCTTGAACGAGGATTCTTGCTCGTCTAAGAAGTACACTATCCGGGCTGCGGCAATCAAGCGTTCCTTCAACTCCTCTTCCGCTTTTCCTCGTTTTTCACCGTAGAGGCTGGAACGTATCTGCGCTTGGGATTCCTCAAGCGAGCGTTGATAGCCTTCGTTCTTCTTTTCGACCATGATCAACCAGTAGCCCTCGTCGGTTTGAATGGGCTTGGAGAACTTGCCCTCTTTGAGTTTGAATGCCTGACGCTCGTAAGGCTTGCCGCTCTGATCCTTTTTGATGTAACCTGCATACCCGCTTCTCGACCCTGTCTCGGCCTCTGAGAGGACCTTGGCCAGCGAATCAAACTTGGCTCCTTCCTGAAGCAGATGGTATATCATCCTGGCGGTGTCTGCTGAAGTAACCAGTATCTCGCGGAGCCGGACCTGTGCCGGACGCCAGAACTCCCTTTTGTGTTCCTTGTAATAAGCGGCGATTTCTTCCGCCGTTGGCTCGGCTTTTGAGGCTACTTCATTGCGCAGAAAGGCGTCTACCAGAAGCTGGGTGCGTTTGGATTCCGTTATAGCCGACAGGCTGTCGCTGAGATAGAGCTTCTGTTGGGCGAGTTCGTGATCGAAGACCATCTCGCCGATTAACTGCTCCAGCGCTTGCTTGCGGAAAAGTGTATCTTCGGCCTGCTCAGGGGTTTTCAGCGGCATCCTTGCAATGTAGGCGTCCAGATCGGCTTGGAGTATTACCCTACCTGCCACCCGGGCCAGGGTGTCGTCCGATTGTGTTGAATCCACGCCCGCGTCCTCGCGAAAACGATCGAGCACTTCCTCGCTCAGTTTACCTGTCTCCTCGCGCCGCAGGAGTTCTTCAATCGAAGGCTTGACCTCCTCGTAGGGCGTGCGCGTCTCCTCGGTTTTGTCCTCGAGCAAAAGAATCTCCCAGCCTCGTTCGGTCTCGTAAGCTTTACTTGCAGAGCCCGGTTTCAAGTTTTCTATCACAGGCTGCATGCTTTCGGAAAATGTATGCAGGGGTCGGGCACTCGCGAGACCGCCTTTTGTTTTTGTTGAAGCGGTTGAGTATATCTTGGCCGCCGAGTCGAAGGGTATGCCCGCATCCAGCGCTGCCAGAACAGAATCAAGCATCGTCGTGTCGGTTACAATCTCGCGAACGGTGTATTTTGCATATTGGATGAAGCGCTTCGGATTCTCCTTGTAGTAGCGCTTCTTGTCCTTATCGGTTATCTCGATCCTATCAAGCACTTCCTTCTGGTAAAGCTCCCTCAGTAAAACCCCCCTCGCATCTTTCTTTATTTGATAGGTAAGATCGCCGTCACTCAAAAGGCCGGGTATTAGCACACGTTTCGCTCTGCAGCTGCCGCAGCCTAGTTTGATACGGACTTCTGTGGACTCAACCGGGGCGAACTCCTGGACAGCCGCCAGCTTTAGCAGTCGTTCATAGATGATGCGATCTATGAGTTCCTTGCGACCTTCCGGGGTGGAGACGTGTTTCTGTTCAGAAGGTGAAAGCTTCTTTGAAGCTATCTCTTCCAACTCGAGTTCGGTTATGGGGTAGGCGTCTACCTCGGCTACCTTTATCTGGTAGTTCTTAAGGAAACATCTCTCGATCGCTGAAAGGGCCCCTTCATAGAAGGGCGAATCGGGATACTCGGTTATGACCTTTTCGTACGAACGCGCCGCACGTCTGAATTCTTCGCTGCGTTCGAGACCTAACCCAAGAGAGTAGTAGAGCCTGGCTTCTTTGTCCTTCGAGGGACCAGGCCTGGTAAGCATGGTATAGACCAGGTAGGCCTCGCGCGGCAGCCCGGCGTGATAGAGAAGAATATCCGCCTTTTCCTGTTGCAGAAGAAATTCTTCTTGCTTACCCCACTCACCTTTCACCTCCTCTTCCAGCATGGTGAGTGCCTGAGGCACGGAATCGTTTACGCACATCCTCCTGGCGGCCTTCAGGACATCTCCTACATCTTTAGCTGTAAGGAATGAGGCTGCCAAAAGGAGTCCAAAAAGAGATACTTGTAGTTTCATGACACTCCTTTCTCTAAGCAATTATCTTCCCATCCGTCGTCTCTTAGATCCTTGATTTTCTATAATTTCTCCTCCTTATATTATGCCTTTCCTCACCGTATCTTTCAGAAGATGTATCCTGCCCCTACAAGATGCGTTGCCCCAAGGCCGCCGTCATGACCTCGATATGCATAATCAATAAAGAAACCTTTATACCGTCCGCCTGCACCCACGCTCCATCCGTAATCAGCGCGCCCTAAACGCAGCGAAATAAGATCGTAGATGATAAACTCCACCCCTCCACGCGGTCGAAGATATACTGGCCCCAGGTGTGTTTCGAGGCTGTCAAGGCCCATGAGGCTCACCTCGCTTTCAACAAGCAGGCGCAGTGTTTGGCGGCCCAGCCTGAACTCCTGCATTGCTCCTAATGCGCCGCGCGGGATAAGGAGGTCGGTTTCCTCGGTACTCCAGAATAAAGGACTGGCAGAGGCGTTTTTGATCCGTGCACCAAGCGCCAGGCCCCAGTCGAACCGGTAACGCGCTCCAATATCTGCACCAAATCCAAAACCTTCTGCCGCGACGAGGTCCCTGTAGAATAACTTTACGCTTGCCCCGAGCGAGAGGCGATTGTTTACAAGTGCTGCTGAGAGCTGGCCGATCCAGTCTGAGGCGGTAACGGTCGAATCGATCTGCGGCCGGTTGTCCGAACCTACAGGCCGCGTTGTATCCGGCAGGCTGGTAAAATGTATGTTGCCTGCCCCGTTGCGTAAAGCCATTAATCCTACACCTCCGAAAGAGGTTGCATAGCTCAGAGCAAAAAGGTCATTCGTCACCCGCCCATCACCTCCAAACGCTTCGGTATGTTTGAGAAGAACACCTGAGCCCGCATCTATACCGGTGGCCGGGTTATATGCCCATGCCGCGGGGTCCTGCCCCACGCTTAATCCACATCCGCCCAATCCCGCGGTTGCCGCACTTTCACGATAGTCCTCGAAATCCGCACCTATGTCCGTTAAAGCCGCAGCGAGCAGAAGGGGCCCAAGGCCCAGTATCACTATTCTGTGCATCTCACCGTTGTTTGGAGCTCTTTTTTGAAGTAGCGTTTTGATATGTTTGCGGGTTTGAGTTCGGCCTTCACCGTATATCTACCGGTTTTCACCCGTTCTCCTCGTTCGTCTCGTCCGTCCCATACAATCAGGGCCTCTCCGATGGGGTATTTATGACGCGGGCTGAGCTTGCGAACAAGGAAGCCGTCCTCGTCGTATATCTCGACCGCGATAGTGGCGGTTTCGGTGAGGTAGATCGAGATGGTCGTTCCCTGATCTGCGTCAAATGGATTCGGGTAGCATCCCGCGATGAAACCGTCGGCTCCGATCCAGTAGTACTGACCTCCTTCTGCCTCGGCGATAAATACCTGACCCGTAGGTGGGTTGATAACGATTCCACGGGGGGAGTAGAACTCGTAGTCATCGCTTCCTTCCCGTCCTATACTGATAATGTAGTGAAGGTGCCTGTCGAACTTATGAATCTGGTGGTTATGCATATCCGTGACGTAGATACTTCCTGAACGGTCAATCGCCACGTAGGCAAAACGTACGTCCTCATATCCCATTTCCTTGTGTGTAACCCTTACCTTCAGATCTCCGTAGGGGTCGAACATCGAGATGCGCTTCTGGCGGCTGTCGATCACTACTACGAAGTTGTCCTTGTTGTCGTTGGCTGGTGCGTCACGATCAATCACCGCCAAAGCACGAGGTTTGAACAGATCTCGCTTCCATACCGAGCGCACACTTCCATCGGGATTGAATACAACCACACGATTGTTGCCCTCATCCGCCACGTATATTGCTCCCTTGGAGTCTACCGCAACGTCGGTAGGATGGTTGTAGTCTGAGCCTATCTTGCCCAGCCAGGCGATGCTGCCGTCCTCTGCGTAGCGAAGATGAACCACCCGGTTATTGCCTGCGTCCGCCACATAAACGTCTCCATCCGGGGTTGCAGCTATCCCCATGGGCTGGTTGAACTGGCCCATCCCTGAGCCTTTCTCCCCGTAACGCTCCAGGCGCTTGAACTCCACGTTGTAGATTATCTCTCCGGCCCCGGAGTGCACCGCGAAAAGGGTCACTTCATCATCGTCCCTGCGGGTGGTGGTGTCGTCGTACATCTTAAGTTTGGTTGCCGTAAGTCCCTGTGGATCTTGAAATTGGAAGCTTCCTCCCAGGTACAGCGAAAGATAGAAGCGGTTTGCACGGTTATATCCCAGGGTATGACGGTAGGGCGGCACCAACAGTGTCGAAGGATGATAGTTGCTTGCTGATACAAGCGCACTTAAAATAAAGATTAAACCTCTCATCCCCTATAACTTTAGCCAGAATTCCGCCGATGTCAAGAGGTTTAATTCTCCTTGATAGGCTGTGGTAAAAAAATCAGGGTTTTACCCTTAGTAACCCTGTGAACACAACACAAAGTGTTTTGGAGCGTTTAGGGGTTGACAAAGCTCGACTCATCGCTATACTCTTTGGTTCCGGCGCTCCGCCGGAAAGTGGTCGGTATTTTCCGGACCAACATGGGTAAGAAAGTTCGCAATCGAAGAGGGTTTGCTGGGCGATGTTTTTTGTTCTGTAATGTTTAAGGAGGAACAAATATGGCGAAGGCCAAGTTCGACAGATCGAAGCCGCACATAAACATAGGGACTATAGGTCACGTGGATCACGGCAAGACCACGT
>JAGMDF010000111.1 GCA_023128825.1 Caldifarciminota bacterium | reverse complement strand
AAGACGCTGCGGGTTTTCAGCCAGCGCTCGCGCAAGATCTGTGAGTTTTTGCTGAAGCTCGGGAGGCATCAGCTCGGCAAGCATCTCGCTGAGCGCCGAGAGTTTTTGGATAGTCTCTGGATCGCTTACCATGCCCTCCTCTAAGCGCTGTAGAAGTTCTTTTGTCTCTTGGGCAAGGCTGTCAACCGATGAAAGCAGTTCCTCTTGCTGCCTTATAAGCTCTCGCAGGCGTTCTTGTTCTTCCGGTGAAAGTGCCTGCTCTGCCCGCAGCTTCTCTTCGATACGGGATAACTCTTGCGAGAGATTTTCCTGTTGCTCGCTGAGCTTAGTCAATCCTCCGGCGGTTTGTTCCCCGTATTCGGTTACCTCTGAAAAAATCTCCGAGATATCAGGGAAGCGCAGCCTGTAAACCTTGCTTCGTCCCCATTTAGGGCCCGAGACCACGTCGTTATCCGCCGCCTCCACGTAATAGGTGATCTCCTCGCCGGGCAGGAGATCGAGCTCGCTTAGATCCCAGCGATAGAAGACGCTATCCTCCGACTGTCCCTCAGCACTGCCGATTCGGCGTTTTAGTCCACCGGCCCCTTCAGTCACAAGCAGAATACTACCCAGACCGTAGTCATCAATTGCATGAACCCCCAGGGTCAGCGTCATAAATCGGTTGATTTCCGTGTCCCTGCCAGGCAGAAACACCTCTACCAGGGGTGATTCATCGTTCCGTACCGCCACCTCTATCCTTTGTTCAAGCTGGGCACCAGAGCGATCCTTTAATATAAGCGTAAGATCGTCCTGGCCGCGAAACTCAAGCGATCCCGCAAACTCCTTGCCGGTTGCTTCAAGACAAATCAGGGAATCTCCGACAACGAGTGATGCCTCGGAGAGTTCGGCAGAGGCGCTTCCTTCAATCTTTACTCTGCTGCCGGGCAGGGCCGAGAACCTCATACCGCTTGATGTTCTTGGCTTCTCTCCTGTATATGCAGGCGGTGAAACCGTAAACTCAACCCTCCTTACCTCAAACGGCTGCAAAAGGCCGATGTAGGTTTCATCCGATCGCCTACCCAGCCGTTGGAAGTAAACCTTTTCCTCTGCATCTACCTTGATACGTTGGCTGACCAAGCCTTTTTTGAGGTTTACCTTTCTACTTTCCCTCTCACCTTCCTTTTCAATTATCAACTCTACGTAGCACAGATTAATCGGAGCGTGAACCCGTGCCATTACCTCAATTCGATCACCCGGATTAACCAATGTATCGGCTGTGAGAGCCTCGATACGAAGGTCAAGGTTATGTGGAGCGAAGATTGCGTTGAACCCAAAGCTCAACCTGGCCGGAAGCAAGAAGATACCGAGTACTGCGAGGAGGATTATTCCACTCAGCACTCCGAGGGAGGCGAAGAAGGTCTTACGTGTATCGGCAAGAGAGAAAGAAGCAGAATCCAGCCGCTTTTCTATTCCTTCCACGTAGCCGGTGACAAGCTCTTGCGAGTAAACCTCTTTGGGGTTACGTTTGGCCGAAAGATCAACCGCGGTTGAAAGACGGTCTTGCCAGCCTTCATCCCCCTGCTCCAGCTTTCTTGCCAGGGTGTAAAGGTTGGGACGGCGCAGCAGGTAGAATACCCCCATACCTAAAGGCAGCAGTAACAGCAGGTAGAACCATGGGGAGAAGGTAAGGAATGCGGCAAGGCTGGCTATGAGAGCTGTGGCAAGGAAGAGTAGAACAAGTGCCGCGGTCGCGAGCCAGTCCCTTTGTCTTTGGTGTTTTGCAAGCCATGCGTAGAGCTTTTTGCCTATCTTTCGATCCATTTACTCCTCACAGTACTGCCAGGTGTCCCATTCCTTTATTAGACGGAAAATCCTCGTCCCACAGCGCACCCTTAGAAGCCGGTGGTATCCCTGCGTCCCCTGGTCAAACACTACCGCCCGCTCAATGACTTCATCCACGTTGAATTCCTTTCCATCCATTATGATCCGGCGCGGCGTCTCCTCGGCTCTTGAACCTTCATACCACTCTATCTTAATCACAAGAGATTATAGGTCGGCTTATATGAAGCGTCAAGTTAAAACTGACGGGCAGGAATTACTCGATCAGAATCACCTTTTGGATTTCGGGTGACGTTTTGGACTCAACCCTGATGAAATAAACTCCTGGCAACATACCCTCGCCAGGTGTTACGGGCCAGGTGATTGTTCCTGAAGGGCTTGCAGAGTGCACCTCATCCACCTTGCGGCCT
>JAGMDF010000110.1 GCA_023128825.1 Caldifarciminota bacterium | reverse complement strand
CCTGTAGGAGGCATGCCCTGCTCAAGGGCCTGGATAAAATCCTCGTCCATCACCGAGAACTCTTCGTGCCTTGCCGACTGCTCTTCGAACCGCCTGCGCTGCTCTAAAGGATCATTTAGCTCTGAAAACGCGTTGCCGAACTCAACACCGGCGATCACCGGCTCGAACCGCTCGACCAATTGAGGATTATTCCTGTGCACCTTTGCCAGGGGCGAGATTATCCTGGGGTGATCGGCAACGAACGCAGGGCCGTGGATGTGATCCTGAACCAGCTCGGTAAACAGCTTATCCAGCATCTTGCCGTAAGGAGTCTCATCGCCTACTTCGACGTTTTTCTCCTTGCAGATGTTGCGCAACTCAGATTCTGATAAGGAGAGCGGATCGGTTCCCAACGTCTCTTTAAGCGCAGGGACAAACTCCACCCGTTCCCAGGGCTTTCCGAAATCGAACTCGGCTCCCATCCAGGTAACCGTGGTTGAACCGGTAAGCTCGGAGGCCAGGAGTCTGAACAGCTCCTCGGTAAGCCTCATCATCTGGAAGTAATCCACGTAAGCCTGATACGCTTCAAGCATGGTGAACTCAGGGTTGTGCACCCGGTCAAGCCCCTCGTTGCGAAAGTCCTTGCCTATTTCGTAAACCTTCTCGAACCCGCCCACGATGAGCCGCTTGAGATAAAGCTCGGTGGCGATTCGCAGATAGTAGTCGCGGTCAAGCACCCGGTAGTGGGTGCAGAACGGCTCGGCAGTTGCCCCGCCGTATAAAGGCTGAAGCATCGGGGTCTCCACTTCGAGAAAACCCCGCTCGTCAAAGAACCGGCGGGTAAGCGCAATCAGCCGGGTGCGAAGCCTGAACACCTCGCGCGTCTCCTGATTTACAAGCAGATCAAGGTGACGTTTTCTGAGTCGCAGCTCGGTATCCTGAAGCCCGTGAAATTTTTCCGGCAAAGCGGCAAGCGACTTGGACAAGAGGGTGAATTCCTTGACGTTGACGGTCGGCTCACCGGTCTTGGTGCGAAAGAGAACTCCACTGACCCCGACAAAGTCACCAAGGTCAATCAATGGGAGGGGGGCGAGGGCTTCGTCCTTGCGGATGTAGAGCTGGATCTTGCCACTCTCATCGTGCAGGTCAAAGAAGATAGTCTTGCCGAAGTCACGCCGGGTAAAAAGCCTTCCTGCGACCTTGACCTGTTCCTCGGATTCAGCCAGCCTATCGAAATCCGCCAACGCCTCGGCTGCGGTATGCGTGCGCTCGAAGGAGTAGGGATAAGGCTCTATGGCTTTGGAACGCAGCTCATCCAATTTCCGGATACGATTTTCCCTATCAGGAAGTGAAGACATACTCGGATGATAGTCAGGGAAAGCTTCAAGTCAACATAATCCTCCTCCCGTTGCGATCTTTTTGCCGAAGGACAAAAGGAGCACTCAAGGCCTTGACTTTTGTGCGCGGTGGACTATCTTATGGTCGTAAACCAACCGCCAGTGGAGGTAGCTAATGAAACGTGTAGTGGTCAGAACAGGGTTGATGGTGAGCCTTGCGCTCCTTCTAGTTGCAATCTCAGGTTGCGATCTATTCGAGGGCGTCAACAAGATCGAATACCCCTTCACCTATCGTTTGTACGAAACCCCGGGGTCTCCTATCTCGCTTATTATCTTCTTGGAGTTCTTCGATGAAACCCCTGATACAGACGGCGTGGATCATCAATGGGAGCTTCGCGGCGATACGATCTGGATTCTCCTGAAGGGAAACAACGAGGGAGACGAGGTTTCGGGTTCGCACTCCAACATCCTTCCCGAAGACATAGGAGCCCTGGAGAACGGAAACTACACCCTTCTTTTCGAAGGCAAGGATGAAGAACAAGACGCCTTTGTGCTTGCGGTAAAAGACAGCATCTACCTGGTGGAAGGGGAAGGCGAGGAGGTGGCTCTGTATTACGGGGTGGACACACTGCACCGGCTTTTCGAGAACATGCTGCTGCTGGAGATGGCGTACGACACTTCCCAGGTACCGTACAGCGATTCGCTCAAGGAAGCCCTCACAGCCCTAGGCGCAGCCGAGACCGCTCTTGAACCGGGCTTCTACTCTATCTTCTCTGTCGATTCACAAGGGCAGGTAACAGGCATGCGAATAACCGGCGACCCTGGGTATCTTGACGCCGCCGTGCTTTTCACCTACGATGGGGATACTACGGAACTGGCGAACCTTTACGAGGCCTACAAGGACGACATAGCCGCCCTGAGCATCCGCACGGGCTCAGGCTTTGACAGGTATAACTTGGAATAGTCCCCCTTATTAAGGGGGAACTATAGGGGAATCAAATGTAGGGGCCGACCTTCAGGTCGGCCCGATTATTTTCATATTGGGACTTTTTGCCGCCGAAGGCGGAGATTCAGGATATTGATGGATGGTGGGAAGTCAAGGAAAGAATAACCTCTGGCGTTACTACTTTGAGTGTTCGGGTATTATCGGCGTCTTAACTCCTTAACGATACCAACAGAACCTTCGCTAAAATCAACTGCTTTATCCAACTCCTCTAAGGAGTTCTTTATGTTCTCAACCCTCATCATTGCTTCAGGATGTCTTTCAACTATTTTTTCCAACTTCTCCACCTCTTTCCTGATCTTTTTAATCAACTGTTTTGCCTTGGACTCTTTTGGCATGTTGCCTCCTTGTTTTGAATTGGTATACGTTTTTTAAATCCGCTTATATTCACGGATTCAACATTGAATAAACCTTCTCCCTGTTCCGGATGTTCTAATTCATAATCGATACGAACGGCCTTCCCAAATACATCATACAACGTCATCAGAAGTCGGATTGGTGGAGGATCACCTTCTTGAATCGCATAAGGTTCTTTAATCTCAAGTCTTAGTATTTGTTCTTCACCAACGGGAAGTAACCAAGAAGGGTCTTCTTCTTGTATACGACTTTTTCTTACAGAAGTAATCCGAAATTCATTATTGCCCTGACTTGCGCGAATTCTTTGAAAAACTATAGGACCTATCCCAACATTAGTTGCTTTCAAGTAGAATTTTTGAAACCAGCCAGGCTTAGAATCGAGAAGATCAAACCCCCAACCAGAACCTAGCAATTCCAAACGTACAAAAGGCATGAGTCGCATTCGTTCATTCCGTCTGTTCCACTTATTAGTATTGAGAATTGCCCAAACGGTAACCACTGCTAGAATAATTGTGCCCCCTGCCACTGCAAGTTGAGCTATTGTTACCCAATTCATTTCGCCTCTGCTATTCTCATTTTTTTAACCCTTGAACTGTTTCAATAAAATCTCTGCATGTGGAATTGGTGTTCGTGAATAATCCTTGATTTTCATCACAGTATAATTTCTTGAGTTATAGGTAATAATATTTCCCTCCTCGATCTCAAAGGTCAAAGCTCCCTTGGTAATAGCAAGCAGATCAACTTCTACAAGTTTACCACTATCATCTACAACTCTCTTCGAAGATGGCTGAAAATGAACAGAGATTTCACCCAAGAGCTTCTCCTTGGATGAATTTGAGAATACTTGAACTAGGTCATATCGAAACATAATACGCTCCTTGTTTTTCACAATCCTATCATACCCTTCCACCCTACCTTGTCAAGCCTAAATAAGACAAGGGGATTGGAGCGCGGGTTCTCCAACCCGCGAAGATCAATAATTAGCGGACTGGAGAGTCCGCCCTCCATTTGCCCGTTGTCAGCTCTGTGGTTCCACCCACTCAACCGCTTTAGCCGCTATCTCCGCTATATTAATGTTCACCGGGCAGGCACGACCGCATCTGCCGCAGCCAAGACATTGATAGGAGCCGAACACCTGGGGGAAGTAGGAAAACTTGTGCATAAGTCGCTGGCGCCAGCGTTGGGAACCGGAAGGACGCGGGTTGTGGCCCGAGGTCTCAAGGGTGTAGCCCTCAAAGAGGCAGGAGTCCCACTGCCGACTGCGCAGCCCGCGCGCGCCCCTGGAAGAATCATTAATATCAAAACAGTGGCATGAAGGGCACACGAACGCGCACGTCCCGCACCCGATGCACGGGTTGTGAATCCAGTCCCAGAAGTTACTGTCTACCATTGACTTAAGCTTATCCGCGATCCCTTCAAAGTTGTACTTCTTTATCTTGTCTTCAGCCCGACGGCGGTCGGCCTCCAACTGGGAGACATCGGAGACTTCCTCAACGTCCAGACCTTCGATAGCCGCCTCCCCCTTCTTCGATGGCGTCTCTATAAGATACCCATCTTCAATAGGATAGATAAAGATGTCGGCGCCCTTTGACTCATAAGGGGAACCTTCCACCGATGTGCAGAAACAGCCGGGCCAGGGCTCGGTGCACGCCATGCCTACGATCAATGTTTTGTCGAATCTTTCCATGAAGTAAGGGTCTTTATATTCGATCTGATTGAACATCCGCTCCAGTTCTCCGATGCCGGCAATGTCGCACGGACGCACCCCCCAGAGCACGGCAGGCTTTATCTCTTCTTTGGATTCAATCAGCTTCTGGGCCTTGAAGTAGAACAGCACCTCGTCTTGCGGAAAGAAGACCTCTTTGGGGGAGAAGTTGCCGAGAAGAACATCAGAACTCCACTCATCATATGATTTCAAAGGACGATAATAATACCGATTCCCTTCTTTCTTCAAGCCTATAATTGGTGTGTTACGGGGTGTGTTACGGGATAAGTGATCGTATAACTGACGCAATTCATTGAGCTTAATCATAGTATAAACTCCTGGGTATCGTCCTTCTCATATGTAGCCAAAGGCGGCAGGGCCTCGGGGTCTACACCTGCCTCGAACCCGAAACGTTCCTTGACGATAAGGTTCATCTTCCGGGTCAACCACAACAGCTTAATGCCCTTGGGACACGCCTCCTCGCACGCACCGCAGTCCACGCAACGGCCCGCCTGGTGATATGTTCGTATAAGCTGCCAGATTGCGAGATCTGTCTTATCAAGCCCCTTGTCAACCCAGCGGGGCTGGGTTATGTCCACGAAGCACTCGTCGCAGTTGCAGGTCGGACACGCCTGCCGGCACGCATAGCACCGGATGCAAGCTGACATCTCGGACATGAGGTACTGGTAGCGTTCAGGTGCAGATTTCTTTTCAAATTCTCTGACAGAATCGTAACCGTCGCCCTCAGGTTCAGTGATGGGATCTCCAACGACCACATCGGAGATTACCGGGGCGTGATGCCTGCAAGCCGCGCAGTTAGAAGGCATTAAGTCGAAACAGGAGACTTCTTTTTTACCTTCGACGGTGGTGAATGACCACGTCTCCCCCTTGTTCTCGGCGGAGATGATCTCCCCCGCCTTCTCCCGTGCCACCTGACGCGAAAGCATGCCCGGGCAGTTCACCCCGATGATGAAGAGCCGCTCGCGATCGATCTGGTTCTCCTTGAGAAGTGCAACGATCGAACGCGTATCGCAACCCTTGGCTACGATACCGATGCGTGTGTTACGGGTTTTATATCTGAGGAGATAATTGGCAAGATTTATGAGCCCGAACGACGGCCACACGAGCTTGTCAACGTCCTCAACCCTCGAAATAAAGACGGGCTTTGCCTGAATCGGCGTATCGCCTTCGGCATAACCGATTACGAAATCTACCTTGCCATCGGATAATATCTTGCGGGCTTCTTCCCGAATCGCGTCAGTCATGCTACTCAACTGGCCAATCTCTCTTTTTGAGGAATTGAGTGGTATCTTTAACTTGCTTGACTCCGTCGGTTACTTCCTTGACTACCTCGGCGAACTTGCCGCCCTCGGCAGCCGACACCCAGGAGAAGCGAACCCTGCCTTTTTCCAGACCCACGTATTCCAGCAAGTCGCGCATGGCCGCGAACTTGCGGTGAGCGTAGTAGTTACCCTCCAGGTAGTGACAGTCTCCGGGATGACATCCTGAGACCAGCACCCCGTCAGCACCTTCCTGAAGGGCCTTGAGGATAAACTGAGGGTTTACTCGTGCCGAGCAGGGCACGCGTAACACGCGCAAAGTGGTGGGATACTGAATACGCGACGTCCCAGCGAGGTCGGCCCCGGCATAGGAGCACCAGTTGCATAAGAAGGCTAGAATCCTGGGGTCTTTTTCCATTACTTACCACCTCCGCCGTAAAAAAAAGCTCTTTCTTTTGTCATATCAACATGTCGTCCATTTTTTACATTGACCAAAGCGATTAGCGCATCTTTGTCGGATGTTGCCCCATACGCAGGTATTTCCTCTTCAAGGGGATGCATGTCGACTATAGCTGTAGGCTGACCAAACAATACTATAAACACCATCCCGTCAAGTGACATCAAAAAGTGCTCTTCATCACTAAACGTAAGAGTAAAACCTGTTTCTTCAGGATCAAGTGGCGAGAACGCCATTGGGGAATTATTAATGTTCTTCAAGCCGATGTGGAAAATAAACTCTTCGAAGACACTAATGTTAGGGCTATTCTTATAATCTGGAAAGCAACACGCATAATATTCGACTGCAATTTTAGCAAGCGGTTTAAGGGTACTCAATCCATATTTGTCATCGACTTCCTCTGCAAATAAATCTCCTAGAAAGGTTGGTTTATTTATAATTTCCGCTATTTCCTCGCCAGTTAGACTTTGAGTTTCGAGAGAATGAATCTTCCTTAAAACCTTTTTACGAATTATTGATTCGACATTAGGGATTTTATGTCTTCTGTTTTTTACCTTTAGGGCATATCTTGGTAAAACATTATTAATTGCTCGAATGAGTTTGTCCTCAATAGGGCTCAGTTTGTGATTACACTCTTTACAAACAAAATTGCATGTCAAAGTTTTGTTTCCCATAGCTTTAGGTATGATATGCTCTGGAGGATCAACATTTTCATCGAAGTCATTACTA
The DNA here is from genome assembly GCA_023128825.1 of Caldifarciminota bacterium. GTDB lineage: Bacteria > Hydrothermota > Tepidihabitantia > B3-TA06 > B3-TA06 > B3-TA06. The sequence continues at coordinate 9,913 of JAGMDF010000110.1, read as the reverse complement.
CAAAATATACATTTCATCATAATTCCTATACACCACAGCACCCCATGATATCGTCTTCTTCCCACATCAACTGTTCGAACGCGGAAACCAGGTCCAGATTCGTAAACCCGGCCAGGTCAATGGAGTTGGACCGGCAGGAAGCGGCGCATCCTCCGCAGCCCTTGCACAAAGCCGCATTTACAACGGCAATCTTCTTTTCATATCCGAGGACTCTCTTCTCCTCAAGCTCGATTGCACCGTAGGAACAGACCTCCACGCAGTATCCGCATCCGATACAGGTTCGTTCATTGACCACCGCGATCTTGCCCTCGGCCTCTATCTTATCTTTATTCAGGATAAGTAGCGCTCTTGCGGCAGTTGCCGACGCCTGCGCGATCGCCTCATCGGTGAACTTGGGCGCGTGAGCCAGACCACAAAGGTAGACTCCGTCGGTGGCAAAATCAACCGGGCGAAGCTTCATGTGCGCCTCAAGGAAGAACCCGTCCTCGTTAAGAGGCACCTTGTAAAGCTGGGCCAGGATTTTATTCGACTCCTTCTCCGCAACGATACCGGTTGAGAGAGCGATAAGATCAGGCGAGAATTCGACCTCTCGACCAATCAACTCATCCATGATGCGAACACTGAGTTTTCCATCTTTTCTTTCGACTACCGGCTCACTGCCTTGGTCAAATCTCAGGAAGATGACGCCCTTCTCGCGCGCCTTCTCGTATGCAAGTTCCTTGAGTCCGTAGGTTCTGAGGTCCCGGAACATGATGATCACCTCAGTATCAAGGAAGCGTTCTTTGATTGTCAGGGCGTTCTTGACCGCATCGGTGCAGCAGACACGGGAACAGTAAGGATGCTCTGTGTTGCGCGACCCCACGCACTGGATCATAACCACCGTCCTGGCCTTGAAATCGCCGTTTGCCAGAGAATGCTCCAACTCGCGCTGGTGGATAACTTGCGGATCGCTTGATAAATACTCATCGGGCTTAGGTTGATATTCTACTGCACCGGTGGCGATAATGGTGGCGCCATGTTCTACGATCTCACCATTGGAAAGCGTGGTCTTGAAGCTTCCCACAAACCCTTCCACCTCGGACACTTCGGTTTCTTTAAATATCGTAATATTGGGGTCTTCGGAGACCTGAGCGATAAGTTCGGCAAGGAAGGCTTGCGCGTCCTCACCCACCAGGGTTTTGGTAAGATGACGCAGGTTGCCGCCCAGATGATCGGATTTCTCGACAAGTACGGTTTCAAAACCTGCCTGTGCAATGGTTTTTGCCGCGGTCATCCCTGCCACTCCGCCGCCGATGACTAATGCGCGTTTGGTGACCGGCAATTCGATATTGGGAAGCGCCTTGAGCCGGCTCGCCTTGGCAACCGCCATTCTTACTAAATCCTTTGCCTTCTCGGTGGCTTTCTCCGGTTCGTGCATGTGCACCCATGAGTCCTGGTCGCGTATGTTGGCCATCTCGAACAGGTATTTATTCAACCCGGCCTCGCGGATGGTGGACTGGAACAGCGGCTCGTGGGTTCTAGGCGTGCAAGCCGAGACTACAACGCGATTTAGGCGAAATTGTTCGATAATTTCTTTGATCTTCTCCTGGGTATCCGAGGAGCAGGTGTAGAGGTTCTCGGTGGCAAACGCCACGTTGGGAAGGGTCTTGGCGTAGGCGACCACCTCGGGCACGTTGACCACCGAGCCGATGTTGATCCCGCAGTGACAAACGAACACGCCGACGCGCGGCGGCTCGGTGAATACGTCGCGCTCCAGAGGCAGATGCTTTACCTTGACCTCGGTGTTGCGGGCCTCGCCCAGGAGTCCCTGAACGACCCCTGCGGCGCCAGAGGCCTGGGCTACGCTTTCCGGGATGTCCTTGGGCGAAGACGCAGCCCCGGCAACGAACACCCCGTACCTTGAGGTAAGCATGGGCGCAAAGGTGGAGGTCTTGACGAACCCATACTCGTCCAGCTCGATGCCGAGCGCTCTTGCGAGCTTTTCAGAGGATTTGGGAGGCTCCAAACCCACCGATAATACGACCATATCAAAGGCCTCGGTAGCAAGCCTGCCGTTATCTGTCTCATAAGTCAATGAAACTTCGCGCGTTTCAGGATCTTCCGTGACCTTTGCCACCCTGCCACGCACGTAACGGACCCCGAACTGGTTTTTAGCCCGGTCAATATACTTATCAAAATCCTTTCCGTAGGCCCGGATATCCATGTAGAAGATGGTCTTCTGCATATCAGGCGCGTGCTCTGCGGCGATGATCGCTTCCTTGGTGGCGTACATGCAGCACACGGACGAGCAGTAGGGTCTCGAGATGTGGCGGTCGCGGCTGCCTACACACTGAATCCAGGCGACTTTTCCGACCTCTTTGCCGTCAGATGGGCGCAGGATGTGCCCTGCAGTAGGGCCGGATGAGGACATAAGCCGCTCGAATTCGATACTTGTAAGAACGTTCGGGTATCGCCCGTAGCCGTATTCGCTGAGGAGGGCTGCGTGGAATTCGTCGAACCCTGGAGCTGAAATGACAGCACCGACTTCAATCCGGGTATCTTGATCCTTGTCGTTGTATCTTACCGCGTTGGGCGGGCAGATGTTGGCGCAAAGCCCGCAGCCTATGCACTTATCCTTGTCAATGGCATACGCCAGGGGCACGGACTGCGGATATGAAATGTAGGCGGCGCGGCGCTCGGACAGTCCCTCGTTGTAGGAGTCTATGGCAGATACCGGGCAGTGCACGGCGCAAAGATTACATGCGGTGCAGGCTTCGATATCGATGTAACGCGCGTGCTTACGAAGCTTGGCTATAAAATTACCGGCAGAGCCCTCGAGACCGACCAGTTCGGTGTTGGTGATGATCTCTACGTTCATGTGACGTCCGGTATCAACCAGCTTTGGGGAAAGGATGCACATGGAGCAGTCGTTGGTTGGGAAGGTTTTATCAAGCTGGGCCATGACCCCGCCTATGGTGGGCTTGGAGTCTATGAGATAGACCTTGATTCCGCCGTCGGACAGATCGAGCGCGGCCTGGATACCGGCGATGCCTCCGCCTATGACTAAAGCCGCGCCTTTACCCATTAGCAACCACCCTGTAGATAGATTTCCGTAGGGGCACGGCATGCCGTGCCCCTACCTTTATATGTAAATCTGCGCTAATCTGCGGTTTATTCGACATTTCGAATGACCTCCTAACCATCGGCAACCTCCACGTACAAGGGGCGTTCGTGCTCTATGCGGTCGAAACTGGCCCTGGTCTCGCGCTCAAGCTCTACGATCAACTCGAACACCCGGTGGGCGCTAAGACCGGTCGCCTGAGCAACCTCAACTGCATTTCGGGGTTCTGCAAGCTGTTCCAGAATGAGTCCTTTGTGGTACTCGGTGCGTAACAAATCCCTGACCAACTGAGCATAGGCTTCGGCATCTAACTTCTCATCGAACACGTTGCCCTTGCGCACCAACTCAAGCTCCTTGGATAACGTCCAGCGCACCGGCTCGGAGGAGACCACCCTTTTCATGGCGGCAACCCGTAACACAAGCTCCGGCCTGTCAAACACTTGAGAGGACAAATCTCCAATCTCCTTTACCTTACTGCAGAAGGATTCAATCTCATTTTTAAGCCCCACCGCATCGGTGGTGTCGGCATGAGCAAACCCGATACGCTCCGGATTCAGCCCGGCGATCTGTAAAAGGTCTTTGAAGTGATTGATCCGGGATACGGCATGATGATTGCCCGATTCGTAGTGGCAGTCACCCAGGGGACACAGGGCAAAAAAGATGCCGTCAGCGCCATTAGCAAGTGCTTGGACCCCGTCGACCATGTCGAACCGGGCAGAACAGCGCAGGTTGATAAAGGTGATGTCGGCTGAGTATTTCTGCCTGATCATCCCGGCATAATCAAGCGCAAACCCGGCCCAGTCGCAGGTAAAGCCGAGGATTTTCACGAGTTCCCCCAGGATTCTATCTGAGCCCGAATGGTCTTGCGAGACTTGATGGGGTCAAAGATGGCGAACACCGGGCATCCGGCGATGCACAGGCCGCATAAGGTGCAGAATCTTGGCGATATACGAGCTTTATGACCGGTATCGGTCCGCTCTAAGATAGGCGCTCCGTAAGGACATACCGCGGCACAGTAGCCGCATCCGATGCAGGCCTCTTCGTCTATCTGAGCGGCTGGCAGACGCTTTGATTTTGCGTTAAACATCGCCTTGATGCGTGCGGCCACCACGAACGCGTGATTTATGGTCTCTTCCATAGGCATTGGAGCATGAGCGCCGCCGACAACAAAGATGCCGGGGTGTACAACGTCTCTGGGACGAATCCTAAACCTGCGCTGGACAAGGTATCCGTCCTTATCCATCGGTATCCTAAGCGCTTGCGCTAATTCTTGTGGAAGGTTCCCGACAAGTTTGCCCAGTTTCACGACAGCACCTCTCCAACCCGTAACACCCGTAACACCCCTAACACCCGTACCCCTACGGGGCATTTTCACTATTACTCGGAGCTTGCGCTCCGGTCGCAAGGACATAACACCCGTAACACCCGTAACACCACCTGGGATACTCCCTCTGATGATTTCGATGTTATGTTTTTCCGCACCCTCCTTGAACCCTTCGGGAAGAACCACAGATTCGGGCACAAAGAAGACGATTCGCTCCTCAGGCTTTTCGTGGCGCAGCATCACCGCATCCCACAGCGCGGTTTCCAGAAGGAAGGGATGAACGTCTTCTTTCACCTCGAACGCCAACGGCCCACGGAAGTCGCCTCTGTCGCGCCATCGGTACTCGAACTCAAACAAATTGCCGCCCACCTCGCGGATACCGGTAGCAACAACAATCGCCCCTACCTCTTCTTCGACATCGTTGGAAAGCTTTACTCGGTAGCCGTGGAGCGATTCGGTAAGCTCCACAAGCTCGGTCTGTTGGTAAACCGTTACGTGAAGTTCGTCCTGTAACTCGTTGTAAAGCCTGTGCAGAAGCTTTTCAGAATCCTCGCCCGACGGCCACACCGTACGGGTTCTACGAAGTGTTCCGCCCAGGCGGTTTGTCTTCTCGATTAGGGTAACGTCGCACCCCTGTTCGGCCAGCGCACGGACGCAGGCCAGACCGGCAGGCCCGGCACCGATGACCAATACCCGGTGGAGCAGGTCTAAATCCCACTCGGCTTGATCAGGTGGACGGGTGGATAATTCGGCCAGGCCCATGGAAAGCAGACGTTGAGCCTTGGCTGTCGCCTCGGTTTGATCATCATGGACCCAGGCGCACCGCTCGCGCAGGTTTACGAGCTGGTAAGGGTTTGATCCTGCTAACTCTCTGAAGATTACCCCATGGGTTCGCTCATCGCACGCGCCGAACAGGAGGGCACCTTCGACACCAGCGAGATGCTCGCGGGCAGCACCGTCGCATAAAGTGGTAAGTATTTCTATTGACTCGACTTGCGCGTTTGAGTTAAAGTGTTTTTTCAACTTTTCGAGGTCGATCTTTTGAGCTATTTCACAACCCTTACATAAGAAGATTTTAACCTTTTCCATCAATTAGCCTCTCCGGGATTCCCACAAAGCCACGCATGGGGTTTGTGGGGCTGTAGGGGCACGGCATACCCTATGAGTGATATAAATCGCTCAAGGGGCAGACTCTGCCGTGCCCCTACCTTGAATGCATAAATCGCTTCTATTTCCACAAGCTTCGCAGCGGAACTAATACCCAAAGGGCACGCTGAGTCCCGCACCACATGGTTGGCCTTCTCCATCATTCACCCCCTCCTTTGATCCTCCCCCATCAAGGGGGAGGAAAACTGACCGCAGATACTATCAGTACCCCTCCCCTGGTTGGACAGCCTCTGGCTGATCAAGGGGAAGGGGAAATAGACGAAATATCTTATCATCTCTCCCCCGCTTTCGATTCAGATTCCAGATTCATTTCTCCGCAGATAGAGCATTCGGGAGCCTCGTAATCGTATGGATGTTTATGAACACCTGGCATGGACTTGGACACGTCTTTAAGACTTATAGCCGCGGTCGGGCAGATGTAGACGCAGGTTCCGCACCCGATACAGCGTTCGGACTGGCGCTCGATGGGCGGACCCACGCGGCGTTCGGTGCCGCGATCTATGAACCCGATTGCATCAGCACCTACGATTTCCCTGCACGCGCGAACGCAAAGCCCGCAAAGTATGCAGTTATCGTTCTTTATTAAAGGGTAGCGGGACTTCTCGATGCCGTATTCGGCTGCCAGTTTCCGGATAACCGGCGCATCAGGAGCGCGGGCAAGCAGGAGTTCGAGCACGGCTTTCCGATTGCGGGTTACCCGCTCGGTCGAGGTCTTTACCTCTATACCGGGTGCAACCTCATAGATACATGAAGTTACGAGTCTTGTGCGTTTGCCCACGGTAACTTCAACAAGACATAACCTGCATACCGCGTAAGGCTCCAACGCCTCGTGATAGCATAGGGTGGGGATATTGATTCCCTCTCTTCTCGCCACCTCGAGGATAGTCTCTCCCTTGTAGCCGACAACTTCCTTGCCGTCTATGGTGAATTTCGCCTGACCTTGCCACTCTACGTGACTCACAGCACTATCTCTCCATCATTACAGATTCCAGCATTATCCAGGCGATCTAAAACATATACGGACAGTCCAAAAGGTGTGTTACGGGCGTGGCTCATGATGGTTTTTCCGAGGAGTGTGTGTTGCGGGTGTTGCGGGTGTTACGGGTTACCGCATCGAATTTGCACACGTCCTGGCAAACCCCGCACTTGATGCACTTATCCTGATCGATTACATGTAATTTCTTCACCTTACCTGCGATGGCGTGAACCGGACAGTTCTTGGCGCATAAGGTACAGCCTGTGCAGTTTTCATTGATCTCGTAGTGGATTAAAGCGGTACAAACCGCTGCCGGACAACGTTTCTCACGGATATGAGCAAGATATTCGTCTCTAAAGAACCTCAGGGTGGAAAGCACCGGGTTGGGTGCGGAGCTGCCCAGGGCGCAGAGCGATGAATCCTGCATCACCTTGCCAAGCTCTTCGAGAAGGTCGAGGTCCGATTCCTGGCCTTCACCTTCGGTGATGCGCCTGAGAATCTCGTGCATCTGAGACAAACCTTCCCTGCAGGACACGCACTTGCCGCAGCTTTCATCCTTTAAGAACTCGATAAAGAATTTTGCCACGTCCACCATGCAGGTCTCTTCATCCATAACGATCATGCCGCCCGATCCCATCATCGAGCCTGCTTCCCACAGGGTATCGAAATCTACCTCGAGATCGAGCAGGCTTTCGGGTATGCAGCCGCCCGAAGGACCGCCGGTCTGGATTGCCTTGAACCGCTTACCACCAGGTATCCCGCCTCCGATGTCGTAGATAATTTCCTTAAGTGTAATTCCCATGGGGACTTCCACAAGACCTGCCCTTTCCACGTTGCCTACGAGTGAAAATATCTTGGTTCCCTTCGATCCTTCGGTTCCGATTGAGGCGAACCAGTCGGCCCCCTTGTTGATGATCAATGGCACGTTGGCCCAGGTCTCTACATTATTCAAGACCGTGGGTTGATTCCAAAGGCCTTTTTCCACGGTGTGGACGTACTTGGCGCGGGGTTCGCCCGGCTTGCCCTCGATAGACGCCATAAGCGCCGTGCTCTCGCCGCATACGAAAGCTCCTCCCCCTTTCACGATGCGGAGATTAAAGCTGAACTCGGTGCCGAAGATTACCTCTCCCAGAAGCCCATGAGCGTAAGCATCATCTATAGCCTTCTGGAGTCTTTGCATTGCCAGGGGATACTCTGCACGCACGTAAACGTAGCCCTGCTGGGATTCCAGGGCATAGGCGCCGATGAGCATTCCTTCGATTACGGAGTGGGGATCGCTTTCGAGAAGGGAACGGTCCATATACGCGCCAGGATCGCCCTCGTCGGCGTTGCAGATAACGTAGCGGTATCCTTCAGTCTGCTTGCAGTAGCGCCACTTGCGCCCGGTGCCGAATCCGCCGCCGCCCCTGCCACGCAGACCTGCTTTATCGACCATATCTATGACCTCGTCGGGTTCCATCTCGGTAAGGACCTCGTAAAGCCCGAAGTAGCCGCCCCGGGCGATGTACTCTTCTATGGATTCGGGATCGATGATACCGCAGTTTCGCATTGCCAGATGCTGCTGCTTGTCGGTAAACGGTAGCTTGAACAGATGCTCTGCCTCCGCCACCTCCTGCGGTACCTTCTCCAATGGAAAACGATAGCGGGTGTTACGGGTGTTACGGGTGATGTCTTCAATCTCTTCTATCTTTCCCAAAAGCCCCTCTTTTATAACCTTGCCGTCCTTGACTGCTTCCAAGATACCCGCAACCTGTTCGGGCTTGACGTGGGAGTAGGTCAAACGAGGCCAGCCCGGTTTCAGGATATCGAGCAAAGGCTCCTCGTAGCACATCCCGATACAGCCGGTACGGGTCACAACCGCACCGTTGCCGATGAGTTTTATCGACTCTTCAGCCGCCGCAATCACCTCATTTGCGCCCGATGCTATCCCGCAGGTGGCAGCCCCTACCATTACCTTCAAGTAAGGCGGATGTATGTTTCTCGCGCCTTCGGACGCCGCTTTTTCCAGGTCGGCAAGTGATTTAATCACTTTTCTTTGGACTCCCTGTACCTCTTGATGATGTCTGCAACCTTATCCTGACGCACATAGCCATGGGTTTCGGTATCAATCATCACCGCCGGAGCAATAGAGCAGCAGCCGATACACCGGACCGCTTGAAGGGTAAACTGACCGTCTTCGGTAGTATCGCCTTCATCTACCTTGAGTTCACGCTTAAACCTATCCAGAATAAGTCCTGCCCCTTTAACGTGACACGCGGTTCCCAGGCAAACGTTAACTATATGCCGACCTTTCGGTTTGAGAGAGAAGGCTGAGTAGAAGGTTGCCACGTGGTAGACCTGGGATACGGGCACACGCAATCGGGCCGCAACCTGACGCATGGCGGTCTCGGGAAGGTAGCGGTAACGCGCCTGAATCTTCTGAAGTGCGGCTATGAGCGACACCCTCTTCTCTTCCACTTCATTAAGGATGGTATAAGCGTTCTCGCTCACCAACCCTTTCGGCTGACCCATTGACGTGAATTCTACACGGTTAGCAGTGGATGTCAAGAAAACCACATAATCCGCCAGCGCCTCAACGGCTTGTCAAGCCTTGTCTCCCGCTGTGAGCCGTTCCACTTTGCAATTTGCAATGCTCGCGTCAGCGCGCCCCCCCTCCGTCGTTGCGAGGAGCGTAGCGACGAAGCTCCGAAGGACGACGCTTGCGGAGTAATCTTCCAATCTGTAATCTTCTAATCTTCCAATCTTCAATCTGCACTTTGCAATGCGTGCGTCAGCGCGCCCCTGCCGATAATCTGATCCCCCCTACCCCCCTCATGAAGGGGGGCTACGTTAACGGTTAAAAGCATTCGTTGTAGGTGTTGACAAGAAAAGAAATTTATGTAACGTAACGCATGTACTTATCGTCTCTGGTTCCGGCTTTAATAGGACTAGCCGCTGGCGTGGGGCTGTTTATTTTCTGGCTTTGGATACGCCAACAGGAACCTACCAATCTCCCCCTCTATTCTAAGATGATCAAGCTTTCACTTATCTTCGCTATTATGTTTTTTGTCATAGGTGTAGGATTCCTCATTGCCTACCTTGTACTGTTCGTGTTTTTAAGATGAAGTTTAAACTCAACCGACTGCAGCCAACGCGAGGGTAAGAAAAAGGATGGGTTTAGGGGTTTAGGTTCATGCATCCTCCGTTGTTAAGTTATAAGAAGATACAGGATTGCTAAGGATTTATTCCCCTGCGATCTTTTTATGGAGCGCAACGACCGTGTCGTTACGATATAAAAGTTTCTACGGGGCTTTAGCCCACGGTTCTGAACACTTAAGTGCCTTAAACCCTCGACTAAAGTCGGGTA
>JAGMDF010000011.1 GCA_023128825.1 Caldifarciminota bacterium | reverse complement strand
CCATTTAGTGATATCCGAAATCAGGTTGAGGCTGGTGTAGCTGAAGCGGGCACGGATTTCGTTCATCTCCCCTGCGAATATTCCGGCTGTTAGCCGGGCGCGATTCGCCGTTGAGTTCCGCGCGATAAGCCCGGGGTAGAAACCTTGCGAGTAAAAAATCCCCTTGACCCCGAACGGGTTGCGGATGTCCAGTGCTGCCGCCGATTCTGCCGAATCCTGTTCATCGAAGGGCCGGAAGAGTGCGAGCTCACCCTCCTTGCGGCTGCCCTTCCACAGGAAGCTCGAGTAGCCCGAAAGAGACATCTCCAGGTCCAGTATCTCGGTTTGATACCGATAATTGAAGATAACCAGCTGGACTGCGGTTAGAGTCGAGGGCGCCGAGGCGGAGTTAAACGCCCATGAAGGCGAGAAGTAATCGCGTTGCTGTTGGGAAAGAAGGAGTCTGGTTCTAACAAGCATACCATCGGAGGGGATAAGGGTTGCCGAGGCGACACCGGTGTAAGCGGCGAGGCCTCGATGCGGCAATTCAAGGTTGGCTTCAGGACGCTCGTTCCACACCCCGGCGGCGCCGTCAAACGAAAACCCCAGCTTACTCCCCAGTGGAACGTTCAGGAAAACGTCCACACGGCCTTCGGGTTCCTCTCCGGAAAGAAAGAAGGGACTGCTCCCCCGCAGTTCCGCGTCCCATTCCTCAAGGGCCGTTCTTGAGGAAAGCGCCACAAGAGGCGTAAGGCTTGCTTCCTCGTTCCTCAAGCCGGCTTCTTCAAGAAGACTGGGGGGAAGCCGGACGGTATGCTCACCGGTCTGCGGATCCCACAGTGGAACCCCGTCGAGCACAAAGCGCACCTCGCCCGCCCGAGGACCGGTCACTGCCAGGGTCTCTCTTTTAACCGAGAACCCCGGAATAAACCACGCCGCACGCAGCCTTTCCTCCGGGTCGATGGAGACAAGTTGGAGAAGGTGCTCGGAGAACAGGTCGACCTTGTATTCAAAGGCAGACTCCTCCGGTTGCGAAAAGAGAACCAACCCCAGAAAGACTGGAATCAGAGACATGCTTTAGGTTAGTCTCAAACTTACGATTGTCAACAGTGCATCCGAAAAATCCCTACTCGGAGTGACCGCGGCGTCACTAAGGGGCAGCGTGGGATGAGACTCTCTCGACTACCCGCCAGGCGATTACCAGCTTTGCGATGCCGATCTCTGTGACCATCCTTTCAGAGCGTGGCAGCACCTTTGCACCCGGCCTGCCAGCCAGATTAGCGATCCGTTCCTCCACCTCGGTGATCATCTCGCGGGGGATCATGCCGTTGATCTCTATCTTGGAAACCGGCTGTTTGCCCCGGAGACCCTTGCGGTACTCGAAGTAAAGCTCCTCGCCCTCGCTTCGGCACATGCGGGAGAGATTGAGGGGCAGGTGGATATCGGTGAGCTTCTCTCCGGTTATCCTTTGAATCAACCTGATCCAGTAGAGGGTGCCGCGCTGGTAGCGCTCCTCGGCAAGCTCTTTTTTTATCTCCACCACGATCTCCGCATGCCTTCTCTGGGGGGTGATAAAACGCCTGTAATGCGGCTCGCGCTCGGCGATGGATTTGAGTACCGCCTCTTTTGAGTGGCCGCGCTCCTGGACGTCTCGTTTTATCTTCCAAAGCCTCTTTACCTCGGGGTCAGGGTCGATGTATATGGAGAAATCCATAAGCTCGCGCAGCCTCCTGGTATGAAAAGGCAGAAGACCCTCCAGGATCACCACCCTCTTCGGCTTGAAGGGGACAGGGGGGTCTATCTTGCCGGTTGAGTGGTTGTAGCGAGGCTTCATGATCGTTCTTCCATCCTTCAGCATCTCCGCATGTTCGGCCAGTTTTCGAAGGTCATTAGCCCGTGGATCCAGGGCAACTATACCGGCGCGCTTGCGCTCCTCTCTATCTAACAGATGATAATCATCCAGAGAGATGGTCGTCACCTCACTCTTTCCAAACAATCGCCTAACCCCGGCAGCAAAGGTTGATTTGCCCGAGCCGGAATCGCCAGCCACCCCCACAAGAAAGGCCTTCACCACTTCTTATGTCCCCAGATCTCGTAAGCGGTACCGACATCAGGATCGCGCTCGGCCAGAGATTCCATGGATTCTCCTTTGAGCACCGCGTCCGCCACCTTGCGCGCCGTCCTCGCACCCGCCCTTGTGCCTGAAGGATGGCCGTGTATGCCCCCGCCCTGCATGATGGCCACCTGGTGACCGAAGTTCTCCACGATCGCCGGGATAAGGAACGGATGGAGGCCGCCGGAGGCAACCGATAGCACCGGCTTGATGCCGCCCCAGTCCTGGCCCAGCCACCTATCCTTTGGTCCCACCACCGCCCCGTTCATCTCCTCGTGAATCCTGAGGATCTCTTCCTTCGAGCCCTCCATCTTTCCCACGATCGTTCCCACGTGTAGCTGGTCAACCCCGGCAAGGCGGCACAGCTTTGAGAACGCCAGGGTGCTCATCCCGTGCTCAGGCACCCTTGTGAACGCGGCGTACATCGCCCGGTGAGCATGGATCGCCAGCCCTTCGGTATGGTTGCGCAGCATCTGCACGGCAGAAAATCCTGTAGTAACCACGTCGATCATCACGTAGCGCGAGCCCATCTTCTTTGCAAGTTCCATTCTCCGCAGCATCTCGTCAGCAGGGGCGGTCACGTTGGGCAGATAGCCCTTGCGCTCGCCCGTCTCGCGTTCCGCTTTTTCCGCCGCTCTCAAGGACAGTTCCAGCCTTTTCTCAAATCTGTTGAATCCCTGATCGGTCAAATTCTCATCGTCCTTCACTATGTCGCATCCGCCCGCCATGGCCTCGTAGAGAACGTCAGTGAATTGCTCGGATGAGAGTCCCACCTTGGGCTTAACTATCGTTCCGATCAACGGTCTATCCTTGACACCCAGCATATCGCGAACCCCATCCCGGCCAAGCGCAGGTCCCTGAAAACCCTCAACCATACCTTTCGGCAGCCGGAAGTCTTCCAACCTCAACCGCTCCACCGCCTTCATCCCGTAGATGTTTCCGGCGATCGAGGACAAAAGCTGGGGCAGCGAACCCGGCTCGAACAATTCCGAGGGGTACGCGATCCATACGTAAGGAGCATCAATCCTGTAGATGTACGGTCTCAGTTTCTCGCCCAGTTCGGGAATCATGGTTGAAACGTCGGTCCAGGTTCCGATAGAAGACTCCCCGGCCAGTGCTTCCGCAACCTCCTCAAACTTCTTGCCTTCTGCTGGCTGCACCCGATAAACTGTCAACAGATCGTTATCTGTGGGTTCATATCCCAAATCCAGGTATTCCACAAGACCTCCTTGAAGGTAGTTTCTTTTTATTGAGTATAGGAGGAATCACGCTTCGGTCAAATAGAAGAGGGGTCGGGATAGCCGACCCCTCTTACAATCGTGGTTATGGCTATCTGATGACTATCGTCTTGGCAGACTTCGTGATACCTTCGCTCCTCAGGGTAATAAAGTAGGCGCCGGAGGGAAAGCCTGCAGTGTTCCACTCAACGGTTTGAATCCCGGCATCAACATGGCCGTCCATCAGTGTTTCGACCTTGCGACCGCAAGCGTCCCACACCTCGATACGCACCTCGGCAGGTTCAGGCAGGCTGAAGCTTATCCGGTTCTCAAAATCTACATCGAGACTTGTCGGGGAGACGGGAGGTGTCTTTTCAGCCACCGCGGGGTCCGGCAAATTGCCCTCGCGTCCGAAGTGACGCAGGGCTGGATCACCGTAAAGGGTATGTCCGTAGGAGTTCACGTACTTGCTTACGCGGGACTCTGCGTTATAGTATTGGAGCCTGCCTGCATCAACGGCGTCGCCCAGGACGTGATCGTAGGTAGTTTTCTTAAGGTAGTTGTCCAGAACGTAGTAGTAGAGACCGTTTTGGCCGCCGTCCTGGGGGCCGCTCCAACCCTGTCTGCCCAGAGCGGAGCGCGTATGGGCAACTACAGCGACGCTTGAGTAGTTCAGCAGGTCTTGCGCCAGGGAGTGTGCATCCTCGGGGTAACCGTTGAGGCAGGAGAGAAGGAACGCCACGTTCGGCTTTTCGGTGTTAAGCATGAAGGCGTCCGTGTTCGCAAGACCGGTCGGCCAGGCGAATTCATTGTCCATGGGAACACCATCCCCGTCGTCGTGCCACACGCAGCGGGAGAACTGGTTCCTCCACCCGTGGTTGTTCTCTACGAATATCCCGGCGTCGGTGTTTTTCAGGGTATTCTTCAGGTTGCTCTGGGTGAAGTTGACGTCACAACTATAGAGCGATGGCCCGTCGCCTTCCTTCTCGTAGAGGGTGGTGGCCGGCGATCCTTTGATGATCCCGCTGTTCATCAGGAGTTCCATGTAGTGGGCGCCGTCGTAACCGGGGTATCCACCTCCGTTCTGGTTTGGATACCAGAGTATACCGCCGGCAAGAACCGAGGTCTCCTTGTAGGTTGTGTTTTTATCGTACTCGAATAGCCAGGTTTGTTCCAAGATGGAGGGGACGGTTGTCGCAAAGGAGGAGTTAATACGGCCGACATGAAGCTCCATCTCAAGGTCCGGGGCATCCTGAGGATCCTCGAAGCCGCCGGCGGAAAGGGCCTCTCCGTAGTAGCTATCGCCGTCCTCGTTCCAGGACTCCTCATCAGGCTTGGACAGATCACCGTAGTAGATGTCCGAAGGGATATCTGCCAGATCAGGCCACCAGCCGGCGTTGCCGTTGTTGAATGGGGCAAGTACCCGCATGGGGATATCCGCATGGTGGCCTATGATTAAGAGGTAGTCGTAGTCGGCGGCGTGCCCGCGCAGCCAGTTGCGAATCTTTTGCGGCGTATCATCTCCTCCACTGGAGGACAGGATATCTTCCTTGGTTACTACCCCGACGTCGAAGCCGGTGTGCCTGCGCCACTGGCGGTACAGGCTGGTAGAATCTTTGAGCGCGGCGGTAGTCAGGATAAGCATCCGCGGGTTTGCAAGCACGCGGCTAGAGGGGCGGTACCACTCACGGGCCTCGCCCTTGTTGTAGATGTGTTCAGGTACGTCCGGATAAAGGGTTCCCTTGCGGATGAAGCGAGCAACGAACTCGGCGTGCTCCTCAGAGACCGGAGCGTAGCGGATGCTGACCGTCACGTCGCGTGCGAAGGAGAGTACGCCGGAGAGAGGATCATAGGCGAAGGGATAGACTGCCACGGTGACCAGCGAGTACTCGCGGCGCTCCCCTGTGGCATGAATCTCGCCCAAGAGATCCGGCAACTTCTCTTCCCCGGAGTAGACGCGGGAGCGTGTCTCTTCGTAGAGCACGTGAAGGTTGTTTAGCGTGGTGTTCGTGGCTCCAAGCGGTAGCGCCGGAAGTGAAGCCTCCACGAGATAGGTCCCGGGTAACTCGCAGCGGTTCCCGGAAACATCCACGCTTACAACCTCACTTCCAGGGGGAAGCGCAAAGGTATAGGTAGGCATAGGCAGACGAGGATGACCTGGATACTGCCGATAACCTGCCCCAGGCATTCCTATCCGAACCTCGTCGTTATCCAACGGGATAATCTCAAAGTCGGGCATGGTCAGACGGTACACGCAAGAACCTTCGGCTCTGCACAGTGGAATCTGGCCTGCCGTACTAGGGTTCTCACCGGCAAAAAGGGCAATCGCCGCAAGCACCATCATGCCCACTACGAGGGATCTTTTCATCTATTTCCTCCTTGAGTTCTAGTTTCAATCACCCCGCCTCAACCCAACACCTTTTCTTGTTCTCGTACCTTAAGACTTTACCTGTAGATTATTATAACGCTTCTGGGGCTTTTGACAACCCCTTGCCTGGGGTGTCCGCGTGTTGGACTATCTCATACTCCATGTCTGGGCAGCAGTTGAAATATGCATCGTCGTGATGTATCAGGACGGTATCTGCGGAGACCTCGGACCAAACGCGTTCATTCGGACAATCGGCGTCCACACGGATAACCATCCCTAGTCCCAAAACCCCTAGCATTCCCAACACCACGAACCGTTTTTTCATAATCAACCTCTTCCCCATAAGATTAATCGGAAAGTGAGGGGTGTCAAGAGGACGCACGCTAGATCTAGGGGGGGTTGTTCTCCGGCCTGGCCCGCGTGGCAGGATGATCAGGTGCGGAATGAAACGCCACTGTGCATCCAGATACCTTGACAAGTTGGTTCCTGATTCTATAATCGCGTCTGCTGACTATCATGGAGGTCTTGCGATGTTCGAGATAGAATGTCCGACTTGCGAGGAGAGGTTTTCAGCAAGTCGGGAACCTGAAGTCGGAGCCAAGCTTGAATGTCCCAAGTGCGGCGAGTTGCTCAGGGTTATCTGTGACGATCCACTAGAGATATCGTATTGGGATGATGAGGAGGAGGAAGGCGAAGAACCCGAGTCCTATGAGGAATCTTTGGACGAGGTGCAGGGGCTGGTGGAAAAGTCAGGCCGCCCGGTTTTCCCGGAGGACGAGGAGAACGAGACCATCGAGCTTCTGGAAAGAAGCATCCTATTTAATGACTCAGATGAAGAGGGCGAGGGGGAAGAAGACGAAGATTCAGACGAGCTGTTAGGGAACACCCCGGCTTGAATACACAGGCCTGAGCCGATACCTTCCAACAGACAGCATTGCCACGGGGTTGGGGGCGAATTTGTCTTCTTGACATCACCCTTAAGAAGAGCTAAAATGACCCAGATGGTGAAGTTTTCCGTATCAGGTCTTCGAGGAGTCTTCGGTGAAGAACTCAAGACAGACTATCTCGTAGCCCTCTCCCAGGCGTTTGCCCGGTTCATGGGGGCCGGGAAGGTGCTTCTGGCCAGGGACGCGAGGGTGTCCGGCGCCGAGATATATGAGGCGGTTAAGATCGGATTGATTCGGGCAGGCGTGAAGGTGCTTGAAGCGGGCATGGTGAGCACGCCTACGGCTGTTTACGCGGCCAGGGCGTTTGATGCGGATGCGGGTTTAGTTGTCACCGCCAGCCACAACCCGCCGGATCATAACGGCCTGAAATTCCTGGAGAGAGGCCGATTCCTTGCACCTGCGAAGATCAGTGAGTTTATAAGCTACGCAGAAACAGCAAAAACCTATCAGCCGACGCGTCACGGAGACGCTGAGGAAATCAAAGCCTTACTTTCGCATCTGGGAGCTGTGATAAATGAGGTGGGTGGAGACAAGGAACCCCGTCTGAGGGTAGGGCTTGATCCGGTGAACGGTGCGGCTGGGCCGGAGGCGATGATGCTGCTTGAAGAGCTGAACTGCGAGGTTCATGCCGTCAACTCCGAGCCGAACGGTCGTTTCGGCAGAGGACCGGAGCCGGTGTCTGAAAACCTGGAGGGACTGAGGTCGTTGGTAAGGGATAAAGGGTTGGATGTGGGGTTCGCCTTCGATCCGGACGGCGACCGGCTGGCCTTTGTCGATGAGAATGCCCGCGCTCCCGGAGAGGAATACACGGTTCCTCTATGTGCACAATGGGCGCTTGAGCAAGAAAGGGGCGATGTGGTGGTAAATCTTTCAACCTCCCGTTTAATCGAGCACGTAGCAGAGAGATTAGGGGTTAAGCTTCATCGCACCCCGGTGGGCGAGGCGCACGTGGTTGACCGTCTCTTGGATGTCAACGGGCGTTGCGGGGGTGAAGGAAACGGTGGATTCATTCTGCCTTGCTTCAACGGCACCCGCGACGGCCTTCTGGCGATGGCGGTTCTTATCCAGCTTCGGCGCAAACATGACTCGCTTGCAGAGATGGTGGATTCGCTGCCTACCTATCATCGGCGCAAAGACAAGTTCAGGATAGAATGGTCGGAGGGATTGGTGGAAAGGGTTGCCTCCCTGTTTCCCTCCGCCCGTAGGGATACGCGGGACGGCTTGTGGCTTGCGGAGGAGGAGTTCTTCCTGCACCTTCGGCCCTCCAACACCGAGCCGGTGGTAAGGTTGATAGTTGAAGCGTATACGAGTGAACGGGCGGATAAGATCATTGAGGAGGTGAGAAGATTATGTGCGGAATAGTAGGCTACCTGGGCAACCGCGACATAGAGTCGGTTATCCTTGTCGGATTGGAGAGGCTTGAGTACCGCGGGTACGATTCCTGCGGCATCGCCCTCGTAGATGAGGGCAAGATCAAAATTACCAAGGTCACAGGTCGCCTTCAGAACCTCAAGGACGCTTTGGAAAAGCACCCTCTTGCGGGATCGGTGGGAATCGGTCACACCCGTTGGGCCACTCACGGATCGGTAAGAAAGCGCAACGCCCATCCATTCACCGATCCTGGCGGTCAGTTCGCGGTTGTGCACAACGGGATCATCGAGAATCACACCGAACTTCGCCGTGAGCTCGAAGCCAAGGGGCATAAGTTTGTCTCGCAGACAGACTCCGAGATCTTACCCCACCTTCTGGCTTCCTGCTACAAGGGCGATCTTCTAAGTGCCGTACTTAGTACGGTTAAACGTCTTAAGGGCAGTTTCGCTCTGGCTGTGATATCGCGCGACGAGCCTGACTCTCTCATCGGTATCAGGACGGGTTCGCCTCTGGTCGTAGGCATAGGCAGAAAGGAGTTTGCCCTCGCGTCCGATCCTCTGGCCCTGGTGGGTATCACCCAGCGGATGATAGCGCTCGGCAACGGCGAGGTGGTCGTAATCCGCGCTGGTCGTCAACCTGAGGTTTACGATTTCAGCGGGCAACGTTTGAGACCCCAGTCGGTGCCCATAGAATTCCGCCCAAAGGCCGTATCCAAGGGACGCTACCGGCATTTCATGCGCAAGGAGATATTCGAGCAGCCAAAGGTTATTGCGACTAATCTCGAACGTCGGATACGCAACGCCCGCATCTCGCTGGGGTCGGCTTTTAGGTTCTATCCTGAGGAGCTTGAGGATTTCGAGCACATAATCATCCAGGCCTGCGGCACAAGCTACCACGCCGGTCTGGTGGCACGCTACTTTATCGAGCGCTTCACCGGCGTGCATACCGAGGCGGAGATTGCATCGGAACTTATAGATCGCACATCCATCTTCGGCAAGCACGATCTCATGATAGCGATCAGCCAGTCGGGTGAGACCGCGGATACCCTGGCAGCCCTGCGTGCAGCACGTCGCCACTCCGACCTCAAGGTGCTTTCCGTAGTCAACGTGAAGCGTACCTCGGTGGACCGCGAGTCCGACTCCTCAATCTACATCCACGCCGGTCCTGAGATCGGGGTTGCCTCCACCAAGGCCTACACCGCTGAGCTTTTTGCGCTTCTCGTTTTTGCCATGGAGCTTGCCCGGCTCAAGGGTACGATGAAGCCGAACGAACTCAAAGATATCAAGTCGGCCCTTTCGTGCTTGCCCGAACAGATGGCTCAGATGCTCAGGCAGGACCGCCGCATTCGCGATATCGCCAGGCAATTCCAAAAACGAAACTCCTATCTTTTCCTTGGGCGTGGGATTAACTATCCCACAGCTTTAGAAGGGGCTTTGAAGCTCAAGGAGATAAGCTACGTCCACGCAACAGGCTACCCTGCAGGCGAAATGAAACACGGCCCCATCTCTCTCATAGACTCCAAAACGCCCGTTGTGGTAGTGGCGCCGCGCGATTCAACCTACGAGAAGATGAACGCCAACATAGAGGAGGTGGCCGCGAGGGGAGGTCAGGTGATCGCAGTGGGCACTGCGGACGACCGCGAGCTTGCCAAACGAAGCGCCGCTTTTATACCAATACCCGAGGTCCCGGAGTACATACTTCCCTTCCTTACGGTTATTCCACTGCAGCTTCTTGCCTATCATACCGCGGTATTCAGAGGCTGCGACGTGGACAAGCCGCGCAATCTGGCAAAGAGCGTGACCGTTGAATGATGAAGATCGATGTGGGAAAACGAGAAATTTGGATCGGATTAATGGGTATTACTGGGACAAAGTGGGACAAGGAAAAGGGAAGAGCAGTGTAAATCTAAAAATCTCTTCCTTAATTAAAGGGAGAACGAAGGAGGATGCATGGCTAAGAGTCAATCAAAGGAACAGGACGATCGGTACAAGGCGTTGGATACCGCGATCGGTCAGATCCAGAAGCAGTTCGGCAAGGGCTCGATCATGCGACTGGGTGAACGTCCCTCCGGAATAGGTATACCGGTCATTTCTACCGGCTCCCTGACCCTTGATGCAGCCATAGGCATCGGCGGCCTACCAAGGGGCAGAATGATCGAAATCTTCGGCCCGGCGGCCTCGGGTAAAACCACCATTGCTCTTCAGGCGGTGGCAAATGCGCAGCGCATGGGCGGGCAGGCGGTGTTCATCGATACAGAGCACGCCCTTGATCCGATCTACGCCCAGGCCCTGGGTATCAACCTGGACGAACTTTTGATCTCCCAGCCCGATGCCGGCGAGCAGGCCTTGGAGATCGCAGAGATACTCACCCGATCAGGAGGTATCGATATCTTCGTCATCGACTCGGTGGCTGCACTTGTGCCCCGGGCCGAGATCGAGGGCGAGATGGGCGACGCACACGTCGGCCTTCAGGCAAGGCTCATGTCCCAGGCGTTAAGAAAGCTCACCTCGGTTATCTCCCGCTCCAAGACCTGTGCTGTCTTCACCAACCAGATACGCATGAGGATCGGCGTGATGTGGGGCAACCCGGAGACCACTCCCGGCGGCCTGGCTTTAAAGTTTCACGCCACAGTACGCTTGGACATCCGGCGCATCGCCTCCATCAAGAAGGGAGATGAGGTAATCGGCAACCGCACGCGCGTTAAAGTGGTAAAGAACAAGCTCGCACCGCCGTTCAAGCTGGCCGAGTTCGACATACTCTACGGCAAGGGCGTAAACTACCTCGGAGAACTTGTTGATGTAGGAGTCGATCTCGGTTCAGTCCAGAAGTCCGGAACCTGGTTCTCCTACGGTGATGAGCGGATGGGTCAGGGCCGGGACGCGGCCATAGGTTTCCTTACCGAGAATCCCGAGGCCAAAGAGAAACTCGAAAAAGAGCTAAGAGAGAAGCTCTTTCCCATTCCTACTGCCCCTAATGAGGAGGCCCTGGGACCTGAAGCAGCAGAAGAGGAGAAGAAGGATTAGTGTTCGCCAATGAAAGCGCAAGACGAACGCGAAAGGGTTCGGACAGCGGCACTCAGATTGCTGCGCTATCGGGATCGTAGTATCGCCGAGATGCGCCAGCGGCTGAGCCGCAAAGGGTTCGACCCGGAAGTGATAGCCGATGAGATCGAACAACTTATTCGCGAGCGACTACTCGACGATGAGCGGTTCACCGGTGTCTGGATTCGACACAAACTCACCATATCCCACAAGGGTAAGAGACTGGTTAGAGCCGAGCTTGCGGCAAAGGGGATCGGCGCGGAACTCTTTGCACGCGTCTGGGAAGAGCATGTCGAGCAGGAGCGCCGCTCCGCTGAGACGTGGGCAAAGGCCAAAGCGGAAGACTACAACCTCCTCGAGGGGTTCGAGCGC
The DNA here is from genome assembly GCA_023128825.1 of Caldifarciminota bacterium. Taxonomy (GTDB): domain Bacteria; phylum Hydrothermota; class Tepidihabitantia; order B3-TA06; family B3-TA06; genus B3-TA06. The sequence goes on along the minus strand of JAGMDF010000011.1, from coordinate 15,140 downwards.
CGCGGACGGATCAGGCAGGGACTTTACCGCAGGGGTTACTCGCAGGAAGCGATCGAAGAAGCTCTCGAGGAGATCGGATGAACTCAGCCGAGCTTAGAGAGGCGTTCCTTAGATTCTTTGAAGAGCGCGGACATACGCGGGTTCCATCCGCACCGCTTGTTCCCAAACGAGACCCCACCATCCTCTTCAACGTGGCGGGTATGGTTCAGTTCAAGCCGCTGTGGGCGGGGATGATTGAACCCCTGCCCTACAAGCGCGCCGCATCCGTGCAGAAGTGCCTGCGTTTGGAAGACTTGGATGTAGTAGGCACCGACGCCACCCACGACACCTTCTTCGAGATGCTCGGCAACTTTAGCTTCGGCGACTACCAGAAGGAGGAGGCTATAAAATGGGCGTGGGAATTCATCATCCAGGTGATGAATCTGCCCGCCGAACGGCTTTGGGTTTCGGTTCACGAAGAAGATGAGGAGGCCGCTTCGATCTGGCGTGATGTTATCGGCCTACCTAAAGAACGTGTCGTCTACCTTGGGGATGAGGACAACTTCTGGGGGCCTGCAGGCGGCAAGGGTGCGTGTGGGCCGTCATCGGAGATCTTCTGGGACCTTAAATGGAAGGAAGGGGACTGTGGGCTTGGCCCAGGTGAGGATGAAGACGCAGAAGCGCGCTACACCGAGATCTGGAACCTGGTTTTTCCCCAGTTCGACCAGCAGCCCGATGGCTCACGACCCTTGCTTAAGTACCCGGGGGTGGATACCGGTGCAGGGCTTGAGCGTATGGTGTTGGCTGTCCAGAACGTGGAAACTGTCTTTCACACCGACCTCTTCTATCCTTTAATGCAAGCTGCGGCGGATACATTAAAAGTCAAAATCTCAGCCGATACCTGGGAGTTCCTGGCCATCACCGCCGACCACGTTCGCGCCGCTACCTTCGTGATTGCCGAAGGCGTGCGGCCTTCGAACACCAAACAGGGGTACGTAATAAGAAGGGTTCTGAGACGCGCCATAGGCGCTCTTTACCTTTTAGGTATAGAGAAATCACTTCTATACCGGCTCTCAGGTCATGTGATTGAGCAGATGCGGCACGTCTACCCTGAACTCGAGGCGCGCCGTGAGCAGGTGGCGCTCATGATCAAGGGAGAAGAGGAACGTTTCCTGAAGACCCTTGAGGGTGGGATGAGATTATTTGAAGACGCCGCCAACGCGGGGGAGATATCGGGAGAAGATGCCTTCAAGTTGCATGATACCCACGGCTTCCCTATAGATTTGACCAAGTGGCTGGCCAAACACAAGGGGATTGAGGTCGATCTGGAAGGTTTCGAGAAGGCAATGGAGGGTCAGAGGGAGAAGTCGAGGGAAGCAAGTGGAGGAACTGCGGTTTCTTTTGATGTGAAGTTCATTCCCGAAGAAGAAACCAAGAAAGAGGTGAAATTTGTAGGGTACGAAAAAACAGAGGTTGAAACCAAGATCGCTGCAAGTTCATATGACCAAGAGTCCAAAGAGGTTGACCTCCAGCTTGAAGAGTCCCCGTTTTATGCTGTATCGGGCGGGCAGATAGGCGACACTGGTCGAATCATCGGTGAGGATTTCGAGGTCGAAGTAGCAAATACCGATTACAATCAAGCTGGTGCGCAGGTAATTCACGGTAAGCTTGTTAAGGGTAAGATTTCCAAAGACTTACAGGGCAAGGAGGTCCGAGCAATCGTCGACCTTGACCGCCGGATGGAGATCGAGCGGGCGCATACCGCTACGCATCTCCTACATGCGGCACTCCGCAAAATCCTGGGCGAGCACGTAAAGCAGGAAGGTTCGTTAGTTGAGCCGGGCCAGCTGCGCTTTGACTTCTACCATCCCGAACCCATGAAGCCTGAGGAGGTTACCGAGGTTGAAAAACAGGTCTATAACTGGATCATCGAAAACCACGAAGTCATACATCACAGGGATATTACCAAGGAAGAAGCTGATGAAATGGGTGCGTTGGCATTCTTTGGTGAAAAGTATGGGGAGAAGGTTACAGTGATTCAAATTCCCGGCATCTCTGCAGAGCTTTGCGGCGGAACGCATCTTAAGCGAACAGGTAACATCGGAATGTTTGTTATTACCTCAGAGACCGGGGTGGCCGCGGGCATCCGGCGCATAGAGGCTCTGGTGGGCGAACGCGCGTTCAAGGAGGTGGAGCGTACCCGCGAAGTTATTACAGAACTCTCTCAAGTTTTGGGCACCGAGCGCGAAAAACTGGTCAACAGGGTCGAGGAGCTTAAATTCAGCCTCTCAGCCGCAGAGAAGGCGCGGGAGCGGCTTGCGCGGCGCTACGTGGATAGTCTTGCCGAAGGCATACTGGAGCGCGCCGAGAAGATCGACGATGCGGAATTCGTTACCGCCAAAGTCGAAGGTATATCCCGCGAAGATATGCGGCTTCTGGCCGATTCGCTTAAGTCACGTAAAGAGAAGATGTGTGGATTTCTGGTCTCTCCGGATAAGAAGAACCGACTGGCAGTGCTCTGTTTCTCATCCAAATCCACTGCCAAAGAGTACCCTGCAGGCGACATCTTAAAGGCCGTAGCATCTAAACTTAAAGGCGGGGGCGGAGGATCTGCTACCCTTGCCGAGGGTTCGATCGCCGAGGCATCGCTTACCGAGTTAACGTCGGTGTTCCTGAAAGCGGTTAAGTCTGGAAGGGGGAAAAGATGAGCGTTATTTTAGCTGTCCTGCTCCTCGGTGCGGGTTTTACCGACCCACACATCCCCTCAGGCGAGCGGGTCGTCTACCTTGGCTATGATCAGGGAACCACTCGTGAGATAATCCACGAAATCTACGATAACGGTAACAGTTATTACTCGGTCCACAAACACATAGATACCACAAAGATAGTCGTCAAATGCTGGGTGCACGCCTCAGATCTTTCAACCATCAAGGTGATAAAGGACCGTTCGGGCCGCTTCCAGCTTGAGGTGGAGCCTGTGGATGGGGGCATCCTGGTCTCCGACGGGTTCAAGGGCAAGGAGTCCAATGTGAAGCACTCCGGACGCTTCTACGACCGGCATACGTTGATTGAGGTCTTCCGTGGATTCCCTTTTGACCAGCCCGAGACCATCGAATTCCCCCTCTTTGAATCCAACCTTGGAATGGTCATCACCGGCACGTGCACCTACGGCGGGATTCACACGATCAACACGGATGCAGGGGAGTTCCGCTGCCACAAGCTGACCCTGGGGTTCAAGAGCAAGCTTATAGATACCCTCTACAAGGTACTTCTGGCAGGGCGCAGCTTTGATTTCTACTACGAGGTTCGAGACCCGCACCGGATGATCTACTGGACAGACAACAAGGACGGGTACATGAAGCTCATACGCATCGAAAGCGAAGGGGAATGAGCGAAAGCTGGGAGATCATCGAAGCCTTGCTTTTTGCTTCGCCCGAGGTGGTGAGCACCCAGCGTTTGGCGAAAGCGGCTGAGATGACGCCCTCTGAGGTAGAAGCCTGCATCGCCAAGTTGAACGCGGACTATGAGGCGCAGGCTCGAACCTTTCATATCCGTCAGGTGGCCGGCGGCTGGCAGATGGTCACCCTGCCGCGATTTGCGCCGTGGATCGTGCGTCTCTACTCAAGAAAGGGCCACGACCATCCCTCCAAAGCCGCACTTGAGACCTTAGCGGTCATCGCCCACCGGCAGCCCATCAACAAACCCGATATAGATCAGGCTCGCGGGATAGATTCCTCATATATCCTTTCCACCCTCTTAGAACGGGGTCTTGTGCGCATCAAGGGGCGCGACAAGCGTGCAGGGCATCCTTACGTTTACGCTACCACCCCCAGGTTTTTGGAGTTCTTCGGGCTTGTCTCACTTGATGAACTGCCCGATCTTGAGGAGCCGGCCGTTAAAGAAGAAGACATATTGCCTCTGGAGGAGGGAGAAGAGTCCGGGCAAGCAGAAGAACATCGGGAAGAAGCCGCGGAGGAGGTGGACGAGGATGCTCTGGCCGCCATAGGCTATCGGATCGAGAAGAAGGGTGAAGAGCAGGAAGGATCCAGCGGAGAAGCATCCGCAGGAGCAAAGAGTGAAGAATCTTGAGCCGGATGAGCCACAGGCGCTTTTGATATGCGGGCTGCTTTCTGTGGAAAACGATTTGATCAAAAGCATTGAGACAACCCTTGAGGAAGAGTTCGGGTCAGTGCTCCTGCGCAGCGAACTCCTTCCCTTTACCTGGACCGACTACTACAACGCCGAGCTGGGCGAGGGGATACTGCGGCGCTGGGTTATCTTCTCCCCCCTGGTGAACTTGGTAGAGCCTTGGCGATTCAAACACGCCAGTTGCAAGGTAGAGGATTCCTTGAGCAAGAATGGCAAGCGGCGGATCAACGTAGACCCCGGATTCATTCGACTGGACGGGTTGTGGCTTTTGACTACAAAACCGGCAGGGCACCGCGCCTATCTTGGGGAGAGCGTATGGATCGAGCTAACCCTGCGGTTCCTGCACGATCGCTGCGAGGAGATGCCCTGGACCTACCCCGACCACCGTGACGCCGCAGCCCAGGCGTTCTTTCTTAAAGCGCGGGAGTTTCTAAAGAAGGAGTTGCATAATGTTTGAAGCCCAGGTCAGCGTTCCCTTCCGCTTTAGTCACAGTCTGAAGGGGCTTGGAAAGGAGTTTGAGGAGGTGCACGATCATACCTGGGACGTAACCGTCAGGCTTTTAACCGCTGCTTTGGATCAAAGGGGAGTGAGCGTGGATTTCACGAAACTCAAGGAGAATCTAATCAAGCTGCTTGAACCTTTTCAGGGTAAGCTCCTGAACGACTGCGAAGCCTTCAGCAATATACAGCCCACTGCGGAGCACATCGCGATCTGGGTGGTCGGGAAGCTGGAAAAGACTTACCCGGGTCTTATCCGCGCGGTAACCGTCGGTACAGGAGAAGAATGGGCTCGGTTTATTTTAGAGGGTTCCTGATGTAATTCTTTCAGTTCATTCTTCCGCAACCAGCGAATAAGTCTGCTTTAGTTTTTCCGCCACGAATTTTCACAGAGGTTTGCGTGTTGGTTTTCAGCTCGGCCCGCACGATCTCCGATCTTTTCCCCGTAGGGGAAAAGGAGGATTAATTTGCGCTCCTTATGGTGAAAGCGAGGGTCTTGCCTTTGTGCTCCATCTCCACCAGCAGCGCTTTCATTTCTAAAGCGTCCAGGATCGGGAATAGTTTTTGTTCTACGTTCGCCGGGGTGAAGCCTGAGGTGCGGTCGGCGGCATAGATCAGATACTCCTTTAAGGCTTCCTTGAACATCGGCCGGTTGACGTAGGCAACGGGTTTCTTAATGGCAGCTGTTTCACAGTATGTAGCGAACTCCTCTGATTTATCCAGCGTCATTGACGCCGCTTGTGCTTCAAGAATCCATGGCACAAAAGCCGAGTCGCTGGCAACGGTAAGGTAGGCCTCTCGAGGCAGCGTGAATGAGATAGAGGCTACGATTTCCTCATCGACGAGCTCTGTTATTACTACAGAGTCTTTAGTATAGTCCTCGACCAAGAGCATCTCGTTGGCCTTGAGAACTGTGCCTCCTATCAGAAGAGCCAGCACTATTGCGATTGCGTAAAGAGAAAAGGAGAAGACGAAAACATCCTCCCAAAAGAATCAGGAATAGCAGGACGTGCATTATTTACCTCCTCTGATTCTGGGTACCGTTATACGACGCCACAATCAAGCCTAAGGTTTGCGCTTATACGCTCAGTGTAGGGTTTAGGGAGTTTGTTGTCAAGCATTCTTACCTTACGCGGATACCTCGAAGAATGTCTCTGTAAACGGCTGAAGAAAGTTGACATTGGGTTAGAGGACGTTATTATTTCACGTTACAACGATTATACCAAGACCTTAAGGAGGCTTCATGATCGGATTTCTGATAGTAATACTCCTCATCGGAGTGGGGGTGCTTTTGTTCTTCGGGTTCAGGCTTCAACGGATGCTGGTTAAGCAGCCGGCCACGGGCGAGGTTGACAAGACCCGCAGGCGGGTCAAACCCATCGCCTACATACTGGGAGCGGTAGTTGTGTTGTTCCTGGTCATACTCGTAAGCTTCATCCGAATTGTCCCTGTGGGCCACGCGCTTGTTATCTTCTGGATAATACCCAAGACCTACTCGGTCGCCCGCGAGGGTATCAACTTCATCCCGCCCCTCATCACCCAGACCTCGCTTTACGATCTCAGGCGCATCGACTACACCATGTCGAGCGAGGCCGAGGAAGGGCGGCGCAAAGGGAAAGACGACGCCCTGTGGGCACCCACCAAGGAAGGCCTGCAGGTAGGGCTTGATCTTACCTGCTGGTACCGGCTGGACTCCGAGAGGGTCTTCGATATCCACCGCCTTATCGGACCTGACTTCGAGGCGAAGGTGGTAAGGCCGGCTATACGCTCCATTGTACGCATGGCCATGTCCGGTTACGGCATCATGGATATCTACTCCAACAAACGCGAGGAGATCCAGGATCAGATATACAAGAAGATCAAGCGCCAGCTTGGCCTGGACGGGATAATCATCGAGGGGGTGGCGATTCGAAACGTGCAGTTCACCGAGGAGTTCGCCAAGTCGGTCGAGGAAAAACAGATAGCCCAGCAGAAGGCCCAGAAGATGGAGTACGTTTTGGAGGAGGAACGCAGCGAGGCTGAGCGCAAGGAGATAGAAGCGCAGGGTAAGGCGAAAGCAATAGCCATCGTATCGAGGGAACTTCGCACCAACCCGAACTACATCAGGTACCTCTACGTTGACAAGATTGCCGACGACGTGAAGGTTATCGTTTCCGACCAGTCCACCATCATGGACCTCAAAGGACTTATCGGTCCTTAGATGAGAGGTTTATCCTGGGTCCCCACAAGAGCGCGAAGCGCTCTTGTGGGGTGAAACAGTGTGGTTAGCTGAACTTGCGGTCTCAGGCTTCCGCAATCTGGCTGAGCAGAGACTTGAATTTGATCCGAGGGCCAACCTTATCTTCGGGCCTAACGGTGGAGGCAAGACGAACCTTTTGGAGGCTGTGGCCGTGCTTGCCTCGGGCCGCAGCTTCAGAACCCTGCAAGACTCGCAGCTTCTGGGCTTTGAAGCCACTCATTTCCGTATAGCCGGGAAGGCAAAAAGTTCCAAGGATAAGGAGTGGTCGGCCCGGGTTTACTTCTCGCCTGCTGAACGCAAGCACTACTTCTTTGACCGGCGCGAGATAGCCAAACGCTCCCTTTATGCCGGTTGGCTTCCTGTCTCGGTTTTTCTCCTGGACGATCGTCGGGTTGTGGCAGGCCCTCCGGCCCAGCGCAGGGCCTTTCTTGACGATGCTATCGGCAAGGTGTCGCGAACCTACCGTTTTCTCCTGGCCGAGTTCCGCAGAGTACTTCTCCAGCGTAACGCATTGCTGAGCAGAAACGGGAGCGACGCTGAGCTCCGAGTGTGGGATAAGCGCCTGGCCGAGCTGGCAGGCGAGATCCGCTGGCGGCGCTCGGAGTACTGGCAGAACTTCAAGACCCACTTCGAGCAGATGAGCCGGTGTTTCCTGCCAGCTGATGAGATTCGGCTTGGGTATCTTCCAAACGTGGGCGGGAAAGAAAACTATCTTGAGGTTCTGGCTCGAAGCAGAGAGACGGAGCGTCAGGTTGGCTACACCCGCCGGGGTCCGCACCGAGACGACTTTCGTATCCTTCTCAACTCTCGCCCATTGCGTGTCTTCGGTTCCCACGGCGAAGAGAGGCTTGCCGCCCTCGCGCTTGCCCTGGCTGAGGCCGAGACAGCTCTTGCTTCAGGTCGCAGGCCAATCTATCTCATGGACGATGTGGCAGCCGAGCTCGACGATCGTAACACACGCCTGCTTTTCGACCTTATTCGTTCCAAGGGCCAGCTTTTCTATGCCTCGGCCCGCCCACCCGCAGTTGAAGGAAGACGTTTCCATGTCAGGCAAGGAAAGATCAGGCCGGTTTGAGCCGCTGGGGCAGGCCCTCCAGCGTATCATGAAGAGACGGCTGGGCAAGCGGCTGGCCTCCTATGACGCGGTCAAGGTTTGGCCCCTGGCCGCAGGTCCCGAAATCGCTAAAAGATGTGTTGCATTGGGCATAAAATCGGGTATACTTTACGTTGGGGTGCCTGATAACGTCTGGCTCACCGAGCTTGGTGCTTTAAGGGAGAAGTTAATTCAGAGCATCAACGAGAAGCTGGGGAAGGAGGTGGTGAAGGGAATCAGATTTCAAATCGGAGTTTCTAAGACTTGGAGTTTTAAGAAGAAGAGATGACGAATAAGTATGATGCGGCGCAGATTCAGGTTCTAAAGGGACTTGAGGGTGTACGCAGGCGTCCGGCCATGTACATAGGCGACTTGGGTGTGCGAGGTCTGCACCATCTGGTTGTAGAGATCGTCGACAACTCTATAGACGAGGCTATGGCCGGGGTATGCAAGCACATAATCGTTACGCTCCAGGAGCCTAACAAGATCTCCATTGAGGATGACGGGCGCGGCATACCTGTGGATATTCATCCTGAGCTGGGCATCCCCGGTCTTGAGGTCGTTATGACCCTTCTTCACGCCGGGGCCAAGTTCTCGGGCAAGGTATACATCATCTCCGGCGGTCTGCACGGCGTGGGTGCGTCGGTGGTGAACGCCCTCTCAGAGTGGATGGAGGTGGAGATTTACCGCCAGGGCAAGGTATACGTTCAGTCCTATCGCAAGGGTGAACCTACCGGCCCCATACAGATCAAGGGTACGACCAATAAAACCGGAACCACGACCACCTTTATCCCTGATTCTGGTATCTTCAAGCGCCCCATCTTCAACCCTGAGATCATCTCCACCCGGCTGCGCGAGGTAGCCTACCTCAACCCCGATTTGAGCATAAAGCTGCTTGATAACGTCAAGGGAACCGAGCAGGTATTTCACTACAAACGTGGGATAGTGGACTTTCTTGCCTACCTGGATCAGGGGCGGACCAGGCTTCACAAGCCTTTATACATCAAGGACTCGCGCAACGGGATCGAGGTTGAGGCCGCCATCGAATATACGGACAGCTTTGCCGAAAATATCGTTACCTTCGTCAACACCATCAACACCCATGAGGGCGGGACTCATCTTGTTGGTTTCAAGGCCGCGCTCACCAAGACCTTAAACGAGGCGACGCGTAAATCCAACTCGAACAAGAAACAAGTTGATCTTACCGGTGAGGACGTACGTGAGGGGCTTACAGCGGTGCTTTCGGTTCGGATGCGCAACCCTCAGTTCGAGGGACAGACCAAGACCAAGCTTGGCAACAGCGAGGTGCGAGGAATAGTGGAATCCATAGTTTCCGAGGGTCTCTCCAGGCACTTCGACGAGCAGCCACGGGTTTTAAACCTCATCCTTCAGAAGGCCACCGCAGCGGCGCGTTCGCGCGAGGCGGCACGTAAGGCACGCGAACTCGAACGCAAAAAGAGTTTTCTTGCCTCCGATACCCTGCCCGGCAAGCTTGCTGACTGCTCATCGGATAATCCGGATGAGTGCGAGCTCTTCATAGTGGAGGGCAACTCGGCTGGCGGCTCTGCCAAGCAGGGGCGCGACCGCCGATTCCAGGCAGTGCTTGCCATGCGCGGAAAGATACTCAACGTGGAAAAGTCCGGCCTTAACAAGATATTGGCCAACACGGAGATCAAGGCCATCATCAGCTCGGTGGGTACGGGCTTCGGGGAGGAGAGCTTCGACGATTCGCGGGTGCGCTACTCCAAGATCATCATCATGGCCGACGCGGACGTGGACGGCTCCCACATACGCACCCTTCTATTGACGCTTTTCTACCGGTACATGCGCGATCTTATAGAGAACGGCATGATTTACATCGCACAGCCGCCCTTATACCGGGTCAAGCAGGGAAAGAAGGAGCAATACCTCTTTTCAGACGAGGACCTTGAGGAGTTGCGCAAGAAAACCTCCCATCCGGAGCGCCTTGAGGTGCAGCGTTTCAAGGGACTGGGCGAGATGAACCCGGAGCAGCTGTGGGAGACGACGATGAATCCCGCCAGGCGCATACTGAAGAAGGTTTCGGTGGCGGACGCGACCGAGGCTCACCGGGTCTTCTCGGTGCTCATGGGTTCGGAGGTCGAGCCGCGGCGGAAATTTATAGAAGAAAACGCACAGTTCGTTGAGAACCTGGACATCTAGGAGGATTTGTGGAAAGACACGAGCTTTTCAAGGAGTTGACTGAGGCATTCGGTCCGTCGGGATACGAGGGCGACGTTCGTGCTATAATGGCGCGGCACTTTTCAGGCTCTATGAGCGTCTCCACCGACCGGCTCGGCTCGGTAATCGGCTTCCATGATGGTGACGCGAAAGGCCCCAAGGTCCTTCTTGCGGCCCACATGGATGAGGTCGGGTTCATGGTCAAGCACGTCACCAAGCAAGGCTACATCCGGTTCCTGCCCATAGGCGGCTGGTGGCCCCAGGTGCTTTTGAGCCAGCGCGTTAAGGTTCGAACCCGTAAGGGTGATTTCGAGGGAATCATAGGCTCCAAGGCACCTCACGCCATGAAAGAGGAGGAGCGCAAGAAGCCCCCGGAGATGGACAAGCTGTTCATCGATATCGGTGTGGTGGGGGAGAAGGGGGCAGCCGATGCGGAGGTGCGTCCCGGCGACCCTGTGGTTCCCATCTCAGAGTTCCGACCGCTTGCAAACGGGGTGCTGGCCGCCAAGGCCTGGGACGACCGTGTGGGATGCGCGGTGATCGCAGAGTTGGCCCGGGAGCTGGGTTCCCACCCTAACCGTCTGTACCTGGCCGCTACCGTTCAGGAAGAGGTAGGACTTCGCGGTGCGCGCACCGTGGCCGGGCTGGTTGAACCCGATGTTGCCATTGCCGTCGACGTCTCGCTCTCCTCGGACACCCCTGGCGAGGATTCCGACGCGGTGGAGAGGTTCGGAGCAGGTGCCGCGGTGCTGGTTTACGACTCCACCATGATTCCTAACGTAGCCCTGCGCGACTTCATCTGCGAGGTTGCCGAGAAAGAGGGCATCAAATATCACCTTACCTCCCTTCGTGGGGGCTACGATACAGGTGTTATACACATCTCAAAGATCGGTGTCCCTTCCATAGCCCTGGGTCTGCCCTCGCGCTACATCCACTCCCACGTCTCGGCGATCTATGAGGAAGACTACGTTGCACTGTTTTCACTGGTTAAAGCGACGGTTAAGCGGCTGGATGGCAAGAAGCTCAAAGGGATTTTGAAATTCGCCTGAAGGAGGTTTGGTGAACGAGCCTAAAAATACAAGGACATTCGGATTCTTCGGACACGGCGGGTCTGGGAAAACAACCCTGGCTGACGCAATCCTATTCTATACCGGTGCGAACACCAGACAGGGCAAGGTAGATGCAGGCACCTCGGTCTTCGACTTCGATGAGGAGGAGATCGAACGAAAATCGAGCCTTGCGCTGGCGGTCGCATCCTGCACGTATCAGGATCACCTTTTTACCATGGTTGACACCCCGGGGTACGCCGATTTTGTGGGTGAGATGATCTCAGGAGCCCGGGCGGTTGACGCAGGTGTGGTGGTTGTGGATGCGGCCGAAGGTATAGGGGTGGGTACGGAGATGAGCTGGAAGCGCCTTACCGACGAACGCAAAGGAAGGGTGTTGTTCCTCAACAAGCTGGGCAAGCCGGACACCGACTTTACCTCTGCCTTTAACCAGCTGGTGGAGGCATACGGGACCTCGGTGGCCCCGGTTACCATCCCTGTCGGTGCAGGCTCGAAACTCTCCGGAGTGGTTGATCTTCTGCACGAGAAGGCATACGTAACCAGGGACGGCAAGACCGAAGAGACAGCTATCCCCGACGAGGCCAAGGCCGAGGTTGAGACCTACCGGGAGAAGCTCGTTGAGGCGGTTGCCGAGCTGGACGAGGGGCTCTTAGAGAGCTATCTCAATGGCAACGTCCCGACCGTAGATCAGATGACTCCTGTCCTCAAGAAGGGCATCGTCGAAGGCGCTTTATACCCGCTGTTTGCCGGAGACGCGCTCTCCATGATCGGGGTGCATCCTTTCTGTGAGTTCGTGGTGAGATTCTTCCCCTCCCCACTGGAGATCCACGCAATCAAGGTTACGGAGGGCGGAGAAGAAAAGGAGATTCCCCCTCAGGCGTCTGGCGAAACCATCGCTTACGTGTTCAAGACCGTCTCCGACCCCCATCTGGGCGATCTTCTGTACACAAGGGTGTTCTCAGGCGAGATAGCCTCCGGTGCGACCCTTAAGAACGTAGATGCGGGTGCCTCGGAACGGATCGGACAGATCCTTTCCATGCAGGGCCGGGAGCGCAAGGATGCAGGTAAGCTTACCACCGGTATGATCGGCGGTCTGGTCAAGCTGAAGTCAACCCACACCGGCGATACCCTCACCACCTCCCACAAGGTATCCCTGGGCAAGTTGGAGTTTCCCAACCCGCCAATATCGGTGGCCATCGTGCCCCGGTCCAAGGGCGACGAGGAGAAGGTCTCAAACGCACTGGCTCGTCTGCACGACGAGGACCCGACCTTCATCTACAGATTCGATCCCGAAATCAAGCAGCAGCTCATCTCGGGCATGGGAGAGCTCCACCTGGATGTTATCCTTTCCAGGCTCAAGAAGAAGTTCGGGGTGTCGGTGGATACCCGCAAGCCGCGCATTGCTTATAGAGAGACAATCACCGCAAAAGCAGCCGCTCAGGGACGTCACAAGAAACAGACCGGGGGTCGTGGACAGTTCGGGGACGTATTCCTTCGCCTGGAGCCTCTGTCCCCGGGGTCCGGAGTAGAGTTCGCCTCAGAGGTCTTCGGCGGCGCCATACCATCCAAGTTCATCCCCTCGGTGGAGAAGGGTGTACGCGAGTCCGTAGCCCAGGGTTTTTTGGCTGGCTACCCGATGGTTGACATCAAGGCGACGGTCTACGACGGAAGCTTCCACCAGGTGGATTCCTCAGACATCGCGTTCAAGCTGGCCGCGCAGATCGCGTTCAAGGCTGCTTGCGAGAAGGCGAATCCCATACTGATTGAACCCATCCTGGCCGTGGAAGTCACCGTTCCCGAGGAGTTTATGGGCGACGTTATAGGCGACCTGAACTCACGGCGCGGCAGGATCCAGGGCGTGGATTCAGTCGGGCGCAGCCAGGTGATTAAGGCTTCGGTGCCCGAGGCTGAGATGTACAAGTACGCCACAACCCTTCGGTCGGTGACCCAGGGCCGCGGGTTCTTTACCGCTCGCTTCGATCACTACGAACCGGTGCCCTCGGAGTTCTCAGCCAAGGTCATCCAGGAGGCGAAAAAGGCCAGAGAGGAATAAAACACCCCGCACGTCCACTTCGCGCCCGCGCGGGGACCCCGGCAATTAGTGCTCCTTTTCGCTAAACGCGAAAAGATCCCAGAATGAATCTGTAGGGACCGACTGAAAGGTCGGCCTTGCCGCATTTCCACGCGATCTTTCGTTGCTGCGCAACGAAAGGAGTATGTATTGCCTTGACATTTCGCTTTCTCCTCCTATTCTATTAACTATGCAAGACCAAGGAGGACGAATGCGGCGTATCGTGGCGATAACGCTAATCGCTTTAAGTATCATGAGTCTCACAACTTGCAAGAAGAATCGGTCTCAGCCGTCAACCGACAAGGTCAAGGTGGTTGTTACTATCCCCCCTTTGGCTGACTTTGCTCGGCAAGTCGGGGGCGACCGGGTCCAAGTTGCCACGCTTCTTTCCCCTGGTGCGTCACCTCATACCTTCGAGCCTACACCTTCGCAAGCCAAGGCCGCTTCAGAGGCCGAGCTCGTTGTTCGCATCGGCCTTGACGTCGATCACTGGCTGGAGGGTTTGCTGCCTCAAGATGCACCCCTCATCACCGCTGCCAAGGTTTCGGGCATAGAACTCATATCTGAGAACGGGCCTCATGAAGGCGCCAATCCCCACATCTGGCTCGATCCCATATACGCCAGGCTGATCTCACGGGCAATCGCAGATTCCCTCATCAGTATCGACCCTCGAGCCAGGCCGGTCTATCAAGCCAATTGCGACCGCTATCTGGAAGAGCTTGACTCGCTCAACGCCCGCATCGGGGCCGCGGCGATCTCCTTCGCTTCGAAAAAATACGTATCCTTCCATCCCGCATGGGTTTACTTCGCGCGCCGCTACGGCCTGGAGAGCGCCGCAGTAATCGTCTCCTCGCCAGGCAGGGAGCCTACCCCGAAGGACATTGAGGAAATCGTAGAGGCGATCAAAGGAGCAGACGTAAAAGCGGTGTTTGCCGAACCACAGCTTTCGCCAAAGGCCGCAGAGGTTATCGCCCGAGAAGCGGGAGTGAAGGTGCTCTTCCTTGATCCCTTGGGGAGAGAGGGTGAAACCTACATAGAACTCATGGATCGCAATCTGGAGGTGATGAAACAGGCTATGGGGGAAAGGTGAGTAAAAAGCCCCTGGTAAGCCTTGAGGACGTGACCGTTCGTTTTGAGGAGGTCACGGCGCTCTCCGATGTGAATCTGGAGATAACGGTCGGTTTCTCCACTGCGTTTATCGGCCCCAACGGAGGCGGAAAGACCACGCTTCTAAAGGTGATAGCCGGCCTCATCAAGCCCGGTCAGGGGAGGGTGCACTATCATGATCTCAAGCGCACCGAGATAGGTTACGTCCCGCAGGAGAGTACTGTCAACTGGAGCCTCCCGGTAAGCGCTTTGGATGTTACCCTGATGGGCCGTTATCCGGCTTTGGGTCTTGTAAAACGTCCGGGAAGGCGGGACCGCGATCTGGCTGTGGCCATGCTTGCTCGTGTGGGTCTGGCAGAACTGGCCAAGCGTCCGGTGGGGGCGCTATCAGGCGGCCAGAAGCAGCGGGTGGCCGTTGCCCGGGCTCTTGTTGGCGAACCAAAGCTTCTCCTGTTGGACGAACCCACCTCGGGTGCCGACGTTGAGGCAAAGGACCGCTTCTACTCACTTATCCGGGAACTCAAAGAGGAGTTTTCCCTTACCGTTCTTATCGCCAGCCACGATCTTGCGGTAGTGCCTCGTTTCGTTGACGATGTGGCCTGCGTGGCGCGCACGGTGCATAGACACGCTTGCCCCTCCGACGTCTGGGACGAGGAACACTTCCAACGCATCTACGGGACCCAGATGGAGGCGATCTTCCACGGCAAGGTGCCCCACCGGATGGTTGAACCCCACCCC
>JAGMDF010000109.1 GCA_023128825.1 Caldifarciminota bacterium | reverse complement strand
GCTATATCCCCAGGCAGTACCTCAGCCTCGCCGTAGATGCGTTCAGGCGTAGAGGAGTCATCGTCAAGTTCGATGATTGCATCGTTCGTTATCATATACACCGTGTTGAACGCGTCGGCAGTGAAGTTGCGGATATCTTCAAGGCGCGGGTAGTGCTGCCAGTCTGATGGGTTGTAGATGTATGCCAGAAGCGCAACCAGGATGCCCATTCGTCTACTCCGGCTCGTAGATCTCTTCGTCCTCGTCGGCAAACAAGGAGCCTATGGCATCGGGCAGATAATCCAAGAGGTCCCCTGCAACAAGCGAGTGTTCGCCCAACTCCTCAATCGCAATATCGGCTGCCGCGCCGTGAAGCCACACCCCCAGCCGTGCGGCAGGGGCCAGGGCCAGGCCCTGCGCAACCAGCCCTGCAATGATACCGGTCAATACGTCCCCAGTTCCACCAGAGGCAAGGCCCGAGTTGCCTGTAGAGTTGATCCATGTCTCGGAAGGACAACCCGTGATCGTCGGTGCTCCCTTAAGAACCAGGACGACTCCCCACTTCTGGGCAAGCTCCTGTGTAATATCCAGCCGTTTGCGGTCAATCTTTTTGGCTTCTCCTCCGATCAATCTTGCCAGCTCACCCGGATGAGGGGTAAGGATCAGGGGTGGCTTCTTGCCCTCAAGCAGCCTGGACTCCGTAGCGATGGCGTTGATTCCGTCCGCATCAACAATCATCGGTTTGCGCCATTCGGCGAACAACCGCTTAACGAGCTCCACCGTTTCCGGATGCGTTCCCAGCCCCGGGCCGATCGCTAAAAGCTTGACGTCATCGGCCATCTTTAATATCTCATCTGCCGCACCCTCTGCCAGGTGACCGTCGCCTGTATCCGCAAGCGGGTGCTTGACCGTCTCCAAAAGGCTTGAATCAAACACGTCGGCCATCGTTTCCGGAAATCCCAGATAGACGAGGCCTGCACCTGTTCTTGCGGCAGCCATCGCGGCCAGACGCGCAGCTCCGCTCATCCCGCGGGAGCCGGCAACTATCAATACCTTGCCGAAGGTCGCCTTGTTGCCTGAAGGGGAGCGCTGGGGCAGGAGCGCTGCCGCATCCTCTAAGGTCATCAGGCGGAGCTTTCCTTCGGTATCCAGAATCGTGTTGGGGATGCCTATGTCCGCCGTCCACACGTCGCCGCAGTACAGACGGGTGGGATATAAGAGGTGGCAGGGCTTGAGGTATGCCATGGTTACGGTGAGATCGGCCTCGACTGCAAGTTCGGGTTCTTCTACCGTCCCGTCCGCCTCAATCCCCGATGGTAAATCAACACTCACAACGAACGCCCCGGATTGGTTGATCAGCCCTATTGCTTTGGCAGCCAGTCCCTGGAGAGGACGCTTGAATCCGGTACCCAGCACTGCGTCTACTATCACATCGTAGTCGTCCATTCCTTCTTGCCAGTCGGCCAGCGCGTCCTCGCTCTCCACCTCATCGATAAACAACCCCATGTCCTTGGCGATGGCGGCGTTGGTAAGGGCGTCGCCCTTCAGTTTATCAATCTTTCCGAGGAGAAGTATTTCAACCTCGGCACCGGAGTTTGCCAGATGCCGCGCCACCACGAATCCGTCCCCGCCGTTATTTCCCTTGCCCGAGACGCACAGCACAGAAAGGCCTTCCGGCTCAAAGTACTCCTCGATCGTTTCGGCAACCCCACGCCCTGCATTTTCCATAAGAATCAGAGAGGGAATTCCAAACCCTTCGGTTGCCCGCTTATCAATCGCGCGCATCCCCTCACGCCGCACTACACGCATAGAATCTCCTTATGATTTATCCAAGTGTTTCTGAAACCGATGTTTGGAGGTCCACCACCGCTGCCCTCTTGATGTCAACCGTAGAAGTACTGGTAGGTGATCGCTCGGATAAGATCGCCTGCGCGGTCCTTGCTCGTCTCCTCGATGATGTGCTCCTTGTCGTCGTAGCGCAGTTCTACGAATCCATAAGGTTTGTTGCGTTCATCGCGCCAGATTATCTTTGAAGGTTCTGCGGCGTCCTTCTCGTAGCGGTACTCCCAGGACTTGATCCTTCTGTGACGCGAGTCACGCCACTCTTTCTTTGTAAGGCGTGCGTGTCTGTCGTATCTGAACTCTACGGTATGGAGCACCTCGTTATGGGGGTTGCGTACGATCTCTTTTGCGATCTTGTCCTGTTTGTTGAACTCGCGGTCGCATACCTGCAGGGTGATGCCTGCCCGGTCGATGTGGATTTCCTGAACGAGGACGCCGTCCTTATTGTAGATCAACTGGTGGGTTCTGAGTGGATTGCCGTTGGGGCCAAGAAAGATCATACGGGTAAGCCGATCGTTGTCGTACTCGTAGCGGCATATCTCGTGGAGACGATCGTTAAGAATAGTCCTGCGCTCTATTATGTTCCTCCCTGCTCCTGCTGGTGGAGTGGGAGGTGCTTGTTCTGTTGGTCTGCTTGGTTCGAAACGAGCGGGCTTCCCTGTGGGTTGGAGTTTCTTTCTTGCCGCGATGGCCGGGGATACGGTAGGAGGTGCCTTTTTTTTGGTCGCCTCGTCTTCACGTTTGGGTGTAAGACGCAGGCGCGCCTCAAGGTGGGTCTCGAGATGATCTATGAGTTTTACCGCTTTCTCCAGATTGTTTGACTCGATTACGGCCTTGGTTATCTCGTTTAGGATCTCCACCTGGAACTCGTGGGCTGCGGTCTTGATGAAATCGAAATTCACCGCCTGTCCGGCCCTCTCAAGATGCCTGTCTGCCTTCTCCTTGAGCTTTTGGCGCTCTTCCAGCAGCTTAGCTATGCGGTCTTCGAGTTCTTCCTGGCTTTTAGCCAACTCCAGATACTCGGCGTAATCCTTATCAGGATCGTACTTATCTGCCATCACGAGCCTTTAGTGTCGTCCTCATACCTGAACTATAACCCTCCAGTGCCGTATTGTCAAGTCATCAGTTCAGTTGGCTATAATGATGCTGAACGGTTCAGTAGTCGAGTGCAGGCCTTTGAGAATGTAAAGCTGGTCTGGACAGAGCCCTTGCCGGGATCAGCGCCCTCATTGCCGCGCTTGCCTTCAACCGTGCGCTTCAGAAGGGCGGCCCTCTGAACGTCGTCGTCCCTTTGACCTCACAGTACGTCCTGGTGATCGTGATCTTTTCCATCATCTTCTTCCGCGAGCCTTTAACCTGGAAGCGTATCGTGGGTATCGCAGCGGCCATTGCAGCGATAGTATTCCTCTCGCTGTAGTTAGGCGAGGCATGAGCGGCCCCTACATTTTGTTACGTGCTACTCAGGCACATCCGCAGCGCAGCGGAATCCGATAAATGGCGATGCGACAGCGGGATCGGCTCCCCTTCTTGATTTAGTTGTTTGCCATTCTTTTCCGTCGTTGTAACTTCCGCCCCGGTGGACTTTGAGTTCACCGGTATCAGGCCCTTGCGGATTTACGGTATCGGCCACATCATATGGCGCGTACCAGTCGGCCACCCATTCGGAAACATTGCCAACCATACTCAAGCATTGGTAATGATTACTGCTCTTGGGAAAGGTATCCACCGGAGCTGTGGATGCAAAGCTGTCCAGTTCACCTCCTTCACCCCAGTTGCAATAATCGTCATGCCATTTTTTGTCATCCCAGGGATAGTAGGTTGTGCCGTTGTTCGATGCCGCAAACTCCCATTCAGCTTCGGTCGGTAATCTCTTGCCTGCCCATTTTGCGTAAGCCGTAGCGCCGTACCAGCTAACCTGACGCACCGGGTAGTTCTCATAGCCGGACTTGACTCGGTATAGACCATCCTCATGTAAGATTTCCGGGTAGTTCCATTCGTCCAGCCAGTAGGAGCCACCCTCCTTCTGGTTGCCCATCTCGTTGAGGAACTCATAGAACTGCTTATTGGTAACTTCGTAGCGATCGAGGAAGAAGCTTTCAAGCTGCACATTCCGGACGGTAGAAGTACTTTCCTCGGAACTATCACCCATTAAGAATGGATTTCCGGCGAAGATTAAATTCATTCCAGAGGGAGGGATAGGGATCGCCCAGTAGCGGTTGACGTTCTCTAAGAATTCTTTACCCGTAATAACCAGTTCCTTATCTATGTCCAGGCCGCTCTGACGCGAAAGAATCGCAATGGCGTTTTGCTGGCTTTTGTCTTCTTGTTGTTGGTATTCAGCAAGAAAATCGGCTATTATCTCAGGATTCCCTGATTTATCAACCACCTTTGCCCAGAAGTAAGGGGCGAGATCGTAACCATGCCAGCCAACAGGGGTCGTCCCTTCACCTTTGGGCAACTCACGGCCTTCTTTGGAAACTCGTCTTTCGGCGTCAGGTGAGAGCCAACTTCGAAGATCGTAAACCTGGCTGGACTCTCTGTATTCATATATGCCTATAGCCACCTGCTGAAGATGTCGCGGATAGAACTGCTTGCAAACCTCAAGCGCGATATAATTCGCCAAGCCGTCACCAATCCAGCGATTCATTGAATCTTCGTAAATCCCGTAGTTGATAACAAGAGAAACCTCCACCCACTCGTGTGGTAAAACCTTGTATTTTGCTACATTCGTATAAGACTGGGCTTGCTGCAAAGGTATTCCATATCCCCCAACACAAAGCCCGAGATCGCTTCCATCGACCAGGATAATCTTCAAGGGATGCAGTTTCATCTTAGTGGCTCGTTCGATAATTTCTTTTTCTTCCTTAAGGACAGATAACATCTCGTTGGCTTCCTTTATATATCCCACCGGGTAAAGTACCCTGATGCCGTCATCTTTCAGCTCAAGCAATCCCTCACCTGTCTCAAAGCCAACTTCATTACCGAAAGCGATTTGAAATCCTGTTTGCTGGCTCCCGAATATCAAATAAAGGGCTTCGACAGAGCGATTGGGGTGTGCTGTGCACTTGATTCTTTTGGAGATCTTTTCTGAGGGAATCCAAAAAAGTACCTCACCGGATTGGTTAGAGATCTGTTTGAACTTTTTCGATCCGACGGTGAGATTACATAAGACCCCTGGCTCGGGTCGATTAAGGCTATCGTAGAACTGAATCATGACCGGTACACTATCTCCAAACGCTTTTGGGGGAAACCTCGAGATAGAGTTAAGCATTCCTTTAACATTAATTGATGTTGACTCAGGGGAAAGGAAGGTATGTAGGTGTACCACTGCATCTGCCATCGCAATGCTGGTAGTCAACCCAAGAAGGATTATGCCTCCCAGGATTCCCTTACCTCTACTATGCAATAGCCTCGGTCTCATTTCGATCTCCTTCCATGGTCTTTACGGTTTAAGTGACGTTATAATAACAAGATTAGGGTATTATGTCAATAGGAAAAGGGCCGACCTTAAGGTCGGCCCTTCAATCTTAGATTTGCGAACTTTTTGCCGTTAGGCGAAAAGGAGCATAGGTTTCCGGGGTCCCCGCGATAAATGCTCTTTTTAACCTTCGGTTAAAAAATTCGCAGACCCTCACTCCCCCTCTCCCAAAGTGAGAGGGGGTAAATAATGAGGGCTGACTTGCAAGCCAGCCCTCCCATTATTGTCTTCCGATCTTTTCTCCCGCAGGGAGAAAAGGAGGATTATTATACCCAGCCTCGGAGCTTGACCGCCTCGGCCACACGGGCCACTGACACGAGATAAGCGGCCAGACGCATGTGCACGTTTTTCTCCTTGTGCATCTTGTAAACCGCGTGGTAGGCCGCAGTCATCCTGGCGTCGAGCTGCTTGCGAATCTCCTCAAGCGGCCAGTAGTAGTTGTAGGTGCCCTGAACCTGTTCGAAGTAGGAAACGGTCACACCGCCTGCGTTGGCCAGAAAGTCCGGGATGACGTGGATCCCCTTCTCGTGAAGTATAACGTCGGCCTCAGGGGTGGTAGGTCCGTTCGCCAGCTCGCAGCTGATCTTGGCCTTGATGCGCGGTGCGTTCTCCTTGGTTATCATGTTCTCAAGTGCGGCGGGATAGAGGATGTCCACGTTAAGCTCTAAAAGCTCCTCGTTGGTGATGGGCTTTGAGCCTGGGAAATCTCCTACCTTCCCGGTCTCAAGCTTGTGCTTGACGATGGCTTCGGGGTCCATGCCGCCTTCCACGTAGATGCCTCCGCGTGAGTCGGATACCCCCACCAGCTTGCCGCCTCCGAGGACTTCCTGATGAAGCAGAGCCGCGAACTGACCGGCGTTGCCGAATCCCTGGATGGCGTATGTTCCCTTGGGATCGACGCCCAGGGTCTTGCAGGCCTCGCGGACGGTGTAGATGCCGCCGCGTGCGGTTGCGTCGCCCCGACCCTGTGAGCCGCCGATGGGGATAGGCTTGCCGGTTATCACCGCCGGATGGTTGCGGCCAACAATAGTCTCGAACTCGTCCATCATCCAGGCCATGATCTGCGGGGTGGTGTAGACGTCAGGGGCAGGGGAGTCGCGGTGCTCACCAAGTTCGCGTGCAATAGCGCGCATCCATCCGCGGGCAAGACGTTCCTTCTCGCCCTCGGAGAACTCCTTGGGATTACAGGTAACGCCGCCCTTACTGCCGCCCAATGGGATGTCAACGACAGCGGTCTTCCAGGTCATCCATGCGGCAAGAGCGCGCACGGTATCGATGGTTTCTGCAGGGTGCCAGCGAATGCCGCCCTTTGCAGGGCCTCGGGCATCGTTGTGCTGGATCCGGTAGCCGTGGAATACCTTGGTTGAGCCGTCATCCATCTTCACCGGGATGGTGAACTGATACTCACGGCGCGGCCAGCGAAGAACCTCACGCATCGCCGGTTCAAGGCCCAAAAACTCCGCCGCCTCATCAAACTGTGCCTGTGCTATCTTGAAGGGATTCAGCTCTTCACTCATTAGTTATCCTCCTACTTGCAGAGGGTTGGAAGGTTTGTGTTTTATCTTTCGACCTTACGCATCTACTCATGACGAGTAGACGTGAGGTTTCATTAAAATTTTTCCTGCATCATACCTGGAATTCCTTAACCTGCAGCCCCTTTTTGAATACCTCTCCGGACTCCTTTCTACTCGCTTAAAACCTTCAGCTCCACACGACGGTTCATGTCGCGTCCCAGGATCGTCCGGTTATCTCCTATCGGTGCAAGCTCACCGTAGCCCTTTACTACCAGTCTTCTCTCGCTGATGCCCCTCTTAACCAGGTAGTCTCGTACCGCTTCCGCACGTTTGCGTGAGAGTGCTCTATTGGCCTTGGCATCACCTACGCTGTCTGTGTGTCCCTGTATCTCGACGACCATCTTCGGTCGGTCCTTAAGGAAGCGCACCACGTCTTCAAGTACGGGCACATAGCGCGGCTCGATCAGCTTCTCACCCGGTTTGAAGTGGAAGATGATCCAGTTTTTGCTCATGTTGATGTTGAGTTCCGTAGTTGAGCCGGCGCCTGCCTCGGCGGTGATCTCGTGATCAAAGTAGCCTCGCGCCTGTGCATGCAGGGTGTACTTGCCCGCTTCAAGTCCCATGACCTCGTAGCTCCCGCCGCGTGGACCGGTACGAACCACGTCATCTGTCTCGACCACGTAGACGTTTGCAATGATGCCCGAGCCCTCTTCCGCATCTTTTACAATGCCGTGAATCGTTCCTTTGTCGTGAATGTCCTTGAGGACAAGATCCTTAGCGCTTGTCGAAGAAACTGACGTAACCTTCAGTAGCTGAGGTTTGCTGCGGTATCCTTCTTGGGATGCGACGAGCGTTACCATGCCGGCTGGCACCGCACGCATCTTGTAGAGGCCTCTTTCGTTAGCGGTCGTTTCCTGGGTGTAGTTATCGCTAAAGGCCTCGATCCTGGCACTCGATGCAGGCTTACCGTCAGGGTAGACTGCCTTGCCTGCTATTTCCGTTCCCTTGGGGGCTTTATGGTAAGGCGAGGTGTAGAGATTCAGCCCGGCAACCAACCTGGGTGAGTAGCTGGTAGTGGTGTCAACGAGGTTCTCAAGACGTGTTACTGCGAGATAGAGCTCCCAGTGATTAAATCCCACCTTGGTGCCGAAGTTCACGTCCCTTCCGTCGTACTCCGCGGCTACAGAAAGCCAATCCTGGTAGTTGAACTCTACTGCTCCGAAAAGCCCGAGCGCCAGTCCGGAGACCGCCTTTTCGTTGAAGATATCGGTGTTGAAGTATTTTGAGATGCGTCCGTAACCCGTGTAGCGGCCTCGACCAACACCTGCGTGGATACGGAAGTAGTTGCAGAACTGTTTTGAGGCCACAGCAAAGGCACTGAACCACTCCTGCTGTTCCCAGTAGATAAATCCTGGTTTGTCGATGATCTTATCCTCCGGATTCCAGTTACCGGAGCCAGGATTCTCGCTAAGTTCGTTGCCTCCTCCAAAGGAGCCTATGTAAGGCACCCATGTTATCTCATGGACACCTACCGCCACGGATGGAGAGTATTTATTCTCCCGCAGCAAGAGAGCGGTAAAGCCCAGAGAGTAGTTTTCAAGACCGTAGGCTGAGAGGGATATCTCCAGGAAGTCTCCTATCCCCGCGCCCAGGCAGAGATCAAAATCGTAAGGTGAGGGTATAGAATCGTAGGTGCTTAAAGCAAACGATCCAACCGCCGTCCCTTGAATCACCTTGTGCCGCAGCACGTAGGCGGTCGGGACGTCTATCAATACGGAAGAACGATTGAACTCGGCAAAAAGTGCCAGGGCTAAACCTAGGAGCCCTACCACTATCTTTTTGCCCATATCGCCTCCTTTCGACTTAGACTTTAGTAAAGTTTACCCAGAAATTACCCCTTTGTCAAGGTAAATAGAGGCGTATCCGGTTGTGTATCGCTGATCGCTTTAAGGCACGGAGGAGTTTATTAAATTCCCTAATGCGTATCCCGCCGCAGGGCAAGAGCACAGGGAAAAGATTTGACTAAAGCAGAAGTCAGACGGTTGCTGGAAGTCTATGGCGATCAAGCTCCCGATTGGCTGAGTCGTCTTTGCAAGGAATGTAACATACCGATTCCTGACTAACCCTACGGCTCGGTAACGTGGATGTAGTTCTTGCGGGTCATGGTATCGGCCCCTTACTCATTTCTAGCTATAAGGGTAACGGTATAGATTCCAGCGGTTTCGTAAATATAACGAAAGGCACCCCCGGGGGATTCAGAAGTTTTGTATCCGTCCACTAAATCCCATTCGTTCATCGTGTTTCTGATTGACTGGTCATAAAACCAGACTCTTAAGGGTATAGAACCAGAAGTCGGGTTTCCACCAAAATCAGCTATAGGAAGAGGAGGTAGAGTATCGGTTCCACAAAACACGGAATCGGATTGAGCAAGCAGGACCGAGTCTTCATCGTAGATCGAGAGCCAATACCAACCCTCAGTGACGGATAGGGTAGAGGTGTAAACATCCTTACATATGGCTGCTTCGAAGTTCCCAGACTTTCGCGACAGCAATCACGCGACACAGTTCTTGACACCGTGTCCCTTTTGCTTAAAATGGAGTATAAAAAAATAAGGAGACGTCATGCTCAAGCGTAGTTTGGTTCTGGTTCTTTTAGGGGTTGGGATTGCCGCGGGGTTCCCTGCGATAGGGGGGAGCCGGGGATTTTACAGGGTGATCGACACAAAAACAGACGGCTATGGGATGCTTTCACTGTCCCTACACAGCACCATACAGAACGCGGAGGTCGGTTCTACCACCTGGTACCAGTTGGCTTTGCACGGCGGGGTGACCTACGCTCCCCTGAACTGGATGGGGTTTTGGGCATCGCCCACCTACGCGGGTTGGTCCGACGACTTCAGTTTTACCAACACCAAGGTAGGCTTCTACGACACCCGATTCGGACTGAAGGCAAGCGTTCTGGTCGTTCCTGTGTTCAAGTTCGGCATCATGGGTCTGGGTTCTGTATCCACTTTGGACGATGGCTTCGGGCTTCGCGCGGAGGACCCGGGCTTCGGTTACGGCGGCGGCCTGCTTTTGGGTTTTGATTTCGCAGACGTCTCGGTTGCCGCTCCTTTTAACCTGGTTTTCAACGGTGGATACCTTACCAACACCAGCGCCACCGTCGAAGATTCACTGCTACTAGGTCTGGGGCTGGAGTTACCTGCCAAGACCTACGCGGTCACGCTCGAAGCAACAACGGTCCAGTCCCTGGACGCACTCTTTGACTTCAACGAAAGCGCGCTTCGCATCACTCCGGGGATCAAGTTCACCTTCCCATTCGGTGTCGGGCTTGATCTGGGGCTTGATATCAGCTTCGGCAACGCTCCTACCTTCCAGGGCATCTTAGGGATAAACTTCGTATCTCCCTTCCTTCGCCCCGCACCACCGCCAGTGGGCGTGATCGCCGGTGCCGTACGCGACGCCGTTACAGAGCAGCCGATTGTCGCACGGGTATTCTTTGCCGATACCACCATCAAGATCCCCGAGGTCACAACCGATCCGGCTACAGGTGTATTTCAGTTTGAGAACGTTCCTGTGGGAGTGGTTACCATCCTAGCCCGGGCAGATGCCTACCGGGAGACGAGTATCCCGATGGTGGTCAAGGAGGACGAGACCACCACCCAGGATATCCTTTTGATGCCCAGGCAGACCTACGGTTCCATCACCGGCGTGGTCAAGGATGCAAAGACAGGCCGACCGCTTGCTGGAACCCAGGTTAAGCTCAAAGGACTTGAGCGTCCACCTGTCAAGACAGACGCCAACGGTTTCTACAGTCTTGACTCGGTGCCCACCGGCGTGGCCTCAGTCGAGGTTACGGCGCCTGAGTTCGTGCCTGCAATCAACACGGTTCAGATCAACGTCAACCGCACATCTAATCTGGATGTTATGCTCAAGACCACCAAGGTCGTGGGGCAGTTCATAGGCCAGATCAAGGACCGCAAGACCGAGGAACTCTTAGCCGGTGTGGTGCGCTTTCCTGATACCGATATCCCACCTGTTAAGGCGGATGCCACTACGGGCGTGTTCAAGGCCGAGATTCCTGCAGGAACCTACGCCATCATAGTCTCCGCTGAAGGTTATATCGATCAGCCCTCGCCTCTGGTTATTAGTGAGGATAAGGTCACAGAGAAGGAGTTCAAGCTGGTCAAGAAGGGGATGACATTTACCCTTCGCGGCATCTACTTCGACTTCAACAAATCCACGATCAAGCCTCAGAGCTATGTGGTGCTGGATGAGGCGGCCAAGATACTCAAGGAGAATCCTTCCATACGCGTTGAGATCCAGGGACATACCGACAGCGTCGGCTCCGATTCCTACAACCAGAAGCTTTCAGAGGCTCGCGCGGCCTCGGTGGTCAACTACTTCGTGATGACCCATCAGATAGATCCGCGCCGGGTGGTTCCACGAGGATACGGTGAGACGATGCCTATCGCATCCAATACCAGCGAGTCGGGACGCGAACTCAACCGTCGTGTTGAGTTCGTTATCATTGGCGAGATGTAGGCATGGCTCGAACGAAGCAAAAAGAGGCCAGGCAAAGGCAACCCGACTCTACAACGATTATCGTATGGGTGCTTTTTGGACTCCTGATCGTATCCGGGTTCATAAACCTTTTTACCATTCTCTCAATTCAAGGTCTTAAGCGAACCGTAAACGAGATGCGCGATCCGGTGAACAACTACTTTTCGAAAAGGCTTGACGTAATGGAAGCCGAGCTTGACGAGTTTGTGAAGATCACTTCTGAAGACGGCAAGTCGCCTTACGCGGGCGATGTCAAGAGAATGCGTAAGGATATAGAGAAGACACGCGAGTTGTGGGACAAGACGAGCCGCGTTAGTGGAGCACGCTGGGTAAACCTCTACTGGAAGGCGCAGCGCGCCCAGGACAAGACCGAGAAAGCCTGGGAGAAGCTTCGTGCCAAGATTGCCTACTAGCTAGACTTAGAGATTCTTCGAATAAAAGTGGCGGCCCCGTAACACCGTAACACGGGCCACCACTTCTACTTCTACCTGCGATCTTTTGCCCATAAGGGCAAAAGGAGCATTCATTCCTGTTCACGCAGAAGCTGGTCGATGATGAGCTTTATACCATCCATCTTCGAGGCATCAACAAATCCCCCCATCTTGTAATAACGCACCCGGCCTCGAGGATCAATCACAATCTGCCAGGGCCTTGCCACGGGGTCTGCGTTAAGGGCATAGCAGAAATCCGTGCCTTCAACTCGAAGCATGCGATATTTGAAAGGATGTTCTGCCAGATAGTGTTTTAAGAGATCGGGGCCATCTCCGGAGAAAGCAACGAATTCGACTTCTTGACCTTTGTACGCATCTACCAGTTGATTTAACACAGGTATCTGTGCTCTAATACCACCGCATCCCAGACCGAAGCGGTTTACCACCACGATCTTGCCCCGGAGATCGAACCAGCGGCCTTCCTCGCCGTCAAGGGTGGTGAAAGCGAAATCCCGGGTAACGAAAAGCTCCTCACCCTCCCTGGGAGCCAACTGCTCAACCAGCCACTCATCGAACCCTTCCTCGCCGTAATTCATGAGGTATGTTATCCTAAGTGCGGCCTGGGCATCCGGGTATCCTTGCCTGAAGGCCTCAAGGTAGGCCTCCTCCGCCCTTTTGTAAAGTTCAAGCCCCTGATAGACCTTACCCATCTCGAAGTAGGCTTCTCTTTCTATCTGCGGATCGGACTTCAAAAAGATGGCAAGGGAGAGGTCGGCCAGTGCCGCGTTGTACTCTTTATAAGTGGCACGAATCCGTGCGCGATTGAGAAGCGATTGTAGAAGATTGCGTTGCAACCATAAACCGCTGACCTCTCCACTTTTCTTTTGAGGAACTCCGGTCAGTATTAGGTCAATAGCAACCGAGTACCCTTTCTCCGCTTTAGCTGTATCGCCCGCCGCAAGGTAGTGATCAGCAAGGAATACATGACGCCAGTATTCGTGTGGGGCCTGGTTAACTGCGTTTTTAAGTATCCTCTCCCGTTCCTTGAGCGATAAGGAGGTGTTCCCTTCTTTCCATCTCATACCTATCCAGATAAGAAACCCCAGATCGGTATTACCTCGCTTTGCCTCCTCGTCCATCCACTCATAAAGGGTAGCCAGCTTCTCTGGGTCAAGCTCGATCACCTTGTCATGAACATCATAGTTAACCGCAAGCAACGCCCAGGCGTAGTCGGTGCTACCTGCATCCTTTTCTCTCATCTGTGCTAGAACGTCGAAGACCGAATCCATCTCCCCAAACTGCAGGAATCCATACGTCAAGAGATGACGATATAGAGCCTGGTCAATCGGGTTTTGCCTCAGGCTGTCGATTTCCTCCCGAACCTCCTCGGGTGTGATCTTTCCGAACTTCACCCCGAACCAGCGATAACGAAGCATCTGAAGGGAGAGGTAAAGGGAACTCCACCCTTCAGGCGTAGCCACCTCCACCCCGAACCCGCCGCATACCGGCGGGTCTCTTTCCTCCAAAGAGTAGAAAAACGCGCCAACATAAGGTACCGAATCGGGCACTACGAATTGAACAAGAGAGATGTCGTCTTTTCGTTCACATGGGATTACCTCGTCCTCTATCTTGGCGAATATAGGCACTGCGCCCTTGAGGACCGCATCAGGCGCTGTGTGATGATAGGTGAAGGTTACGGTTTCACCCCACGCAGGTATCTTCGGCTCCCAGGTAACCACCGGCTGGGTGGTGTCGCCAGCCTGGGAGAAAAGGATTGCGGAAAGCAAAAGTATCGACATTTCTCCTCCTTTGGGATGTCTACAGGAAAAATACTATCCGGAAGATGGGTTATGTCAAGGTCTTAATTGTTTGATAAAAGGAAGCTTATTCGCCTTCGGAGGGCGGCGATGCGCGGCTCACCAAAAGGCTCGAGAACAAGATAAGCTCGGCCAAGACTCTCATGTAGATCAAAAACACCGTCACCCAGGCCAGTGCACCGTAGATCACCACCCTGCGTCCTGCGTAGCGGATCAAACCCGAGCCCAACGATACTATAATCTGCCATGCCAGCGAGGCTCCAAGCGCTATGCCCAGGGTAGGCCAGAAGCGAAGACGCCTGCGTGCAAAGAGATAGTAAAGACCCAGGAGTATGAACGCGAACATCAAGCCGGAGAGTACCTTACCGCCCCAGTAGACAAGAGCAGGTGAAAACGAGATGGCGTTGCGGAAGTAGGTTGCGGTTGTAGAAAGTGCCGCGGCACCGAAGAAGCAAAGCACCGCACCCACCATAAGAGCAAGGGATATGAGCCTGCCGAGGTGGAACTTGCGTCGTGGGGCAGAAAGCATCGTGGCAAGGGCACGTTCGATAGAGTCGAAGAGCGCCATCGAGACACCCAGGAGGATTAAAATACCCAATATCCCGATAGCGCTCCAGTTGCCTGCCGCGGTGGTTATGTGTGAGAGAAGCACCGCTCGAGCTTGAGAGGGTATGAAGACCAGGAACTCCTCGGTGATGAAACGCTGCAGGTTTGGCGCTACACGGTAAAGGTAACCGGCAAGGGATACGGAAAGGAATAAAAGAGGGATCAACCCAAAAAGGAAACTGAACCCCAAGCCCTTGGCCAGAAGCGGACCGTTGCGGCGATTGTATTTAGCCAAAAGATCGCCCAGCCCGCGGCCGAGGCTGGCAAAAAACGTTCGCTTCCTACCCTTTTTCATTCGGCTCCTGGTTTGAGGTGTTTTTCCAACGCACGCACTTCGCGAGGGAAGATAAGCGTGTATATGATGCCGCCGCGTCCCACGGTCATCACCGCGAAGATGATGAGGAAGCCGATCACGCAGGTGATCCTCACAGCAAGGCCTATACCCTGTCCAAAGATCGCAAGGATGCTTGAAACGATGCTAACAAGGTAGATCGCCACAAATCCGAGGGAATAAAGCCCAATCCGGGACTCGAATGAAAATCGAAGCCACTTTTTAATCCATCCTCCAACCCACAGGAATGCTTGTGGGATGCCCATAAGTGCAATAAAGGCCCATCCTAACACGGCTAAAGGCACAAGCAGCCATCCTATTATAGAAATCGCAAGTATGGCGAAGATTCCTCCCACTGCCAGCCGGTAAATCACACCTGTAAGTACCGCCTTCCAGACCGTGCGCTCGATTACCAACCCCGAGCGGCGCTGCCAGCGCGGCAAAACCACAAGCATAAGCAGACCCAAAAGATACAGAACGGCAATCAAGATTAGACGAGCAAACGAAGCAATAAAAACTATACCTGACGCAAACGCATGGACAGGCTTACCTGCCTCTACTCTGCCTGGTGGCACACGACGGGAAAGAACACCTGCGAGCAGCTTGCCCAGTGGCCCCAGCGAAACCTCGGTCTCATCGCCTTTTACTGCCGCTGCAGGGTCCCTTTCAAGCTCCACGCTTACGACCGTTAGATCACCTTCAATAACTGCGGTTGAGTCGAGCGTCAAGACGCCGCTGATGAACACAGCATCTCCCTCTATATTGCCTGAAATGGTTCCTTCTCCACCGATCGCCACGAGGTCTCCCTTGATGTTTCCTGAGATGGAGAAGTTTGCTCCAATCAAAACTACATCGCCTTCTGTGCTTCCTTCTAACGTAAGCGTACCTTCAGAGATTACAATGTCGCCCTCGACAGTTCCTTCTATCGTGGCGTTGCCGGTAATGACAATGTCAGAAGGATGCAGCGAGTCCGGGGGGATATGGATAGAGAGCTGTGTTGAGGTGCTATCTTCAGAAGATTCGACACTTGACTCAACTTCAGCCCTGAAAGGGGCGGCGATCAGTATTAAGAAGGTCAGGCAACACAGGAAAGGGTGCATCGAGCCTCCATAACTATGCGTTTCTGGTTGTGAGTGGTTTTGTACGCGCCCTCGTCAACATCCGGCTGGCGATGATACCCGACACAAGCAGTATTGCCATTGCTCCAAGCAAGATAGATCCTAAACTGAGTATATCCGGCAGACGTCCGGCAAGATTAGGGCGCAGGTAAGAGATGAGTTTACTAAAGTGCAGTGCACGCGGAACAAGTGAAAGACCCTCCCGTGCATGGAAAACGGCGTTCTCTCCAACCAGAAGTAAAACGACACACCAGGCACCTGCCAGTCCCAGAGCCACGCCTGCGGCCCATTTAGTCCATAAAGGCACCGTGGAAAGCCCGAGCGCACACATGAGCCTGGACTCAAATCCAAAAGAAGGCCTGGGTTCGTGCAGCCTGGTCACTTTGGCGATCATAGTCTCCATCTTGGCAGCCCACGCAGCACATCTTGTGCACGATGACAGATGCCCCTCAAATGCCCCTTTTAGCTCCGGGGGCAACTCCTCGCCATCCAACCTCAGCTGGACCAATTTTTTGGTCTCGGTACAGTCCATCACATTGGCAGACGGTGTTTCGCTCATAAAAGTTTCACCTCGTCGAGTTTTTTTCGCAGCAAGGCCCGGCCGCGATGCAACCTCGCCTTCACCGTTCCCAGGACCAGGCCGGTTGCATCTACAATCTCTTCATAAGTTAACTCATCTCGGTGCCTTAGGAGCAGAACCTCGCTGTAGATCGGCGGTAGTTCAGCGATCGTGTCCTCAATGGTTTCTGTTGTCGCGGCACGGCTATAGGTCTTGACCGGTGAGCCTTTACCAGCTATCACTACCTTATCTATATTGATTGCTGCCGGTTTCTTGCGCCTAATGAAATCTATGACCCGGTTGCGCGCGATGCGGTACAGCCATGCGCGGAAGCTTGATTTGCGGGAGTAGGTAGAAAGTGCGCGAAACATCTTGATGAACACGTCCTGTGTCAGGTCTTCGGCGTCGGCGCGGTTGCGCATCCAGCGGTAGATGTATGCGAAGATCGGCCCCTGATAGCGGCGAACCAGCTCGCGCTGCGCCGAGCGGTCGTCTGCAAGCGCACGTTTTACAAATGCTATGTCCTCTGCGTTGATCCGGAGCCTTTCCTCCATTGGGGATGATAAGGACTGATACGTCTCTGTCAACCCGTAACACACCGTAACACACACTCCTTCAGCGTGATAGGGAGGTGTGTTATGGGTGGAAGAACAATTAGTCGCCCCCTGCTCGCGACATCTGCTCGCCCCATTCTATTGTTCTGCTCGTCAGGTTTGAGTGCAACTCGTCACAAAAAAGCTGGACAAAAGCTGGTCAAAAGCTGGTCAAAAGATGGACAAAAGATGGACAAAAATGGGGCGATTTTGGGGTATTTTTGAGGGTTTTTGGGGTGTATCCCCTCCCCCTTACCCCCTCAACCAGGGAGGGGGAGTTAATGGATCAAGATCACCTTTTGAGTGGTAGCTGACGCGTCGCCCTCAATCCTGATAAAATACACGCCAGGCGAGTGCCCCGCGCCCGAGGTATGAACGGTATGGGGTATTAAGGAGTCAAAACGTAGGGGCCGACTTTTAAGTCGGCCCGAATAATACACGGGCTGACCTGAAGGTTAGTCCCTACGAACTAATTTTGCAGGCTTCCAGAAATCCAGGATGTATTCAAAAGTTACAGTTAAAGTGATGTAGTTACTAGGCCAACCGAAGATCCCAACCTTATTTACGAGGTTACGTTTGTCCCATATGATGATGTTGCGTAATTCATAGCCCACCGATTCGAGAGCATCAATAACATACTTATGAATAACGATTCGTTGATTGTCAATCCACAAATCATTTACGTTGATCACACAGTGGGCTTTAGGTTTCAACAAGGGAAGAATTCCCCCATAGATTTCAGCTAAAGCTTGGGAATACTGCTCGACTTCCATAGTACCTAAGTCGCGTGGGTCATTTGAATACTGAAGCACTTTCCCGTAATGTTTCTTTCGAAGGTCACTCCGCATGCTTTTATTTCGGCGTTTAGTGTTCAGCATATTAGCATATGGAGGTGAAGTGACGACAAGTGCTACAGTTCCTTCATTAAGATAAAGTGGAATATCATGGGCGTCCGTTTGAATAGCAATTTGTTCAGTTTCTGACCCAAACAAAGTAGGTTCCTTAAGTCTTGAGTTTGAAAGAACAACGTATTCCTTTTGGAGATCAAATCCGACTGCGTTTCTTCCTAAATCTTGTGCGGCTATCAAAGTAGAACCTGTCCCTACGAATGGATCTATAACTAGTTCACCTCGATGTGTAAAAAGCTCTATGCATTTCGCAGGTAATGAGATAGGGAAAGCCGCTGGGTGAACATCTTTATCACGGATATCTCTTTTTTCATAGTAGCATTCCCAAATAGCAACTTGTTTCTTAACCCATTCCTTTCCTGTGAGGCAGTTTATGTGACTCTGAGGACAATTACACGTGCGCTGATGGTTTATTTCCAACTTTTTGGGTTCTGACGTTTTTGTAGGTGTTGTCTCAGACTTAGCTTTGGAGTTGGTTATATTATTCATATTTCTTCCACCTGCTCAAAAAGATTAGGTAGTTTTGATTCATATGTCCTGAAACCTGTACCATGATTTCGCGCTCGAGTACCTGCATCATGTAACCTTAAATCGACAAGAATATTGCCTACGCGTATTTGATCTGCAATCAACCTTGGTGATGTCCCGGAAAGGAGTCTCGCGCGATAGAACCAAAAATATTCCCTATCTACGCGTTGTTCCGTTTGAGCAGTAACTAGAATAAGAGCGGGTAGCTTTCTTTCAAATTGGTCAGCTAAATCTTCTGATCTCCACCTTACTACTATTTCTCCAGAAACGTGTTGAATAAAAATCTGTTCATCCTCAACCCTAAGAAAAAGACCAGAACTATTAGGTTTAAGGCTCATTGTGAAATATAGACCTAAGCGGCCATTTTTATCATGAGTCCCGTATTTTCTTACTGCATCTAACGGGGGCATAACCCAAGCGTTTCGATTAAAGGTAAATAACGTAATCATACTTGTGGACTCATCACGGTGTGCTTTTAACTCAATCTTGCCAAGATCAGGAACTGCAAGGTTGTTTTCTTCTAGGCCTAAAGCAGTCTCAATTGTATGTCCTATTCCTGTTGGGCCACGGCGTGACGTAGGTATAAATCCTCTACTTCTGAGTTCTTTGAAGGCGACGCGAAATTCTTCTAAGGTCATAATTAATAATATGTAGTGGTGTAGGGTTGTCAACCCCCATCCCCTCCGCCTTCCAGTGGTTGGTGATGGTGGCTTACTCGATCTCGATGATGTGGCCGTGTCAGGCGAAGGTGTGTTACGGGTTACGGGTGTTCCTGGTTGGCGTTGTAGAAGCTGCGCACCCCGGACCACGAACCCCAGCCCTCCTTAAAAGACGCCACGTGCCAGTAGTAGGTGCTCTGACCGTTCAAAGGGCTGGTTGCGTACCCCAGGTCTACAGTGTAGGAGGTGCCGTCAACCGAGTCCTCGCTCACCGCGGTACTCGTAAAGTACTCGTCACTGGAAATCTCCAGCTTGTAGTTGGTTGCATCCTCGACCGCGCTCCACGAAAACGTAACCTGGCTTCCTGAGATGGTATCGCCGTCGGGTGGGTAAAGAAGGCCTGGCGAATCCGGGCTTAGGAGGCAGGCAAGAGTTGAGAAGATCAGCACAACGAATGCGGCGGCAAAGGCTTTCATTAAAAGCTTCCCCAAGACTTACCTCCACCGGCGAGGGTAAATGACCGTCTCTCGGAAGCCTCGCCCCAATTCTTGTCGTCCCCGGAATACACGTGCCAGTAGTACATCATGATGCCTGTCTGGAAAATCTCAGTGTTTTGAATCTGGTAGGCGGTGTCTGTAAGGACTTCATCAATGATAACGTTTGCGAAGACCTGGTCTGTGGCGATCTCGAAGAAGTAGTTTTCTGCTTCAGGCACGGTTGACCAGTAAAAGGGTAGGTTGAGCAGGATTGCCCCGTCCTCCGGGTAGAGGAGCCGGGGCGGCTGGGGCCCTTTACTGCACGCCAGAGACACTAAAAATAAGGATAGGGCTGTCGTCAGGACGGCTAAGGTTACCTTTTTCATCTTTCACCTCTCGATAATTTACAGATTAGTCTAAGCGTATTTTTACCAAGGTCAAGGGGTGCCAAGCATGGTTTGTTTTCGTCTTGCGCGTTCAAGGTTCCGCTGGAGATTTGCAAAGGTCGAGTCTATGGCAAGTATCTGTTCCCAGATACGGATGGCGGTATCGTAATCACCCAGGGCGTAGGCACTTGTAGCGGATACGTTAAGCTGTTCCAGATCGGATTGTTTGAGTTTTTCCCCTTTTTGCAGACGTTCAAGGTATCGTTTGGCCGTAGGATCGCCTGGGTCTATCGCAAGCACCTGATTGAACGTCTTTGCCGCAAGATCGTATCGTCTGGAATCGAAGTAGTCCAAGGCTTCGGACAGCAACTCGGAGCTTTTTCTGTGTATCAAGCTCGTTATTTCCTCTCTAAAGGTATGCGCTCGACCTTCTGTGGGGTCAATTTTGAGAACCTGCTCTACCAGCTTGAGGGCCTGAGGCAATGCATCCCGCTCCCGGGCGGCGTAAGCGGCCAGCATGAGGCTGTCTATCTGCTCGTATCTGCGCTGGGATGCAAGGCTTATGAACGGGGTTATCTCTTCAAGATATGGGAAGCGCTCCTTGACCTCCTGCCAGTAGGCAAGCGCTTGCTTGAAGCGATCGTTGCGGAAGGCTTCCACACCTGCCTTGAATAGTCTAACCGCATCTTCGGGAAGTTGCCCCTTTGCAAGTATAGGTATCTGTTCCATTTCCAGCTGCATGTCGGTCCTTCCTGAGAGTGCGAGCGCATTGTCAGGGGCTAAAGAGAGCACGAACTCGTACTCACGCAGTGCATCCAGATACTCGTCTACTTCCTGGTGTGAGCGGGCCGCGTCAAGATGCAGGCTTATCTGCCGCTCTCGTTCCTTTGCCAGGGCGTCGTTGTAACCGGCCTGGGCCTCGTGGTTATCCGGCCACCAGACTAACGCAAGATCGAACTGTTCTGCGGCGTGCTTGTAGTCCCGATTCAGCATGTCGCGCTTTCCGATTTCAACGAACGTCCGGGAAGTTTGCATCATTGTTGCCGTAAGGGGGTCTTCACGTTCGGACGGAGGGAAGATTACGGCTGCACCCATGTGGTGTGTTAATCCGATTCCTGCTCTCCACACCGTGCAGTAACCGATCTGTAGATGTTTAAACTCAAGCGAGGCTCCGGCACCTGCGCGTGGACGCGTACCGTATCCGCCGCCGAATTGCAGATGAAGGAGCTTGAATAACGTTCCGTCTATCCCTGCCGATGCGTTGAACGATCCGTCAAAAGCATAGGAGATACCTGTTTGGATATTAAGGGGCAGCGAAGGATTCCAGGATGCACCTGCTTGGACCCTGGCCGGTAAGGGTGTGGCTTCGTTCGAGAGCTTTACGTTCGGGCCAAGATCGATCATGGAAAGTCCAACAGAAAATGGTTTTTTGTTAAAGCTCGCACCTAGCGATCCGTGAAACCCTGTTGCTGAGTAACGGTAGATGTGCTGGAAGAATACCCCGGCCTCGGCGCCTAAAGCGAATCTTCCTATACCTCGTGCATACCTTAACGCAACGTCTGTATTGTATGCCGGGAAGGTCTCCGGATCGTCGTCCGGGTCGTCCCGATGCTCAAGATTCCACACATGAAAGCCGCTCGCCCCGAACCCAAGCGTGCCCCAGGTTGTGGGTAAGAGGAAGTCAACGCGTTCCCTGCGGGTCCCGGCAAACCACTCGGTATGTGCAAGGTGGACGCAGGGGTAGGGTTCTCCGACAGCGAGTGCCGGGTTGGCAAGAAACGCACCCCTTTCCTGCGAGGCGACCAATGCCTCTGCGTAAAGTGCCGCTATGGGTGAGGTGGGGATAAGGAACTCGCGCACACCCTGCGAAGGAACGCCCGCCATCAGAAGAAGAAAAACCCTCATCTTACCACCGCGAACACCTTCTTAACCACAGCCTTTCGGCCTTCCCCATTAGTTGCCTGAAGTACGAAGACGTAAAGTCCCACAGGCCACTGGGAAACGTCGGTGGTGAATACGGAACGTTCTCCGCCCGGGGCTTCTTCAATAGGATCGGGATTCCAGACCTCGTGACCGTCTATGGTAAATACCCGCAGGCTTGCCTGCACCCCTTCTCCCGGGGTAAAGTAGATACCGACATCATCCGAGGCCGGATTGGGGGCGGCGAAGGCCTTCTCCGGGGGTAAAAGATCACCTGAGAGAAGAGGAAAACCAAAGGTGGTGGTTCCCAGGTTTCCGCCCTTGTCACTGCCGCGTGTCTCGCCGTCGATACGTCCTGCTGGGAAACCGGAAAGATGAACGTCTACCCTGAAGAACATAGAGTCACCCGGAATGGGAACGGATAGTTGACTATAGAAAGAGTCCTGTTCTGTAATCTGTGAGAAGGCCACCGCAAGACTGCGAAGCGGTTCGTCGGAGGTAACCTCAAGGGAAAGGGTGTCCCCGGTGTGAAGGTCGGTTGTATCGCTTAGGACAGCAAGATCCAATTCAGGTGGGGCAACATCCTTGGTTACATACAATGTATCATCATTTTTTATAGGTCCCCAGTTGTCGGAACCGTCCATGGCCCTAAAGGACAAGGACAACAAAAGGTAGGAACTATCTTTTTCAAAGGTATCAACGTCAAGATCGGAGGTATAGAGTTCTACCGGGGAGTTATAGGTTCCGTCAGCGAGTTCCATTTCATTCGTATCAGGGGAATCATCGATGAAGAAAACGCACCTTATCGGCACGCCTCCACCGTCGTGCTCATCCGTGGCTCGAGCTTGAATATTTACCTTTTTTTGTCCGCCGGTCGGGTTGGGGGCGATAACTACAAGGTCAATCACCGGTCCTTTAAGATCGGGTGCTTTACCCGTTCTGAAACTCCAAAAGAAGGTATCTGCAGCCAACCTGTTTCCTGCAAGATCAGTTATCCGCCGACGTACCTTTACGTAGGTATAGTCGTTGTCAGGTTCAAGAAGGGTTGTGGGATCGAGCATAAAACGATAGAGATCAAGCGAATCCACCGTGAACGGAACATCCATATAGTTCTGCTGCAGGATATAATTGGTATCCGCGCGAGCCAAACCGGGTAACATTGGTTCACTGAACTGGACGATTATGTTGGTATTGGTGGCAGCGGTGGCTCCCGGCTGTG
Source organism: Caldifarciminota bacterium (assembly GCA_023128825.1). Lineage (GTDB taxonomy): Bacteria > Hydrothermota > Tepidihabitantia > B3-TA06 > B3-TA06 > B3-TA06. The sequence continues at coordinate 40,196 of JAGMDF010000109.1, read as the reverse complement.
GAATTACCCCCCTCATAACCACCACCGGCGCGGTAACGTCAACGTTAAACGGTATTCCCAACGTGTCGGGTATGGTATCGGTGTTCCCTGCTGCATCTTTCACTGTTAGCCGCCAGTAATGCCACATCTCCCCAAGGTTGGCGGCGGATTGGTAGGAGGTATCCTGGGTATCAAGCAGGCTGTCCGCTTTTTGGCCCAGGAAGTCGGGGCGATTCGAAACCTCTACGCTGTAGGAGCCTATCCCTGAAAGCGTATCAACTCCGGCACTCCACTCGTACCTTACAAAGGTGTCGTTCAGATACGAGTATGGGGAAGGATGTATCAGCTCGATACTGTCCGGCGGATGAAAATCCAGCTTCAAAGGCGCGTAACGTAGCGGTGCAGAGACGTTGCCTACGGAGTCCACCGACGAGATAAAGAAGAAGCACGAGTCGCCTTCGAGATCCGTACTATCGGTCATGAAGGTATCAGAGGTTTCCACTTCATCGTCAGGGTATGCGAGGGTGTCCTTGCTCCATAGGACACTGTAACCTGCAATACCGCTTCCATGCGGGTCTTGGGCTGCATCCCATTCAAATCTCACATTGCTGTCGTTTGACCAAGAAAGCGAATCATGTGACGTACATCTAATGTTGGACGGAGGCAACGGTGGGGTTATGTCCTCGCAGGCATCTATCTTGAAAGGAAGCGGGGAACTGAAGGTGTCAAGATGGATTGAATCAATCACCTCTGAACGCGGCCACTCGATCGTAAGCAGATATCCAGTCGTCGTGGGGAGCGGAAGGATCTTTTGCGGGGCGTCCTGGCCTGCGTGGCCTGAGCCTGCTTGAATCTCCCAAAATCCCCGAAGGGTGCCGTTCTCATAAAGCCTCAGCAGCGCCCCAGCGGCCATGGTGTTCGAAAGGCTCGCCGCAAGATCACGGCGTCCCTTGAGGTTTACGGTTGCCTTGTTTATGCTGGCTACGTCGCTCAGGTAGATGGCGTTGACCGGTGAACCCACAACCACGGCGTCGATCCCGTTCTTCCGGTCCAGATCGGCCAGCGCCACCGCCCTGCCCTGGTTGTTGTTCTCAAAGGATACGGTGTCGTCAGGCGAAGTGGAAAACTCGCCGTTCAGTGAACCCCGGAACAGGTGATCCGCGGTTCCGTGATTTATAAACAAAAGATCAACCCCTGGTTCCCCCCAGAGGTTTCCGGCGGCAACGGCAACGCTGGGGGCGTTCACCGTATCTATCTCTTGTGATACGAATCCAGAAGAGGTTCGTTTAATCAAAAGGTTCGGCCCTGCCGAGTCCGCAACGGCAAGATCAAGCATGCCGTCTGCGTTGCAGTCGAGCCAGCAAAGCCCGCGAGGTGCCAAAGCCCCTATCGCCGTGTCCAGGGTGAGGTCGGGGCTTGCGTAAAACAGAATGCTGTCCTCGGCAGCCAAAGCGAAATCAGGCCATCCGTCAGAGTTGTAGTCGGCCCACGAGACGGCGAAGCCACTGGGGAACGTCCGGATCATCGAAAAGGACCCCTGCTCATTTCTGTAAAGCCTTGAGGTATCGCCTGCTACGAAGATGTCAAGGTCACCGTCCGCATCGTAGTCAACAAGTGCCGCGGCATGGCTCGTGTCGGAGGCAAAGAAGGAGTCGTTGTGGTCAAAGTTCATATCGTCGCCCGTGTTCACCAGGAGAAAATCCCGTCCCGGTGCGGCGACAAAAAGGTCTACGTATCCGTCATCGTTGGCTAAATCGCCTGCCACGACCGCATTGGCCGCGATTGAAGCAAGCCTTCTTAAGGAAAACGTGGTCCCCAGGTTACGATAGTAGTCTACGCCTATATCGGAGGCTACGACGACGTCGTACAGCCCGTCGCGATCAAGATCAACGCAGGCCACGCCGTGGCACTGGCCAAGACCTACGCCTGAAATCGGATTAAATACCTCCAGGAGACAAACTAAAACCAGATACGCCCACATGGCGAAGGATAGCAGAGGGGAGGCAAATTGTCAACACCTTGAGACTTGACAGGGGTGGGTTAGTTCTTATTATGGGGCGTGCCGATAACCGTTAAACCTTTTCGCCTCTTACGTGTCTAACAGGTGATGAGGAGATGCAAGATCATGAGGTTATCGAGCGCGTTAAGAATGGGGATGCGGACCTTTTTGAGATACTGGTGCGTCGTTATGAGGCAAGACTTTATGCCCTTGCCTGGAGGATGCTTCACAACCGTGCCGACGCCGAGGACGCGGTCCAGGAAGCTTTCGTGAAGGCCTACCGCTCCATCCGGCGTTTTCGTGGTGATGCGAAATTCTCCACCTGGCTCTACCGCATCGCCCTCAACCATATCCTCAACAAGTTACGCAAAGGCTCCCGATTGCGCAGGGCCGATCTTGATCCTGACAGGATGGAAAGTCACTTGAGTCCTACGCAAGCTTTGCGTCAAAGGAAGCTGCAGGTTGCGGTCGCTAGTGCCATAGACGAACTTCCGCCGCGTCAGCGCGCGATTTTCCACATGCGATACGAAGAGGAGCGTTCACACGCGGAGATCGCTGAAATCCTCGGTATCTCCGAAGGGGCTTCCAAGGCGAGTTATCATCACGCGGTCATCAAACTCCGCGAAAGCCTTGAAGGATTCGTCACCGGGAGCGGCTCATGAGTGAAGATTCGTTCCGCGAAAAGCTTGTTCGTTATCTTGACGGCGATCTTGACGATGCAGAACGCTCGGGGTTGGAACGGCATCTTAAAAAGTGTTACGGGTGCCGCAAGGAGCTTGAGGCACTTAAGGCTACCCTTGTCCTTACCTCCGCAGATGCGCCCCCTCGATTTACCGGCATCGAATGGCAGGCCTCTGTCCCTCGCCGCGTTAGATGGTGGCGCTGGGTCTGGGTGCCGGCGGCAGCCGCAGCGCTGATCCTCTTGGCTATCTTTGGAGGGGACGCCGTCCTGAAACGTCCGGTTGCTCCGCAGGAGGGATGGGTGGTGGTCGAAGGAGACAGCCTTTCTGCCGATGAAGGCATGGAGTTGGCAGTGATGCTTATCTCTGAGGATGATGAGTTGGTGCAGGGCATTGAGAGTTATGAGGAGACGGTTTCTGCCGACATCTACAGCGAGATTGACGAATTAACCGAGGAGGAGGAAGCCGCCTTCATGGGGCTTCTTGAGGAGAAGTTACAGGAGATGGAAAGGAGCTAATGGTGAGACGTATATTGGTATTTGCGGCCCTGGCGGTTGCTGTAGCTTCAGCTCAGCCGAGGCATGGCGTGGGTGAGATGCCCGGCTCTGAAAGGGCAATGGAGATGATTCGGGCCATGCGCATAATGCGTATGAGGGAGCGGTTGAATCTCAGTGATGAGCAGGTGGCCGCGTTGCTGCCCAGGTTGAGCCGGCGCGATTCACTCATGATAAGCCACCGCAAGGCACAGGCCGAGGACTTCAGACTGCTCAAAGAAGAGCTTGCAAAGCGCAGTCCCAGCGAGGCCAAACTCAAGGAAATAATGGATCGTCTTAAGAAAGAAGAAGCAGAACACCATCAGCAGATGAGGAGATTGAGGGACGAGATGCTCTCAGTGCTTTCCGTAGAACAGCAGGCGAAGTTTGTTATCTTTGAGGTTGAGTTTGAGCGCGAAATCCGGGGGTTTATAAAAAGGATAAGAGAAGGACATGGGATGGGAGAACGGTAAACAACTAACCATGGAGGAGACGATGAAAAAGCTACTGGTGCTTCTTCCTTTAACCGCATTGATCTTCGCGGCGTTTGCAGGATGCAGTAGAGATGTCGACGAGGACATCGAACTCATCGAAGAGCTTCTTCTGAACTCCTACTTCACAGGTGCAGGCTCAGACGGTGTCACAGACGACGGAACAAATAATCCTCAAGGAGAGGCCGCTTTGAGCATGGGCCTGCTTGCCCCTGTGCCTGGCGACACGGGTTCCCAAACCTGGGTGCGTAAGATAGAAAGCTTCAACCGCAACGTGCAGGTGGATGTGGACGGCGATTCCGCATTTGCAGTTATCACCAATCACCTTGTAGGAACCATCTACGTCTACAATCCCGAAGATGTAGCCATCTACGAGCGTCCTATTGACGACAGTACCTGCCGCGAAGTTACGCTCAGCTGGCAGGGCGGAATCAGACGCGGACACTGGCGCATAGAGGAGATAACCCCGGTCAAGGTATGGACGAATGGAGCCGAGCATCCTGTTGAGATCGATAGGATAGCGGTTACCTCCACCTCCGGCGAGAACTTCGAGATCACCAATCCTCTGGACTTTTACGGTCGTGATGATGTAGCGCGTTTTACTCCCCAGGACACGGTTACGGTTGAGGTATGGATTAAGGATACGGGTGTGGATGCCTGGGCTTACCTGCATCACGGACGCCACTTCCGCAGGGTATGGCGTCCTCGCCGCAAGGTGTTTGAAAGGGACGATACGGATCACTTGCACTTCACCGGAACCTGGGTTACCGCCGAGGACAGCCTCTACCGCACCCCAACGGTGCGTCACGCCGCAGTTGATGTTATTCTCGCCGAAACCCTTGAAGGAGATGATTCTGCCGAATACTCTGCATGCGCCATCGGATTCCCATACGTGATAGCCGAAGAGAGCGCGGAGCTGCCAGAGGACGGTCAGGAAAGCAACGAATAAAGATCACCCCAAATGGTTACTAGGTAACCCTTTGGGAACCCTAATATAGATGGCCCAGGATTTGAGGCTGCGTTTAGGCCGCCGTAATCTTATCGGTGACTCTCAGCTGATAGCAGCGAACGGTAGATAATCTCACCGCGAAGCACCTGCTTTACGTAGCGCCGGGTCTCGTCATAGGGGATAAGCTCGGCGAACAGGGCATCATCTTGTGGCAGGTACTCCAGCCAGCGGTTGGCAGCGCCCGGCCCGGCGTTGTAGGCCGCAATGTAGGCCACCTCGCGGCCATTGAACCTGGCACGCATCCTCGTTAGGAACTCGGCACCCAGCCTGATGCTCACGTGGGAAAGATACAAGGAATCAATCGTCGCCGTGGTGTCCATTCCTTTCGCTGTCGAGTAGAGCAGTTGACATAATCCGTATGCGTTCGCAGGCGAGCGGGCACGAGGGTTGAACCAGCTCTCCTGCCTGGTCAGTGCGAGGAAGGTAACCGGGGTTTCGGAGTGCTCATATATCTGAAACAGGTAGACCGTGGGGTACTGTAAGCGCAGCACCTCAATCGGTCTTGTCCTTACATCCCTCTTGCGTGCCTCGATCAGCAGCCTTTCGATCCAGTCTATTGCGATGTTGTCTGCTCCCAGTTCCGAGAACCGCCGTGCCCATTCGAATCGCAGGGGCAAGGGAGGCTCCTTGATTATCTTCAACTTACTTGAGGCCTCGTTCATGAACCCGGCATCCGCCAAAGCCCATGCCTGTTCGGTGATAACCGAGTCCTTTGACGAGATCGCGTAGCTTGTGTCACCAAGCTGGATGAACCAGTCCACAAGAGGCGGGGTGTGATCCAGTTTGCCGCGCGCGGTCAAAGAGTAGTAGGAGAAGGGGTCATGCGCATCAAGTTGCGAGAAAAGCATCTGTGCCGAATCAGGCGAAAGCCAGGTGCGGAAGAAGAGCGAGACGTCGGAATCAAGCGGAACAGCTCCTTTCAGGGCTGAGCGCGCTTTTAGCGTATCACCTTCCACCAGCCACAGGACAAGCGCGCGGTGACCCAGCTCCTCGTCATCAAGCGCCCGTGCCCCCTCTGCTGCCAGTTCAGCCGCCTCAAGATTCTTGCCCTGCCGCTGCAGTATGGTGGCCATTCGCTCCCATGCCTCCTGGCGATTCGTTTTACTCCGGGATTCCTCGGCGATGCTTGCCAGTATCCTCATGGCATCTTCGGTTTTGCCGCGTTCTATCTCTACCTTTGCAAGAAGGAACCTTGCCTCGTCCGACCTCATATCTTCGAGAAGCTTATACGCCTCGTCGTATCTCGTGAGACGGTAGAGAAGTTGTGCCCGCTCCCACCGGCAGGAGGATCGGGAATAACCCTGCGCCTCGGCCTCCTCGAAGAGGGCAAGTGATCTTTCCCGGTCAATACCCACATAGGCTCCGGCCACTGCGAAGGTCTCATCGGCATCTGCGGGTGTGATCTCCTTGGCTGCATCCCTTGCCGCGTAAGACCAGGGCGAGGTGCGGATAAGCTTCATCTGTGTCCTGCGCTTCTTCTTAGCGTCACCCACCTCATCATACAGTCGAACCAATGCGGCCAATCTTTCCGATTCCTTTGGAAGCCGCGCTATCGCTGCGGGAAGGTCGCGCCAGGCCTTTTGCTCAAAGAGCAAATCGACAAGCAGTCGCTTCTGTGAATCGGACGGATACTTCAAATTCTGAAAGAGAACGACAGCGGTATCCTTCTTTCCTACCTCCGCGTAAATCTCTGCGCGTCGGCCCCGGGCAACTTCGCCCAGGAGCCTTTCCGCCTCCGCGTAAAGTATCTGGGCCGAGTCTTCAAGCCCCAATCTCGAGGCGGCCTCGGCACGAAGCAGGGGGGAGGCGTCTGTGATTCCAAGTATCTCGGTAAAGTAACCTGCCCGCCAGTAGACAAGGCCTTTGTGCGGAAGCGAGTCGAACCAGGGTGTCCTGCTTAGCGACTCGGCCTGGGTAACGCAGCTGTCCCACTCTCTACCTTCGTAGAAGACACGGTAAAGCTTTGCCGCGATCTCTGCGCGTTCCTCGTCGGTCTCCGAAAGCATCCACGAGTGTCTGTAGAACACGCAAGCATCCCAGTAATGACCAATGGCAAGGGTAGAGTCGCCCTTCAATTCCTGAAGCTGCCGGACGGTCATGGTTTCTTTCATCCCCCTGGGCATGCATCCCGCAAGAACTATCAGTATAAGGAAAATCCACAGAGGTTTAACGGTCAAGTCCGACTCCTATCTCAGTATCCAAAGGCTCCTTGGCATTAAGTCCGGGCTGGAACCAGGTGCGGTTGTTCCGTGCCGGCTTGTCACGAGGATAGGTATCATTGCCGCCTCCGGTATCCATGAACAGCCCAAGGCACAGACACCTATCCCTTAGCCCGCCGCGTGAGCCGATGTTGGCAAGCCCTAACGTAGTCTTAGCCGTTACGTTATAGACATCATCACCCTGGCTATCCCAGAAGAAGCCGAACCCCGAAGCGTTGCCGCCGCCCAAAGAAAGGTTCGGGGCGTTGTAGACGTCGTTACCTGCCTCCTCCAGAAGATACCCGACCGTGAAGTCGTGCCCCGCGCCTTGCGCCATGTTCTTGAAGGCTGAATATGTATCATTGCCTGAAACGTCATTCAAGACCCCAACCGCGAAGTGGGCGCCCGAGCCCTGCACGTACCACACCCCGGAGTAAGTATCGTTTCCCTCTCTATCGGTAAGCATCCCCACCCCGTACCAGTAGCCGCACCCTTGGGCGAACACCCCGGCTTCGTAGGTGTCGTCGCCTTGCGCATCTGCCAGAACACCTACACCGCCTGCCAATGATTTGCCGTCGGTAAAATCCGCCCTCTTGCCGAACCCGAACCCCTGAGCCATCGCGGCGTTGTAGTCCGGGGACTGGGGAGAGGGGAAGGGAACGGTGTCGTTGCGGGCAACGTAGCGATCGTCACCTGCAAGATCCAGCAGCAGGCCGCATCCTTTTGTAAACCCGTAGCCCTGGATGCCCCGGATGCCGCGGTAGCGATCGTCGCCTGCCACGTCAACCAGTATCCCTGCCCCGAACGTGCCAGAGCCCTGACAGTTGGAAAAGCCCTCGTAATGATCGGTTCCTTCGCGGTCGTATAAAAGCCCCAGGCCGAACAGTCCTGCTCCTTCTCCTGTTCCGTTGGACTCGTAGACATCGTCGCCGCGCCAGTCTATAAGAATCCCCGCGCCAAGCACCCCTGCAGCGATCGCCGGATCGTGGGATGGATTAATGTATCGATCTGAACCCTCCAGATCGATCACTACGCTCAAGGGATGGGCTATGTCCGGATTGGCACCGGCTCTTTCGTAATACTCATCCCCTCCGGTCTCGATGAGAAGCAGATAATCTCCATCATATTCATCATCGCCTTCCCCCGCGATCTTTACCATCCCGTATGGGGTTTCGAACTCGAAGCGGGGCAGCTGCGCCTTGAGCGAATCAATGAACGGTATCAGGGTATCAAGAACCATGGTGAGATCTTCGAGACCTGCGTAGAGCAGCGAGTACTCAACCCTGCCGATCGCTTCTTCAACGAAGTAAACATCCTCGGTGGTCAGGGCGGTATCGTCGCCTATGTAGCTCAGAGATTTCTCCCAAAGCCTCTCCTGTTCCTCTACGGACAGATCGCGGAACGCCAGGTTGCGCATCTCGATGGCCTGTGCCGAGGCAAGAATAATTACGGATAACGCCTCCTCTGTCTCCGGCGACCATTGGGGAGGCTCAAACTCGCAGGTAAAATCTTCCTGACCTGAGACCTCCTTGAGCTGATCGAGCGCATAGGAGAACTTATCTTCTTCCTCGGCCAGCGCTTCCTTCATCGCGGCGTAAGGATGCTGGATAAGTCCACGGCGGACAGCGGCGTCCGTTCTCAGAGATGCAAAGAACACACCCTGGGCAAGCCGGTCGCCGCCCTCAAACAGCTGGTGCACGAACAGCCGGTTGTAATAAGGAATCTCTAAAGGTCTATTCACCAACAGATCAAATATCTTCAACCGGTAAGGCCCGCCGCCGTAAAAATCCATGAGCGCTCTGTCGAAATGGACGTCTTCTTTTACCAAACCTCCCTTGGCTAAAACCTCGTCAATGGGATCAACTCTGCTTGCCCCCAGCACCAGGGCCCCCAGAAATATGAACATCAGTACGCGCTTCATGCGAGCCTCCTTAGGGCGTATTTTAGGCGGTCTGGAGAAGGAAGTCAAGAATATTGCGGGCCGACCTGAAGGTCGGCCCCTACGATCTTTTTTGCTCGTTTTATTCCGAGGAATAAAAGTTCGCAGTTATCGGTGTAATCGGGTTACTGTTATGAGAAAGCTTCTGAAAGATGGTGTGCGATCTTTCGTCTGAAGGACGAAAGGAGCAACTAAATCTGCGTACGCCTATGGCGAGAACGACCCCCAGAGAGTTCTCATCTGCGGATGAAAGATACAGACTAGCAATCTGCGGATGGTCAGCTTGACTTTGCAGAGTAGTTGGCTAAGCTTTGCATAGCTTCTTAACCTGAAAAGGAGTTGGAATGCTGACACTTGGGCGGATAGCCGAGCGCAAGGCGGTTATAGGGGTTGTTGGGATGGGATACGTGGGCCTGCCCCTGGCTTTGACGTTCGTGGAGGAGGGATTTCGGGTAATCGGCTTTGATATCGATAAAGCCAAGGCCGATGCCTTGAATTCGGGACGCACTTACATTAAACACATCTCTTCGGCGCGGATCAAGGATGCCCGTAAGCGCAAGCTCTTGGACGCTACCGCGGACTTCTCTCTGATCCCTGAAGCTGATGCTTTGCTTGTCTGCGTCCCCACCCCTCTTGACGAGCATCTTCAACCCGACCTGTCGTTTATCACCGGAACCTCTAAACAGATAGCTCCACATCTGCAAAAAGGTCAGCTGGTGGTGCTGGAATCGTCCTCCTTCCCAGGCACCACCGAAGAGATCATGAGACCGGTCCTTGAGAAACACTCAGGACTCATCGCCCATAGTGATTTCTACCTCGCCTACTCCCCGGAACGTGAAGACCCGAACAATCCCGAATACAACACCAAGAACATCCCCAAGGTGGTTGGCGCCAACTCCGAGGAATCACTCAAACTGGCGGTTGCGCTCTATCAGGCCGTGCTGGATACCGTTGTACACGTCTCCTCAGCCGAGGCCGCGGAGGCCACCAAGATTTTCGAGAACGTGTTCCGCAGCGTGAACATCGCTCTGGTAAACGAGATAAAAGTCATCCTGGACGCCATGGGGGTGGACGTTTGGGAGGTTATCCGTGCCGCATCAACCAAGCCTTTCGGGTTCATGGCGTTCTACCCCGGTCCGGGTCTTGGAGGGCACTGCATACCAATCGATCCTTTTTACCTTACCTACAAGGCGCAGGAGTTCGAGATGCCCACACGCTTCATCGAACTTGCCGGCGAGATAAACACCTCCATGCCCCGGTGGGTGATTTCAAAGGTCATGGAGGCACTCAACGAACGCCGCAAGGCGCTGAACGGTTCCAAGGTGCTCATCCTGGGCATGGCGTACAAGAAGAACGTTGACGACATGCGGGAATCGCCAGCGTTGCGTCTCATTGAACTTCTTGAGGAGAAGGGTGCTATTGTGGACTATCACGATCCCTTTATCCACAAGATTCCGCCTACACGTCGCTACAAGTTCGACAAGGAGAGCGTGCCTTTGAGCGCTGAAAACATCGCTTCCTACGATGTGGTTTTGATCGCCACCAATCACGACAACATCGACTATGCTGAATTGGTCAAGCACGCCAAGCTGGTGGTGGATACCCGCAACGCGACGGCCGATGTCAAGCAGGGCAGAGAAAAAATAGTCAAGGCATAATTATATCCTCCTTTTCCCCTGCGGGGAAAAGATCGGAAGGGAAAGCTAGATATAGGTTTGGAGAGCGGCCTCTCCAGGCCGCTTTGTTGTTGTAGTACAGAGTCGGTTGGTTCGATGCATAGCCTATAAGATGTTAAGCATCTTAAGGGGCAGGCCCTGCCGTGCCCCTACGTTATATTGACACCGTCATCCTCAAGCATATCATCTATCCATGAAACTGGAATTCACCAAAACCCACGGCGCGGGCAACGATTTTATAGTTTTTACCTACCCGGAGCAGTCTAACGAATTCTTTGCGAAAATCGCACCTTCTATCTGCGACCGCAGAAAAGGGATAGGCGCGGACGGTATCCTTCTTGTAAGAAAAGAGCCAGGCTTTGACTTCCGCATGGTCTACTTCAACGCAGACGGCTCCAGAGCCTCTTTCTGCGGCAACGGCGCGCGGGCACTCGTTCTCTATGCATGGAAGGAAGGTATAGCCTCCGAATCCATGCGGTTCGTCTCCGACGCTGGCGTTCACAAGGGACTGGTGAAAGAGGGAGATCCTTACGTCTCTCTTCCTGATCCCAAGGATGTTCAACTCGACTTATCCCTCCCTGAGTTTTCATTTCCCCTTCACTTCACCAACTCCGGAGTGCCGCACGCGGTGGTTTTTGTTAATAACCTGGCTGATTTCGACGTTCATAATGTCGGTAGATCGATCCGCAACCATCCCAATTTTGCACCGGAAGGAACCAACGCCGATTTCGTCCAGATCCACGACGACGACTCCATCTCGGTTCGAACCTACGAGCGCGGGGTGGAGCGAGAGACTTTATCTTGTGGAACCGGCGCGGTGGCCGTGGCAGCCGTCATTAACCGACTAAAAGGGATCAAATCACCAATAGAACTTAACTTCCCTGGCGGGCTTTTGCGCGTCAACTTTGAGTCCGACGCGTCAAACCCGACCGAAGTGATGCTTGGGGGCCAGACCGCGATCGTTTTTAAAGGAGAGATCGAACTGGACTGATATTATGCCGCGCAAGAAAAAAACCGTGGAAAAGAAGATAATCAAACAGAAACCAAGGCATCCCAGACCCCCAAAGAACATACGCTGGTCTGAACGCAGGGAAGAAAAGCCCTCATACAAGCGCAAACGCAAGCAGGAGAAGGAGATCGATAAAGACCTGCTTTCGGAGTGACCTGATTTCCCGGAAACAGATTTTCACTTGACGACGTGTGTCTTGCTCCTATAATCAATAAGTTCAGTATGGGTGGGTTTGTCGAAAGGCAAGAGATACCCACTTAAAAGCCCGGCCTATGTCGGGCTTTTAATACCCCACAAAAACGTTTCGCGTTTTTGTGGGGACCCCGAAAGATATACCCCACGCATCCGCTTCGCGGTTGCGCGGGGACCCCGAACTTTATCCCCCCACGGATACTTCGTCTCCGTGTGGGGACCCCTAGAACTATGCTCCCTTTGCGCTACGCGCAAAGGATCGCAGAGAAAATCTGTAAGGCAGCTTCAAGCGGCCCTTTTCATTATCACCCTCTCCCTTTGGGAGAGGGTAGGGTGAGGGATAAATGTCAAATTATCTTTCCGGGATTCAGAATTCCCGCCGGATCAAACGCCTGCTTCAGCCGTTTGTAAAGCTTGCGCTCCGCATCGCTGGTAACCAGTGGCATGAACTGTTTCTTGACAACCCCTATCCCGTGCTCGCCGGAAAGCGTGCCGCCAAGAGAAACGACGAGATGGAAAAGCTCGTCAAGGACTCGCTCACGCTCACGCTTCCACGTCTCCCTATCCAGCTTGCCGCGCAGAAGATTCACGTGAACGTTCCCGTCGCCAGCGTGACCGAACGCCACCACCTCCACTTTTGTTCCGTTCCTGATTCCGTCCACCCCTTTCAATAAATCTTCAATTCTGGCCACCGGTACCACCACGTCCTCGCGCTCCATTTCGGGCGAGAGGTGGTGCAGGGCATCGTGCAGCGAACGTCTGGTTTTCCACAGCCTCTGCTTCATGTCCGAGGTCTCGGCCACGAACACGTCCACTGCGCCGTTCTCAAGACATACCTCGCCTACCTTTTCGTAATCACGCTGTACCGTTTCCTTGTCCACTCCATCCAACCCGATCATCAGATATGCACCCGCTCCGGGCACGGGCAGTTTGGAATCCAGATACGCTTCCACTATCTCCAGTGCCCGGTGCTCCATGAACTCCATCACCGCCGGTACAATGCCGGTCTTGTGGATCTCGTTGATGGTGCGCGTCGCCTTCTGGAAGCTCTCAAACGGAACCAGCAGGTCGGTCCTTACTGCCGGCAAAGGAAGTAATCTCAAAGTAATCTCGGTAACCACTCCAAGCGTTCCCTCGGACGCGATCATGATACCGATCAGGTTGTATCCGGTGACGTTCTTGCGAAGCTTACCGCCGACCCGTAACACCTCTCCCGTAGGGATTACGAACTCAAGTCCAGTAACGTAGTCCCTGGTCGTTCCGTATTTCACCGCTCTGGGCCCGCCCGCACCCTCCATAACGTTGCCGCCCACAGAGCAGCTCTCAAGCGATGCCGGGTCAGGCGGATAGAACAATCCTTTTTCCTCCACCGCCTTGTGCAGCTCCCCGGTAATCACACCGGGTTGAACCACCGCCATGCGGTTTTCTACGTCGATCTCCAGGATTCGATTCATCCGCTCCAGGCTAAGCAGTATTCCGCCCTTAACCGGCAGCGCTCCGCCCGATACACCGGTGCCCAGCCCCCTGGGGGTTGCCGGAATCTTGTTATCGGTGCAGTATCTGAGCAGTCTGGACACGTCCTCGGTCTCCTCGGCAAAAACTACCGCCTCAGGCATCGCTTCAAGGTGGCTGGTTTCGTCTCTGGAATACCGATCCAGGGTTTCAGGGAGGACAGAGAATTTTTCTCCGAATAACTCTTTTAACTCATTTACTTGCCTTTTAGTCATCCGTTAATCCTAGTCGCGCCCGTTCGTGTGTCAAGCAAGCAATGTTTATAGAGTGTAACGACCGTGTCGCTTTACCCCGTGTGTCGTTGCAAAGTAGGGGCACGGCAGGGCCTGCCCCTTGAGATGTTTGACATCTCATAGGGTATGCCGTGCCTCTACGAATTCTTTCTTATATGGAGTAAGGGCCGGGTATAACTCTCCAGCCCCAGACGTACTCCAGAAGTGTCCAGGCAAGCAAGAGTGCTACCACAACCCAGCCCATCTTGGGAGTTGTCTTCTTGGAACGAATCGTAAGGATAACCGCAATGATTGCGCCAAGACCTGCAAGTACCGCCGAGGGGTAGGTGGTCCAATGGGTGGGGGAGAGGTGCTCGAACTGATAGATCATCCACATGTGAAGCCCCCAGATTCCTGCAAAGTGACCGAAGGCAAACGCGAAGCGGTCAGCCAGTTGTCTGCGTGTAATGAGGAAGATAAGGAAGAATCCCAGGAGTAAGAGAACCGGGAGGAAATGGTGGTGGGCGATCTGGACCCAGCCGATGGCTTCAAGATACTCCCCGACAAATCCCCAGATAAACAGACCGGAGAGGATTCCCCATATGTTTGAGGCGAATTCTTTTTTTCCTCTGACCTCTGTCATGACGAATGAGAATATCGCCCCTCCTGCCAGCAGGATGCCTGCGGCGGTGTAGGCCGCATCGTTCCACCGTGATGTGAACACCAGCAGCATGTAGGTTGCGCCGAACGCGGCAAGTGTTATCAAAAAGGTTGCCAGGCCTTTGTTTTTCATAGTCTCCTTCCTTAAGATGACCGGCCAGCGTCAGGCCGACCGGTCATCTCATTCTTACTGAAGGTTCGTACGATCCCTTTACTCCAGGTTTCTCAGAAGGTTACCTCGACGCCTGCGTACAGGATTCTGCCGTACATGGGTGCGTACATAAAGGCCGCATCGTCGGAGTGTTTCTCAGGCTGGACGTAGTCGGTAAGGTTCTTTCCGCCTACGTAAAGGTTGAGTCTGTTGTTGAATAGTCCCCTTGCCAGGCGGGCGTCAAAGAGTACGTGAGGTTCTGTCTTTTTGATCATGGTAGGCTCCTCGCCGTCGGCAAAGTAGTCTATGTACATCGGGCCCTGATAGTCGGCTCCGAGCGTAAAGTCCCAATCGCCTGGGTCAAAGTCAATCGAGACGCCGCCCGTATTCAAAGGGAACCGGGGAATGTAGCGGCTCGCGTCCTCGTATTCCGTACCTACCCAGTCTTCTCTTACGTTTGCGTACTGACCGTCGTTTATGGCAAAGTCCGCGCTTACTCCAAGGAAAGAAAGGATTGAAACGCTGGCTCCAAGTTCAATACCCTGAACGTAGGCATTGTCCACATTCTGCCACTCGTAGGTGTAGCCCAGGGCCGAGGCCTGCTCGCTTGCGTCAACGAGACCGACCGCGTTCACGAGGTCGGTGCGGAAGACGTTCACGTTCAACGCGAACCTTTCCATGTTGAAATCGGCTGACAGGTTGTAGCTTATTGATTTTTCAGGTTCGAGGTCAGCGCCCTTCCATACGCGCGGAGAGCCGCTGCACAGGTGAAGGTCTTCTGAGAAGCCGTAGGGAACCTTGAATCCGGTGCCTGCGCTGGTACGCAGAACCAGGAAGGAGAACGGGGAAAACTTCACGGCGAGGCGCGGATTGATTGCGGATTCATCGTATAGAACCGGCTCGACGCCTTCAGGGGCCACGTTGCCCGAACCTCGGAAGTTATCCTCGGATTGATGGTAGTCGTAGCGTACACCGGCTACTATCTCAAGGGGATCGGCTATCTCAAACTCACCCTGCAGGTATGCGCCGAACTCGTCGGCCTTCTTCTCGCTGGTGGAGGTGTAGCTCTCGCCGTACAGCGGGTCATCCTCATCTACCACAACGTACTTGCCTGATTCGGTAAGGTCGTTGTGCGAGTACTGAAGGCCGAGTAGAAGACGGGCCATGCCGAGGGGCTGCAGGTAGTTGAGGTTCGCGGTGTAGAGGTTTTCAGCGGCCATGTAGGGACGCATCTCTTCAAGATTAGGCATCGTATCTGCGTGCGTAGCCATGTAATCGCCAAGGTAGGTGTCGTTGGTGGCGTTGCGGTTGTGATGGACGTAGGCAAAGGTTCCGTTTATCTCGCTGCCGAAGCTGAACCGCTTGAGATAACCCGTCTCACCTTCGTAGCGGTCGGTGATAATCCGTTCCGTGCCTGCGGAGAACGGGTTCTCGTAGAGGTCGTCATCCAGAACTCCGCCCAGCCGGAACTCATGGAGGGTTTTGCCGCGGATAGTCAATTGATCCTGACCGATAATGGTATCTACGACTACGCTGAACCCTACGTTGGTCACGTTGGTTTCCACCCGGTCTGAGATGCCGTCGGGGTTCTTTACCTCAGCCATGCTCAGGCCGTCAGCGGTCTGGTCTATGATAGCGCCTCCGTGACGCTGGGCAAAAAGGGTGACACCCAGGCAATTCTTTCGCGCAGACGCGTTGAAGTGGTAGCGGTTGGTATTGTAGGAACCCATCTCGACGCCCAGGGAGATGCTTGGTTCATTGGTTGGTCGTTTGGTTATGACGTTGATTGCACCGGCAATGGCGCTGCTTCCGTAAAGGGCCGAGCCTGCGCCCTTGGTGACCTCGATGCGTTCCACCTCGGCGGTTGAAAGCTGCTGGAGACCGTACACGCCTGCAAGGCCGGAGTAGACAGGCTGGCCGTCCACCAGTATCTGGGTGTGGTCTGCGCCAAGCCCTTGCATCCTCAGCATACTGAAGTTGCAGTAAAGGCACTGCTGTTCGACACGGATGCCTGCCGAACCGTCCAGGGCTTCGTAAAGGTCGGGAGCGGCTTTGTCCTGGATAGCCTCGCTGGTTATGACCTCGGTGCGCACCGGAACGTCGGCAATGAACCGCGGCGTCCTGGTTCCGGTTACAACCACCGCGCCCATACTGATGGCCGATTGCCGGAGTCTGAAGTCAACGTCAACCGGTTTATCGGCGCCGACCACGACTCTATTCGTTACCGGTGCGTAACCTATCATGGAGGCCACCACCTTGCACCTGCCGACAGGCACGTTACGTATGATGAAGTCGCCGTCCACGTCGGTGGCCGTGCCGATGGTTGTGCCTTCCACGATGACGTTTACCCCTGCCAGGGGTTCTCCGGTTCCCGCGTCCTTCATACTTCCCTTAATAACCCCTACGTTAGCGGCGCTGAGGTTCAGCATAGTAAGCAATACCCCCAGTGCGGCAAGAGCGATTTGCGTTCGCTTCATTTTGGCTCCTTTGTTTGGTTTTTATAATCCTTTCCACAATTCCTTTGTCACTTAAGTTAGCTTACCCTTAACATCTTAGCTAAGACTAACTTTTTGGCTACGGCAATCCACTTCCTATACCTGATCATCTCTAAGTTACGGCCAGAGGAGGTTTATTGCCGCGCCTACTACTATCACCGCGGCCAGCATGATGCCGATGGATTTCAGCCCGTCCTTCCAGCCCAGCTCCCGGAACAAAATCACTAACGTGGCGATGCAGGGGAAGAACATGGATAAGACAACACTTCCTATCACCAACTGCTTGATTGTCAGATTCAATGGTGCGAACATGCCGATAGCCACGTCTTTCCTTAATATCCCTACCAGTAATGGAACGATAGCCTCCTTAGGCAGGCCCCAGAGGAAACTCATCACAGGTGCTGTGGCCCTGGCTATGTAGGTGAATACGTTGAATTGATAGAGGAGATTAACAACAACCACCGCTCCCAGCACCACCGGTAAAGCCTCTTTCAAGAAGCCGGTAACCCGCATCCACAGCTTGGAGCCAAGTGCGCGCCAGGAAGGTGCCCGGTAGGGAGGGATCTCTATCAATAATTCCGGTCTGAACCCCTTGGAGGTGAACCGCAGGATCAACCCGATGCCAATCCACACCACAAAAAGGATGCCGTAGATCAGAGCCACCGGCCATAACCCGCGGTCACCGACCAGGCCGATGATCATCGCCTGAAGCGCTGCGCAGGGGACGGCGATGGAGATCAACGTAGCGGTTATGAACCGCTGCCGCTTTGTCTCCAGAATCCTTGTCGCCATCACCCCGGGAACGTTGCAGCCCAGCCCTAAAAGTGTCGGAATTATCGCATACCCGTGCAGACCAAGCCGGTGCATGACGTTATCTAAAAACACCGCCAGCCTGGGCAGATAGCCTGTATCCTCCAAAAGTCCGAGCACGAAGTAAAAGCTTACGATGTATGGGAGCACCGCTCCCAACGGAATGAACAGACCGGAAGTCAATATCCCGAAGGACTGCATGAAGTCTATCTGGCCGCCGATGAGCTGGCCGATAAATAGATTGTGCAGGAAGCTTCCCTCACCCAATAACCCGGAGAGCTTCATCATTACAGGTTTCCACGCCACGTCGAACAACTTCTCGGTGCCGAAGGGGAGCTCGACCCAGGGATTTCCTACGATCCCGATACCCCCTCCGATCAGGAACTCGCCGATCATGCGGATTAAAATAAAGGAGACGGCCAAAACCAGCATTGCAACCAACCCGCCCCACACAGGATGGACGCTTGCGTCCTCCAGCCATTGGCCAAATGTGTGATGATGGTTATGCAGGGTTTGTACCTCGTTCACTACCTTACCGACCCTGCGCCATACGGTTTGCTCCGGGATGTGCTTGTGTCCCTTGTGGTTAGCTTCAGGGTGATGGAGTATGTGCGGATGGCCCGTAACACTCCTCCCTCCTTTTTTTTCGTAACCTATTCCGGGAACCTTCTGTTTGTCGATATCAAGAGCCAGAGTGGCAAGAATCAATCGCCTAACCCCCTCGCCGGTTCTTGCTACGGTGGGGATAACCGGAACGCCTAACCGCTGGGCCAGCTTGGCTACATCTATCTCTATTCCCTTATGCCGCGCCTCGTCCGACATGTTTAAAGCGATAACCATCGGCTTGCCCTGTGCCAAAAGCTCAAGTGTCAAGGTCAGGTGGCGCTCCAGATGGGTGGCGTCTACCACGTTGATTATCCTCACCGCGTCATCAATCAGATTAACGGCCACCCTTGCCGCATCGTCTAAAGGCTCAAGCGAGTAGGTCCCAGGTGCGTCCACAACGTCATAGATATCGTTTGCAAACCGCATCCTGCCCGTGGTGTAGCCGACCGTGGTTCCCGGATAGTTGGATGCGATGGTGCGTATGCCGGTCATCCGCGAGAACAAAACGCTCTTGCCGACGTTGGGCTGACCCACAAGCAGGATGTCAGCAGATACGCGGTTGGTTTTCTTAGGGGTAACTCCGTGACAGGTTTCAGCCATTGGTGTGGTCGGTACGGACTATTATTCTTCTGGCCATGCCTCGTCCGATAGCTACCTGGGCACGATTGATGAGGATGATTACCGGTCCACCAAAACCCACTCCGGATAGTTTTTTTACGTGTTGTCCTTCTGCCAGCCCCAATGCCCTCAGTCTGCCCTGCATACCCCGTCCGCCCCTTATCTCCACGATCTCAGCCTCTTCGTTTACGGAAAGATCGGTCAGTAATTTCTCACTCATTGTTAAGCGTCTCCTTGAGTTCGTTGGCAAATTCGTCTGATTGCTTCATCTTTCGTTCCAGGAAATCCAAAAACCTGGTTAATCTCTTAAGGGTTATCTCATCCAGGTGATGCTCTATCCCGCACGCGTTGTTCTCGGCCAGATCACGAGGCAAATCAAGTATGTCGGTAAAGAACCGGTACAGTGTTTTGTGGCGGGAGTAGACCAGCTCGGCCTCCTTGCGGCCTTCGGGAGTGAGTTCTATGTGGCCGTAGCTCTCATGCTCTACAAGTCCAAGGTGAGTCAACTCCTTCACTGCGGCATGAACGCTCGGGCTTTTAACCCCCAACCTTTCGGCTAAATGCTTGGTACGAACGAAGCGATGCTTTCTTTCGCATAGAAGTATTGCCTCTAGATAATCCTGCAATCCTTCGGTGAGGGCGGTCATTGTTAGCCTCCGTTAAAAAAGTTAACCTGGACTAATTATAGGCCGAGCTGGATGATTGTCAAGATTGAGGAGATAAAAAGGGCCGATCTTTAGATCGGCCCTACAAAATCAAACTGCGATCTTTTCTCCGTTTAGGAGAAAAGGAGCATTTTATGGGGTCCCCGCGCGAGCGCGTAGCGATCGTGTGGGGTGATAATGGAGGCGAGCGGACTCGAACCGCCGACTTCCTGCTTGCAAAGCAGGTGCTCTCCCGGCTGAGCTACGCCCCCGGTAGATTGAATTATAAATGGCTAGCTCTCGGTGTCAACAGGCTGAACAGGAGGGGAGGTGGGGGGGGCAGATCCCTCCGACCGCTCTTTTTAGAGCGGCCACCTCCCTTAAATCCCCCCGCCCTTCAGGCACCCCCCTTCAGAAGGGGGGCAAAACAGTCCCCCTTTTTAAGGGGGAACTAAAGGGGGATTACAAGCGATCAAAGGGGGATGATATCTTCCTCTTATGAGATTACTCCGTGCCCTCGTCGCTTCGTGTGCTTCGGGCGTCTTCGACGCCCGTGCAATGACAAAAACGCGTGGGCAGGGTTTTCGTTCAAACGCCGCTTCGCGTCAAATCGGCCCGAATATAATATGATCGGCACGACCTGAAGGTCGGCCCCTACGAACTTCTTCGCTATCTCATACCCCGCATCAACGTGCCGAGCCACGCCGATGCCAGGGTAATTCGTGAACACTCGATCGAGGCCGAGGTGCTGCATTTGACAGTGGGACGCGTTTGAGTAGAATAAGAGATTAAACGAAATTGGAGGACAGATGATTCTTAAGTTAGCTTTGATGTTCCTGCTTTTAGGTCAGGCCCCGCCCACTGCTGAGCCTGGACAGACGGGAAAGCAAGCGACCGAGGCGGTTCAGCCGGCAGAAACCGGCCAGCCCGAGGTTCAGGCTACAGAAGCAGAACCGCAGCCGGCCCCCCAGCAGCAACCCCTGGCAGGCGGATGTTTTGGAGGCGGGGAAGAGGGACAGAAGCGCCCGGCATGGATCACTTGGGTTATTCTCCTGGGTATACTCGTTGTATTCTACCTCGTTATGATTCTGCCACAGCGCAGGCGTCAGAAGAAACACAAGGAGATGCTTCAGGCGTTGAACCGGGGGGATCGTGTCGTCACTAACGGCGGCGTAATCGGAATCATCACCAGGGTGAAGGAGGAAAGCTTCATTATCAAGACCGCCGACAAGACGGAATTGGAGATCGACAAATCCGTTGTCTCACAGAAGAAGTAACCTGAAGATTCTTTACTTCGGCACCGCCGCGATAGGTATACCCCTTTTGCGGCGGTGTGTCTCATTTGGGGAGGTGGCAGGGGTTGTTACTTCCCCTGACCGGCCGGTAGGCCGCGGCAGGAAGATGAAACCCTCGGCGATCAAGGAAGTAGCGTTGGAGTTGGGGCTTTTTGTCTATCAGCCGCAGGACGTCAACTCTTCCGAATCGGTAAGCTGGTGCCGATCGCGTTCGCCCGATGTCTTCATCCTTTTCGCTTACGGTCAGATACTCTCAGGGAAACTTCTCTCAATCCCGCGCTGGGCGATCAACGTGCATCCCTCCCTGCTTCCCGCCTACAGAGGTGCCGCTCCCATGCAGCGGGCTATAATGGCAGGGGAGGTCGAAACAGGTATTACCGTTATCCAGATGAACGAGCGCGTGGATGCAGGAGGCATCCTTCTCTCCGAACCCCTTCCGATAGAACCTGATGATACCTGCGGCGATCTTGCCGAACACGTGAGCCGTGCAGCTGGCTATCTGGTTGAGAAGACAATCGAAGGGCTTGCAGATGCTACGCTTACACCCTCTCCTCAAACCACCGAATGCATAACCCCGGCGCCCAAGATACGCAAGGAAGAGCGACTTATTGACTGGTCCGAGCCGGTAGGAAAGATACACAACCTGATTCGAGCACTCTCGCCCGAACCACTGGCCTACACCTTGTTTCGTGGCAGGCGGCTTGAGGTCGTACGCTCACAGGTGGCTGATGAGGAAGGTGCAGGAGTACCGGGAAGCATGGCTTTAGAGAGCGGTCGACTCGTGGTTCAGTGCGGTGCAGGGTTTCTTGAGGTTCTAAAACTCAAGCCGGAAGGCAGGAGGGAGATGGACGCTCGAGCGTTCGCAAACGGCTACCGTCCAAAAGCAAACGAGATCTTAGGCACCCGTAACACCCCGTAACACCCGTAACACCCGTAAACACCCGCAACACCCGTAACACCCGTAACACCCGCAACACATCCCACAACACGCCCCGTAACACACCTTAGGTCTTAGGTATTTCCTTTGGTCCAGAGTGTATCACAGGCGTCTATCTTGCAATCTTTATAAAAAGGCCGGTGCAAGCACCGGCCTTCAATGATCGAACTCTTTTTTAAGCATACGAGCGTACGATTGAGTCGGATTGTCTATATCTTAGACGTAATATCCCGGCAAGATGTTGCGATTTTCCCTGAACTGGTTAATCCTCTTCCGATTCCCTTTTTGAAAAGTAGATTATGTCCGGGTGTTGAACGTAGCCCAGCTTGTGAGCCAACTGAATGCTCGGGATGTTATCGCGCTCGACGAGCAAGGTGATGACCTTTATCCCTTCCTTTCTCAGAGTATCCTCTGCGGCAAGCGTAAGTCTCTGGGCGATGCCCTGGCCGCGGTAGCGAGCCTGGACCGCGATTCGGTTAAGGTAGCCTTTTCTGCCGTCGCTTGAAGCTACGATCACGCCTATCAGTTCGCCTTTGATCTCCGCGCCCCAGAAGAACTTTGGGTTTTTCTCCATCTGTTTGGTTAACTCTTTATAAGAGTCGCGGCCCCTGGGCCTTGCAGGCATCCCGGCACGCTCCCAAAGCTCGATTATCCTCTCGTAATCGGTCGGGGTAAGTTGCTTGATTACGATCTCCTGCACACCCTGACTCTATCCGGGAAAAGGGTTATGTCAACGATGGATTGGCAAATTCATAGGTGGTCAAAAAGCTGTTGGTTGCATCACGTGATTTTACCGGTTGTGAAACAGGATTATCCTTATCCTTAAGAATCCGTGGCTTTCCTTGGGATCCGGGTCCGGAATCCTTGTATATGCGTTGTTTGGATGAGGGCCTACTTGGCACGATAATTGCTCAACTAAAAACAGGGGAGAGAAGATAATCAGAATCGAAAGTGGTGAGAATCAATGGAAGGGACGAGGGTGTGGGGAAGTAGGTGCAGGGGAGTTGGAAGGCAGGGGGTGAGGCTGGGAGGGGTGATTTCCTTGACCAGGCGTTTCGTTTGCGTATAGTTGATGCAGGAGGAGTTAATGAAGAGATTTAGTTGGAACTATCTACCTGTCTTTTTGGTTTTGTTTGCGTTGGTTTTTCTGGGGTGTGCGGCAGGAGACCCTACTCGTTGGAACGCGGCGAATCCTGCCGGTTTCTGGGCCGGGCTGTGGCATGGGATAATCTCAATAATCACCTTCATCATCTCCCTGTTCAACAAGAACGTTAAGATGTATGAGTGCTTCAACAACCGCGGCTGGTACGACTTCGGGTTCTTACTTGGCGTTATCCTCGTATGGGGTGGAGGCGGTGGAGTCACAATTAACGCAAGTCGACGAGGCCACCGAAGAGACTAGGGAAATCCTTTCGGATAGATACCATGAGACGGAGGAGTAATGGCTGAATCCTATGCCCTGCGACGCGTGAGCGCTCTTTTACCCTTCCTGCGAGCAAACGCTGTGCGCAGGATTCTTCAAGTGGGTGGCGGGGAGGTTGCCTCTCTTCTGGTCAGCGAGGGATTTGAAGCCACGGTTCTCGACCCATCCAAGGAATCACTCGCCGAACTTACGAAAACGCTTGAGGATGAAGGGCTTCGAGCCAGGCTTATCGAGGGGCCCTTTGACTTCGTTTTTGCGTTCAACACCCTCTACCGCTCCGATCACAAAGGGCTGAAGCGTTCAATTGACTCGCTCCTTGCCCGGCTCCGCGAGGAGGGTTTCTTTTACATAACCCTTATCTCCACCAGACATGCTGACTACGGCAAGGGGATGGAGATTGAACCTGATACGTTCAGCCTGAACGGACTGCTCACTCACTACTGTGATGCCGCCGATGTGGTGGCGTTCCTGGGGGATGTTGAGATTATTGATCTGAGGGATGAGGAGCAAGCCAGGCCTGGGAGTTTTCACTGGCACGTCCTGGGGTGCAGGAGGGGCCTTTCGCCGTCCGCCAACGAAGAGGAATGATCCCCTTCACGTCCTCCTTGCCCGGTAAGTGAGGCGGATGCTAGACGTTCAGTTCCTTTTTGAACCAAAGCAGGGTGCGGTCAATTCCCTCCTCAAGCCCTACCTTTGGCTTGAATCCCAGCGAGGTTAGGGCGTGATGAGGATCCAGGCGCATCTCGAATACCTCACATGGAAGTTGGGGTCCGCGGACTGGTTCGTGTCCGTACGGGATGCGTTCCTTGAGCATTGCGAAGATCCGGTTGATTGAGACACTCTTACCGGTTCCCAGGTTGTAGATGAAGTCGACGGATGCGGCGCGCTTGGTTTTCCGTTCAGGGAGTCTTATCGCCGCAATTGCCGCGTCCATTACGTCGGAGAAGAAGATAAAATCACGCTCCTGCCAACCGTCGCCGTTGATGATAACCTGCCTTTCCTTTAGCATCCGGCCGATGAGGATAGAAATAATTCGGCCTTCGGACTCCGGGCTTTGACGAGGGCCGTAGACGTTTGCCGTCCGCAGGATAACATGATCAAGCCCGAAGTTGACCCAGTAGGAGTAGAGGTAGTTTTCGACCGTTCGCTGGGTGATCCCCACCGGCGAAACCGGATGAGTCGGGTGCTCCTCGTCACACGGCAGATACTGGGGGTTTCCGTAGACCGCAGTAGAAGAGCCGTAGATCACCCGTTTTACGTGATATTGTTTGCACAGCTCAAGAAGAATCAGGCTGTAAAGGATATGGTCTGCGTTTTGAAGAGGTTGTTCGAAGCTGTTTACTATGGAATGTTCGTAGGCGAAGTGGCAAACGACGTCCACTCGCTCCCTCTCGAAGAGTTTTTGCAAATTTTCCGAGCGATAATCGTGGCGATATACGCGGGCTCGGGTGGTTATGAATCCTCGTCCTCCCGTGGGATCAAGCGCTACAACATCCTCGTTCTCGGCCACAAGACGATCCACAAGGTGTGAACCAAGGAATTTATCCGCTCCGGTAACCAGAACCTTCATGATTCTCCTTTCGTCTCCTCCCACAAGTCTAGCTCTATTCTATTGATGCAACATTACTTGTCAAGATTTTTACTTGACAGTTCCGCAGAAAGCGGTATCTTTGGGAATGCTTGGGATCAGTTCTCTAATCGAGTCACGTCTTGGGCCCTGGCTTGCGATAACAGTCGGGGCTCTCTGGCTCGTTTCCCTGATCCTTCTCGCTGTCCACGTCGTAAAACGCCGCAGCGGCTACTATCACCGACGTGCCGACAAGAGGCCGCCGTCTCGAGCGATTCTTTGGATTATAGACGGCTTGATGTTCCTTCTCGTATGTCTGCTTGCTTTTCTTGCAGTGCGGTTCTTTGCCCCCATCTCGCTTTCCTGGTACTTCAGGATCGGGGTTCTTTCCGGGGTTTTCGCCGTTATCGTCATCCTTATCATCTTCAGGCAAGACCTGGCCCTTCGAATCGCTGCGGCTAAGGAGGCTCCATCAACCGCTGAGAAGGGTAACTCACGCCTCAGAAAGATCACCAAGCGATGAGGTGCGAACTGCGGTTCCTTGACAAGTTGCCTGAGGACTGATAAACTAACAAACATGATAGCACGGATTCCTTTTAACCGCAGGCTGATCCTTTTTATCTTTGTAGCCGCCCTCGCAGGTCTGCAGATGTTTATGAAGCTGGGCCCCTGGTTTTTCGTAGGCACCGGGCTTTTCTTCATTCTGCTTATAGGCTACTCGGCTTTGATGATAGGTAAGCGCGCCGAACGCAGGCCACCGGATAAAAATTATCGCCCTTTCGTCTCGGTACTTATCCCGGCTCATAACGAAGAGGAGGTCATTGCCGAGACAGTCAAGCAGGCGTTCAAGCTTCGCTATCATGAGAAGGGGGCACGGAACTACGAGGTTTGGGTGATCGACGATCGTTCTACTGACAATACCCCGCAAGTCATCGAGGGATTAAAGAAACGTTACCCTAAGCTGGGGGTTCTTTCCCGCAAGCGGGACGCCTTTGCGGGCAAGGCCGCGGCCTTGAACGAATGCCTTCCTTTCACAAAGGGCGAGGTTCTTTTGGTTCTTGATGCGGACGCCAACTTTCCCCCTGACCTCATCACCCGCGCTGTGGGTTACCTGGCTCCAGAACGGACGGGCGGGGCTCAGGTGACAAAGCGGATAGCCAATCCTGAGACCAACTTTTTGTGCCTGCTGCAGTCGGATGAGTACAAGATCGATATAAGCATTCAGCTTGGGCGCGACTCGGTGGGCGGGGCTGTGGAGTTCAAGGGCAACGGCTCGTTTATAAAACGCTCGGCACTTGAAGCTGTAGGCGGCTGGAGCAACCACACACTTACCGAGGATCTTGACCTTTCAACCAAGATGCTTCTTGGGGGGTACAGGATACGCTTTGTTCCCGAGACCGCCGTGTGGGAGCAGGCCGCACCGGATTTCAAGGGCTTTTCCCGGCAGCGGATCCGGTGGCTTGAAGGCAGCATGCTGCGCTATCTTATGTATCTTCCACGGCTGCTGAAGGGGCCGCTTCATCCGCGTCAGCGCTTTGACATGGTGATGTTCTTAACCGAGTTCGCCCTGCCCATATACGTGCTGTTCGATCTCCTGACCCAGGTGGTCTGGATATTTACACTTGGATACCTGCGGTTGGGGAGCCTTGCCGTCGTTATGGGAGCGGTTGCTATATTCATTCTGATCAAGTTGGTATCGGCGTATGTGCGTGAGCGCCGGTACTCCTTCTGGCAGATAATCGGTCGCACCTGCATCACGATGCTCTACATGTTTCACTGGTTCCCGCTGGTGATAGCCGCGACCTTCAACCTTATCTGCGGGCTTGAGACCCGTGGCTGGAAGAAGGTGAAACGCATAAAGGGTGAGGAGATAGCCAAGGCCTGACGATTCTTCACAATAACAACAATCTCCATAGGCGGCACACTGGGTTCTAAAGAAGACCAACTGGTGAAGCTGAGCGTCTTCGACGTTACGGGTCGAAAGGTCAAGTTACTGACATCGGATTTAAGAAGACTCCTGGACACTACGAGGTTACATGGAACGGCAAAGACGCAAAAGGTGCAAGCTGTCCTTCAGGTGTCTACTTCATCAGGATGTACAATAACGAGTTCAACGCCAACGCACGGGTTGTCTTGATAAGACAGGCAAAGGGACTAAACAAATGATATTACGAAGCATATGCCTCTTACGTCGTGGGTGCGGGAATTGACGAGGAGTTGCCTGAATCAGAATCGAAGCTATCCCTTGCAGTGGAGCCGGGCGTTGGGCAAAACTTTACCTTCCGTATCTCTCCCTTGGTCAGTGGGGGAGAGCTGATTATCTACGACGCAAGCGGGAGCGTGGTCAGGGATCTAACGATCAGTGACAATCAAACCATCCATTGGGATGGAACGGATGCTAACGGACGGCCCCTATCCCCAGGGGTGTATTTTGTCAAACTATCACCGGCTTCTTCAACCCTGAAGCTGGTCTTGATACGCTAAGAGAGGTTTCGATCAGAAGCTGAAGTGCTTCTTCTCCAAAAAGACGTGCTCGACCTTGCCCTTGAGCTTTTTACCGAACCAGGGCGAGTTTTGCGACAGCGAACGGTTGGTCTCCGCATCGAACGTCCAGCGCGCGGCAGGATCAAAGACCATAAGATTCGCCGGGATTTCTTCCTTCAATTCGACCTTCTCGCCTATGACCGACGCAGGCCCTGTGGTAAGAAGCCCGAGCAGGAGCTCGGGTTTGATAACTCCGGGTTCAACCAAGCTCTCCCAGAGCACCGATAGGGCGGTCTGCAAACCAATCATCCCTGCGGGTGCAAGGTCAAGTTCTTGTTCCTTCTCTTCTATTGCGTGAGGGGCGTGATCTGTGGCTATTGCCTGGATGGTTCCGTCTTTGAGAGCCTCAAGTAGCGCCTTCCTGTCCTCCTCGGTTCTCAAGGGCGGGTTGACCTTGTAGTTGGCGTCGAAGCTTAAAAGCGCCTCGTCAGTGAGGAGCAGGTGGTGAGGTGTGGCTTCTGTCGTGACCTTTATTCCTTTGGCTCGTGCCTGACGCACCAGCTCCACTCCGCGCGCGGTGGTGATATGTGCAACGTGCAGGTGGGAGCCGGTGCAGGAGGCAAGCGCTATGTCGCGCTGGATCGCAACCTCTTCCGCCACCGCAGGTCTGACCTTAAGTCCAAGCCTTGCCGAGATCGCACTTTCGTTCATCACCCCTTCTTCGCACAGGTTCGGCTCCTCCGCGTGGGTAATAACCACGAGGCCAAGCATCCCTGCATACTCAAGCGCGCGGCGCATCACTTCAGCAGAATAAATCCAGTCGCCGTCGTCTGATACAGCCACGACACCCGCTTCCTTAAGGAGCGCGTATTCGGTAATCTCCTCACCGGCTCTGCCCTTGGTTGCGGCGCCAATTGGGAGTATGCGCGCAAGACCGAGCTCATCTGAGCGCTTCCTGATGAACGCTGCCTGCTCCCTTGTGTCGGTTGGAGGCTGGGTGTTCGGCATCGCGCATATTGTGGTGAATCCTCCGGCAAGTCCGGCCCAGGCGCCCGATTCCAGGGTCTCGGTATCCTCACGTCCAGGCTCGCGCAGATGGGCGTGCAGGTCCACTAAACCCGGGGATAGGAGTTTATCCTGCGCCTCGATTATCCGGGTATCGGCCTCGGCAGGGAGCGTCTCTGCAATCCTTGCGATGCGGCCCTCCGCGATCTCAACATCCGCCCTTCGCATGGCTTCCTCTTCAGGGAAGAAGACGTATCCGCCGCGTATGAGAAATCTAGTGCTCAAGCTCGCCTCCTGCAAGTATGTAAAGAACCGCCATGCGTACCGCCACACCGGCGCGCACCTGAGCCAACACCACCGAGTTCGGACCGTCGGCTACAGCCGGTTCTATCTCTATCCCTCTGTTCATGGGTCCCGGATGCATAACCACCACGTCAGGTTTCGCCTTCTTTATCCGTTCTGCGGTCAGGCAGTAGAGCTTGCGGTACTCCCTTATCGAAGGAAACAGCCCCTTGCCTTGGCGCTCAAGCTGTAACCGGAGCATCATTATCATATCGGCGTCGGCGAGGAGCCTATCGAAGTCGGTTTCTATACCTACGTTTGGGAAGGCCTTCTTAAAATGAGGTGGGATAAGGGTCGCTGGCCCGCATACCGTAATCTCAGCACCCATTGTGGAGAATCCGTAGATGGCTGAGCGCGCCACCCGGCTGTGGGTAATATCGCCTACTACTACCAGATGTCTGCCCTCGAAACTTTCCAACCTTTTGCGGGCTGCGGAGAGGTCCAGAAGCCCCTGGGTGGGATGCTCGTGCGCACCGTCGCCAGCGTTTATCACGAAGGCGTCGATCCTTTGGGCTATGAAGCGGGCAGCACCGGGACAGGAGTGACGTATCACCACCCCGTCCACACGCATGGATTCGATGGTGCGAACCGTGTCCAGAAGGGTCTCGCCCTTCTTAACGCTCGATGAGGCTTTGCTGAACCCGACCACGTCGGCGGAGAGCCTCTTTGCTGCCATTGCGAACGAGGTGGCGGTTCGGGTTGAGGGTTCGTAGAACATATTCAGGATGGTCTTCCCGCGCAGGGCGGGCACCAGAGGAATGGGTCTGTCCAGCACCTCGTGAAATCGCTCTGCGGTGTCGAGTATGAAGGTTATCTCTTCCCTGGATAATCCCTCAAGACCCAACAGGTTCTTGTGAGTCCAGGTCACTTCTATCCCTCCTCGGGTTCTTTTTTCTTAATAAATATACCTTCTCGCTCATCGGTTTCTTCAAGGAATACGTCTACTATCTCACTCGTTGAAGCGGGTATCTTGCGGCCGGTGAAATCCGCTCCTATTGGCAGCTCCCGGTGGATGCGATCGACCAATACAGCCAGCTGGATTATCTTGGGTCTTCCGAAGTCAAGAATCTCAGTTAAGGCGGCCCTTACCGTGCGGCCGGTGTAGAGCACGTCGTCTACGAGCACGATGATCTTGCCCGTTACATCGAAAGGTATTGATGTCGCCTGGACTATCGGCATCTCTGCTGCAAGCTGAAGGTCGTCCCGGTAAAGGGTTATATCTATTGCTCCCACAGGAACATCGCGTCCTTCCAGACGTTTGATCTCAGCGGCTAACCTTTTAGCCAGCGCGTCTCCTCGCCGAACGATACCCACAAGCGCAAGGTTCTCGGAACCCTTGTTGCGTTCGATTATCTGAGTGGCGATGCGGGTGATCATCCGGTTTATTTCAACCGCATCCGCTAACTGACGCTCAGGCATGGTCTTTTTCTTTGGGTTTTACTCGCAGCAGCAGAGCCAGCGGCACCACTACACAGTAACCTGCAACCAAGAGGATCGGGGCAAGTGTGATGGAGCCGCGCGAGAGGCTGAAGAACCCTAAGGCTATCAGAACAATCGCTGCGGCCAGCAGAACCCAGTTAATAAGCTGAAAGCGCGGCGTTTGGGGCGCGGCCACTATCTCCTTCCTTTTCCTTTTTTTCATTTAATCTCCTTCACTTCGTTGGCGTGAATTGTGTAGATACGCACCGAGGGCTCGCTGGGATTGGTAAGGAAAAGGAGGCGTCCCAGTACCCCCCGGCGGTTCTCAAGCCCGCGGAGCGCCTGGCACAGGGAGAGATCCCTACCCTGAGTGAGTGCCTCGTATAGGAAGTTGTAGGCATCGTATCCAAGGGTTGCGGCCCAGTCAGGCTCCTTGTTGTAGCGTCTGGTGTAGTGAGCGAAGAACGTCTCGAACGGTATAGGATTTGCAATACGCCCCCCGGATGCGGCAAACCACGCTCCCTCAAAGGGCGCACCGCCGCGGCGAAGAATCTCCGCATCCGCAAAATCATCCAGACCCAGTATACGTACCTTCATTCTATAGTATACCACCTGCGGAACTACCGAAAGAAGCTGTTGGCGGTCAAGGGGCAAGAAAAGACCCTCGGCGCCCTGGTGACGGACATTGAGAAAGGTTCCCTTCATCTCTACCACGGTGTCGCTCAAGGCGTGAGAGTAGATAACCTGGCCGCCCTCGGATCGCACCGTGGTCGTAAACGCATCGACAATCGTCTTAGCCTGCTCGTTATTAGGGTAGAGTATTCCGAATCTCGTTATGCCGTGCCGTGCAGCGTAGCGGGCGATCTCGCGGGCCTCTGACTCGGCGTAGGAGTTCAGCTGGAAAAGACACTCGTAAAGGGAAAGCAGACCTGGGTCGGTTGAGGTAGGCGAGATCATAACGATACCCGCTTTGGCTGCGATTTTTGCAACAGCGTTTACTTCTGCCGAGGTCAGCGGCCCTACGATGACCTTGGCTTTCTTGCGGATTAAAACCTCCGCCCCCATGGCGGCCTGGGTTGGATCGGAGCGGGTATCGTATATCTCCAGATGAACCGTGCTGCCTCCCTTAAGGCTGTGTGCAAGTTCAATTCCTTCTCTTACCGACTGACCGTATGTCGAGAAACTCCCTGAAAGGGGCAGGAGCACCCCGCAGACGAGTTCACCCTTGAGCGCCGCCGCCGAAATCTCCCGCCCTCCTATCTTATCAATATACGGACTGCGCGGGAAGCGCGCTCGAAGCTCGGCAAAGTAGCGCTCGGCCGAGGTATAGTTATCCAGTTCAAAAGCCCGCATTCCCAATCGGAAAAGGAACCACTCCGCTACGTCCGTGTCTTTATAGTTAGCATAAAGGTCGGTAAGCACGTTGAAGTCCTGCTCACGCCCCAACAGGTTCTTGGCCTGTGACTCTGCCTTCTTTCGCTCCCCGATGTTGTCAGAATAAAGGTAGGTCTCGAAGTATGCTAAAAGTGCAGGCACGTAAAGCCCAAGGTGCTCATAGCCTTGTGCCAGCACGATTTGAACCTTTGGGACTAATGGGGATTTGGGAAACTCCGCCTCAAGCTGCTGGGCCGCGCCCACAGCGTGCCGCCAGTCCTTTTTCTTGACAAAAGCGAGCGATGCGAGGTAGTATGCGTCATCTACAAGCTCGGAGCGGGGATAACCATTTATGACCGCGGTGAATGAAGATATCGCCTTTTCGTAGTCGGCTTTCTTGTAGAACGTCTCTCCTGCCTGGAACACCGCCAGGGCTTCGGCTTCGTATCTGTCCCTGTTTACAAAAAGCCACGCGCATCCAGTGGCCGAGAGAAGAACACCGGCAGCCAACAACGGCCCCAAGGCCTTTCTTAAGTAACTCATCTTAGAGTGTTGGCCAGGTGCTCTTTGGTAAGCTCCACGTAGGAGCGCCCTGCCTCGCGAATCATCTCTATAGTAGACGGATCAAGCGTGCGTTTGATGGTCCCTGGAATACCCACCACCAGGCTGTGCGGTGGAACCTCCATCCTTTCGCGTACCACGGCACCGGCCGCAATCACCGAGCCTTTTCCGATCTTTGCACCGTCCAATATGATAGCGCCCATGCCGATAAGACAGTCATCGGCTATCTCGCAGCCGTGAACGACGGCACCGTGTCCCACCGTTACGCGGTCACCTATGATCACAGGCAGTTCATGGGTAACGTGCAGAACGCAGTTATCCTGGATGTTCGTTTCACGCCCGATCTTGATGTAGTTGATGTCCCCGCGCAGCACCGCGTTGTACCATACGCTGGAAAACTCGCCCAGCTCGACTTGACCTATAAGGTGGGCACCCGCTGCTATAAAACAGCGCTTCGCTACTATACCGGGTTTTGGAAAATCATGCATCTCGTCTGGATTTTACCTTATTACCCGTTCGAAGTCAAGCGTCCTCACCCCACAAAGTTAGAGACTAACTTTGCGGGGACCACGACGGAACGATACCGATAGAAACCACATGCAAAGCTTGGCTGGCCAGTCTTTTCTCTGCGAGCTTTTTCGCGTAGCGAAAAAGGAGCATCTTCTCCCCTTGACTCAAAGCCCAGGATACTTATTATGTTAACGTTAATGAGAGAACCGACGTGAATAAGTTAGGGCCAGAAAAGTTGTTTAAGGCTATCTTTGAACACTTGCCGGCAGCCTCGTTTTCATGCGACGTGGAAGGGGGTGTTGTCGCTTGGAACGAGGCCGCCGAGCGCCTCTACGGCTACAAGAAAGAGGATGCCCTGGGCCGTAAGATCGTTGACCTCATCCTTCTCCCTGATGAGAGCGATGAGGAGGAGGGCTTGATTCGTCAGGTATTTTCAGGGCAGGAGTTGAGGGGTATAAAGCGAAGCCGCCGGTGTGCTGACGGTCGTCTGCTTGAGGTAGTAACTACCTTCTATCCCATACGTGATCTGCAAGGAAAGGTGAGCAGGGTCGTGCTTGTGGAGGGTAAAACCGCTGACCTTAGTGGCGTCGAGGCGCTGCGGGAGTCCCATGAGAGATTCCTTACCGTGTTGGACAGCCTGGATTCTGGAG
The DNA here is from genome assembly GCA_023128825.1 of Caldifarciminota bacterium. GTDB lineage: Bacteria > Hydrothermota > Tepidihabitantia > B3-TA06 > B3-TA06 > B3-TA06. The sequence continues at coordinate 7,216 of JAGMDF010000109.1, read as the reverse complement.
TTTATGTCGCGGATATGAAAACCTACGAGATTCTTTTTGCGAACCAGAAGATGCGTAATTATTTCGGCAATATCGAAGGCAAAACCTGTTGGCAGGTCCTGCAACATGGTCAGAGCGGACCTTGTGATTTTTGTACGAATGACAAGCTGCTTGACGTCGAGGGCGAGCCGACCGGTGTTTATGCGTGGGAGTTTCAGAATACCATTAATGGATTCTGGTGTGAGATACGGGATCGCGCGATCAGATGGGTTGATGGCCGCATGGTCCGGCTGGAGATAGCCATGGACGTCACCAAACGCAAGCAGGCCACCGAGGCGCTGCGGGAGAGCGAATCTCGCTTTCGTGCCATATTCGAGCGTGCCGGTATCGGTATGGCGTTAATGGATATGGATGAAAATCTTTTGCAAACCAATCATGCCCTTCAGGAGATGCTTGGTTATAGCGCCGAAGAATTGCAGGGCATGACGTTGGATCAGATTACACATCCGGACGATATCAAGAGAGAGCTTGATTTAATTAAAGGGAGGCGGATAGATAAGAGAGAAGACCGGTATCAGACAGAAAAACGCTATATCCGTAAAGACGGCCAGATAATCTGGGGATTTTTGACCGCCACGACAGTTCGAGACCCATCAGGTGGAGGGCTTTACGGTCTTGGGATGGTGGAGGACATCACCGAACGCAGGCGGGCCGAGCAGACACTTGAGCGTGAACGTAAGGCCTTTCGCACCATAGCAGAGGCAGCGGCTAATGCCACGGATATACCTGACTTATGCCAGCGGGTCATTGAAGGTTTTGTTGACATCATGGGGTTTGATTTCGGCGCGGTGCGCCTTTACGATGAAGGCAAACGAATTCTCGAAGCAGTGGCGGCGACCGGTATGAACGAAGGGAAGGCAAGAAGCAAGCCTTCGCCTCGCTCTATTGATAACCCTACACATATACCCTCCATCGTTGCACGTACACGCCAGGCTATCTTCGCTCCGGATGTAAGGGGTCATGAGATACTTAAGACCCACAAGCAGAGATTAGAGGAACTGGGGATTCGTTCCCTTATCACCTGGCCTATCTTAGGTACAGGAGACAGGCTTTTAGGTGTGATGCACCTTGTAGCCGGCACACCGAAGGAGATTCCCGAAAGCCACCGCGTTTTCTTCCAAACGGTGGCCGAGATGTTTGCTACCGTTCTTGAGCGCAAGCGGGCCGAGGAGGGGATTAAACGTCACAGCCGGGAACTCAGCACATTGCTTGAGGTCAGTACCCAGGTTTCCGCCACTTTGGATGAGAAGGAGGTGGCCCGCCTGATAGCCCAGCGGGCCACCGAACTCATAGGTGCCGACGGCTGCACCATCTACCGATTCGATCCCCAGACCGAAGAACTCGTTCCTAAAACAACCACTGTCCTCCAGGACCGTGAAAAGAGGCTCGCTTACCACATCGTCTTGGGTGAGGGGATCACTGGTAGGGCCGCACTTGAGCGTCAACCGATCCTTGCCAATAACGTTCACCTCGATGATAGTGCGATACGTATACCGGGCGTCGAGGAAACGCCTAGATGCCTTTTGGTTGCACCGCTCGTAGCTCACGGAGAGCTTTGGGGTGTGATGACGCTCGTCCGTTTGAGCGAAGAGGGTTTTAGAGAGCACGATCTTGACCTGTTCGGTCTTTTCGCCAACCAGGTGGCCGACGCGGCAGTAAACAGCAGTCTATTTTCTCGACTGAGCGAATCCGAAGAGAAGTACCGTTCCTTCGTTGAACAGGCAATAGACGGGATCGTTATCATTCAGGACGGTCGCATTGTGTTTGCCAATCGAGCCGTCGCTAATCTTGGGGGGTATGCTTTAGATGAGCTTATTGGAATGGAGTTCAAACACACTGTAGCTCCGGGGTCCCGCGATGATATGCTGGATCGTTACAGCCGCCGTATGGCAGGCCAGCAGGTGCCCTCAGTCTACGAAACGAAACTCCTTGCGCGTGACGGTCAGATGCTTGACGCGGAGCTCAATGCCGGAATTATTCAATATCAAGGCCGACCGGCTGTCCTTGTTTTCATCCGTGACATCGCCGAACGCAAACGGGCCGAGGAAACGCTGCGGGAGAGTGAAGCGAGACTTCACTTTGCAATGGAGGCCGGTAATCTGGGGATGTTCGATTGGAAGGTTCGTAAGGGGGAGGTTTTCTTAAGCCCGGAATACTACAAGATGCTTGGTTATGATGTTCGTAAAAAGCCGGTAAGCCAGGATTGGTGGTTTGATCTTATACATCCTGACGACAGTGAGCGAGTCTTAAAAAAGGGAAGAGAAGTTATGGAACCCTATAAAGAAGGTGAGGGGATAGAGTTCCGTGTGATTAAGAAGAACGGAGAATCCTGCTGGCTGTGGGCACGAGCCAATGTTATAGAAAGGGACGAAGAGGGTAGACCTCTTCGGATAGTAGGGGTTCATGCCAACATCACCGAGAACAAACTGGCTGAGGAGGCGTTGCGTGAGAGCGAGGAAAAATACCGCAACTTGGTTGAGAGGGCCAATGACGGTATCACAATTATACAGGATACCTTGCTCAAATATGTCAACCCACGCCTGGCCCAGATGTTGGGCTATAGTGTTGAGGAGATGCTCAACACTCCCTTTACCACCTACATTGACCCGGAAGAACTTCCCAAGGTGAACGAGCGTTACAGGCGGCGTATGGCGGGCGAGGATATTTCTCCAATATACGAGACAATAATCAGACACAAGAACGGCAGCAAGATATATGTAGAGTTCAACGCAGGGGTAGTTGCATATCAAGGCAAACCCGCCGATCTCGTCTTTATTCGTGACGTCACCGAGCGCAAGCTGGCCACCGAGGCGCTGCGTGAACGCGAAGAACTCTACAGAACCCTTGTCAACTCAGCAGAGGAGGGCATATGTCTTGTGGATTCCGACGAGAGATTTCTTTTCGTTAACCCGAAGATGACAAAACTCGTGGGTTATGGTCAGGAAGAACTCATGGGAAAAAGTTTGCTTGAGCTTGTTCCGTCTGACGAGGTTGAGTTCATTCGTTCCGAGAGCCGGCGACGTATGAAGGGAGAAACCTCTCGTTATGAAACAACCTTTATCCACAAAAACGGGACTCCAAGAAAGGTTCTTGTGAATGCTGCGCCTATCTATGATGCTGAAGGACAACTCTACGCCGCCCTGGGTGTGTTAACTGATATTACCGACCTCAAGAAGGTGGAGGACGAGTTGCGGCTCCGCCTTATCTACCAGACCGCCTTCGCCCAGATCATGAACCGGGCGATTGAGATCGAAAACCTGGATACATTTATCCAAGCCTGTCTTGAGATTCTCGGAAATGCTTTAGGCGTAAGCAGGGTCTGTCTTGCTACCAACCATGAAGTCTCTAAGCAGAGGGAAGGGGTCCATCCCTCAGCCCAGGAGGAACCTGGGGCGCATGTGATGCATGAGTGGCTGGGTCAGGGAATCAACACCCTTCTGGGAAGTGAATATCCCTATTCCAGGATTGGATACATCCACAAGCGTCTTAAGAATGGCGAGATTACAGCTTCTTTGGTTTCTTCTCTTCCGGAAGTTGACTCCAGGGTGTTTCGAGATCAAGGTGCGCTTTCGGTGATCGCTGCTCCTATTTATCTTCGCAGCGGTTTCTACGGCTTTATTGGTGTCGAGGAGTGCCGGGTAGAGCGGCGATGGAGGGAGAGCGAGATTGAGGCTTTCCGCACGGCCGTGCGTTTGATAGTCACCGTTATTGACCGCTACTTCGAGCAGCAGGAGCGGCGCGTTGCAGAGGAGGCGCGTGCTCGCTCCGAGCAGCGCTACCGAACCCTGGTGGAGACATCCTCTGATATCATATTCCTCCTTTCCCCATCTGGTAAACCTCTTTACGGTTCCCCCTCGGTTGAAAAAATGGGGTACAAACGTGAGGATATCCTGAGAGAACCGAAAGCGTTTCTCAAGGCGATCGCCCCGGATGACGTTGTGATGCTCGGAGCGCTGTTTGCAAAGGCCCTGCGTGAAGGTAAGCCCGCTCACGACATTGACTGTGAGATCTATGACAGCCGGGGGAGAAGCCATTGGTTTGCGGTGAGTTGGAACTTTATACGTGACGAGGGGGGGCGTATCCTTGCCGTTCAGGGTGTGGCCCGTGATATAACTGAACGTAAAGAGGCAGAGAGGGCCTTGCGTTTACGCATGGAATATGAAAAGGTTCTTTTTGAGATATCCTCGTTGTTCTTAAGTGAGGAGGTTTCGGATTCCTCGCTTGGCGAGTTCCTTGAACGGCTGGGCAGGGTCACAGGGGTCAGCCGGGTATACCTTTTCTCACACGAGAAGGAGAACACCCGCCCATTTATGAAGCGTATCCATCGTTGGGTTTCCGAGGAGGCTTCCTGGCTGGATAACGACCGCATGGATAAGGTTTACTATGATCAGGGATTCGAGCGATGGCTTAAAACCCTTTCCACGGGAGAGGCAATTCCCGGGCTTACCGATGATCTGCCGGCCAGTGAGCGTGAGATGTTCGAGGCCGAGCGAATACTTGCCATTCTTGTTTTGCCTATCTTTGTAGAGGGTCGTTTCTGGGGTGCCATCGGTTTTGACGAGGCAAGGCGCAAACGCGAGTGGAACGTTGAGGATATACGTCTGTTCTGGACCGCTTCACAGATCCTTTCATCCGCACTTGCTACCGAAAGCAAGGCCAAGGAACTTGCTTTGTCTTATGAGAATCTTCAGGAGCGAGAGCGTCGCATCTCAGAACTCAATCTGCGTCTGGTTAAGGCCGAGGAGGATGAGCGTCGCCGCATCGCAAGGGTGCTGCACGACGAGATCGCTCAGCTGTTGACAGGGGTTTCGCTTACCCTTTCTGCTCCCGAATTGACGCGTGAACGGAAAGCGCAGGAACGGTTGACTGAAGCCAAAAAGATGGTTAAGGAGACACAGGACTTCATAAGGGATCTCTCCTACGAGCTGCTTCCACCCGCGCTTGACAACCTGGGGCTTGCCGCTGCGGTGCGTGCCCTTGCTCGATCCGCAGCCGAAGGAACCGGTGTTAGTTTTGTGATCCAGGGTGATGATAATTTTCCGCGCGCCGATCCTGATACCGAGATCATGCTTTACCGAATCATTCAGGAGGCGGTTGCAAACGCCTTAAAGCACGCCGAGCCGGAGGAGATTACGGTGAGGTTCGAGTATGCCGAACCTGTGCTTCGTGTAAGGGTTGAGGACGACGGCAAGGGCTTTGATGTAGAGAAGATTATGTCTGTCTCCACCGGATTGGGGTTGCGTTCGATCCACGAGCGTGTGGCTCTGATCGGAGGCAGGATTGAGTTGAGTTCGTCTCCTGGCAGGGGAACTCAATTGCTGGTGGAGGTTGAAATACCTCGCAGTTCGGATAAACTCTCCATGGAGGAGTAATGGCAGAAAATATTAGGGTCATCTTGGTTGACGATCATACCGTCGTTCGCAAGGGTATCCGCGCCCTGCTTGAGCAGGAGCAAGACATAGAGGTGGTAGGAGAAGCGGAAGACGGTCTCAAGGGCGTCCAGGCTTGCATAGATCACGCACCGGACGTGGTGATTCTTGATATGGCCCTGCCCCTGCTTTCCGGTGTGGAGGTGGCCCGCAAGATCCGTGAGAAGCTTCCCGAAACCCGTATACTTATCCTTTCCATGTACGATGACGAGGAGTATATCATAGATTCCTTCAAGGTAGGGGTATCGGGCTACATACTCAAGGATGTGGTTGTATCCGACCTCGTTGCTGCTGTGCGCAGCGTTTACCATGGATCTACCTTCCTTTCACCCTCGGTATCGGAGAAGCTGCGTCGCCAGCTCCAGGAGAGTCCTACTCGTTCCTCTCGTCATGGTCCTGCCAAGCTTACGGCAAGGGAACGCCAGATTCTCAAGCTCATAGCAGACGGATATACGAGCCGACAGATCTCGGAGATTCTCAAGATCAGCTTTAAAACGGTCCAGACGCACCGCGCTCACATCATGGAAAAGCTGGGTGTTCACTCTACGGCTGAACTGACCCGGTATGCCGTTGCCAAGGGGATCGTCTAGGCCTGTTCGATTTGACGGGTTGTGAGCGGATAAGTTCAACTAAACCATAGAGGTGCCTTTCATTCCCCACATGGCATAGTTGACCACCAATGTTCACTAAGGTTTTTTGCTTAGTTGTGAGGGTAGGGCATCTGTCCGATTGACCCTGGGCTAATTTAACGCAAAATACATGCATGATTCCGGAGAGGATATGTGTAAGAGGTCGTTTTTTTGGTATTGCGAGTAACTGTCGCCCGGTGTGTATGATCTTTACGGCGCCTGGGGTATTTGGCGAGTTCGCCGGGCGGCCATTTCGTGAGATTCTAATATGAAGCACGACGCATGGCTCGACGATGCAAAGCAGACCCTTTGGGTTCGTTTCGTAGGTTACTGTAGCGCTTCAAATGTCAACGAGTTGTGTGAGCGTTGCCAGAGTTTTATCAAAGGCCATGTCCTACACAAAGCGGTCATTGATCTCTCGGAGATTGAATCCTTTCCGGACGAGGAGCTACGCTCCCAACTCCTCGGGCAGCTTCGCAGGGCAGGGGTAGAGAGAGTGGCTCTTATATGCAGCAGACCCGAGACAAAGATGGTGGGTATCATACTTATGGAGTACCTGGGGAGGTATGCGGATGCCCAGTTCTTCTCTCAGAAGCATGTGGCCCTTGAGTGGTTGGAGCACTCAACTGGTGTTGGTGGAGGTGAGATGTGCGGTGAGGTTATCTGAAACTAACCGTAGAGAACAAAAACAAGCGAGGCGCCAACTCGTTAGGTTTGAGTGGCACTCGTCACCAAAAAGCTGGTCAAAAGCTGGTCATTTTGGGGGGCTTTTTGCACTCCTCCCATGGTCTGAAAACCCTGCCCAAAGGCAGGGCTTTTTTTAAGGCTTCTTTTTTCCTTCCGGCGAAAGACTCGGGGAGGTCTCGAAAAGTAAACTGCCATCCTGTAAATTTCTATCTTGGATTTTCACATAGGCTGCTGGAGTATCCGTATGGCGTGTTGCGGGCGTGTTGCGGGTGTGTTACGGCGTGTGTTACGGGCGTGTTACGGGTGTGTTACGGCGTGTTACGGGTGTGTTGCGGTGTGTTACGGCGTGTTACGGGTCTCTGCCTTTCAGGATTTCTTCCAAGGATGCGATCAGGCGCTTGTTCTGCTGGGGTGTACCGATGGTTATGCGCA
>JAGMDF010000108.1 GCA_023128825.1 Caldifarciminota bacterium | reverse complement strand
TTTGGTTTGTTTAGAATACTTAACTATGTGAATGTGTCAACTCCCCCCTCTGTAACCCCACCTTCCCATACTCCCTCAGTAGAATAAAAAGTCCGAAGGGGTTGGTGTGTTACGAGCGGTGACGGCTTGACAAACCAGCCTGGGGCATTAAAGTTCAAGCTATGGGGAATAAAACTTTAGCTACAATCATAGGGGTGCTTTTAGCGTTCTGTTGTGTATCGGCGCAGGACAAGATCGCCTTTATCGATTCGGACAAGATCCTTAACGAGTTTGAGGATGCAAAGATCGCACGCGCCACCCTTGACCAGGCGGTACTCCAGTGGAAGTTCGAACTGGATTCACTCAGGCGGACTTATCAGACCGCGGAGGACGAGTTCAAGGCACAGCAGCCCATGCTTTCCGAGGAGGCGCTGCGTGCCAGACAGCAGGAACTTACGGCCATGCGACACCAGCTCGAGACGTTTGGGCAGGATATATGGGGCAAGGACGGCAAGGTGGACCAGAAGCACCGCGAGCTTTTTGCCCCGGTGATCGACAAAATGAATGAGGTGATCGAAGAGATCGCCCAAGAGCAAGGGATTTCTATTGTGCTCGACGTGGCCGCAGGAAGCCTCCTTTACGCCGACGTCTCGCTCGATATTACCTCCCAGGTTATCGAGGAGCTCAACCGGGAATACGCTGCAATCGCCTCAGGCGCCAAGAAGAAGGTGGCGATTTTCGGTATCGCCGCCTTGGATGAGAAAAGTCAGTCTGAGGAACTCGGCAGAAGGGTACGCATGGTGGTCATGAGGGTTGTCTCACAGTTTGAGCAGGAGCTGAGGCTTGAGCTTCTTGCAGATCACGAGGTTGAACCGATGCTTTTGCAATACGGCGGTTCGTTCGATCGTGAGCTGGAGGAGGCAACCGCGTTGGAGATAGGCCGACATCTGGATGCGGAGTTCGTCTATATGGGGACGGTCGAGAGACAAGGCGGTGATATCGTGGTGACCCTAAAGCTTCTTAAGCCCAAAGAAGATGAGGTCTTTCCACCGGTTACCGATAGGATTGCGGAGAAGGAAGAGGCCCTGTTTGAGCAGAAGGTAAGCGGGCTTGCGGCCAAGCTTCAGGCCTATCTTATTGCCGGCAAAGAGTGATGCAGGGATAGCAAGCTCTGCAGATAGGAGTAACTAAAGCGGAGGGTAAGCTGTGACCGCTGGTGAATTGGCCAGACTTTTAGTAGGGGAGCTTTTGGGGGATGGGGGTGTAGAGCTTGTGCGTCCGGCTGCTTTTGAGGAGGCATCGCCTGATGAACTTACCTTCTACGATGGGGATGATGCAGCAGAGCTTTCAGCTTCTCATGCAGGTTGCGTCATCACACGCTTGCGTCCTGAGAGGTTTTCAGCGCGCTCCATTATTTCCCTCCACGAGGTGCGTCAATCCTGGGTTAAAGCCCTGGAAACGTTTCCACAGGCTTCAGAGGAACAATCTCCAAACATCGTTTACGTATCGGATTCTGCCCTGATTGATCCCTCGTCTGTACTTCTGCCTTTCGCCTATGTTGGACCCGGGGTTCGAATCGGCCCGGATTGCTTGATAGGCCCTAACGTGACCATCCATGCGCTTTCTCAGATAGGCGCACGGGTTAAGATCGGCGCAGGCTCGGTCATCGGCTCCGAAGGATTCGGATACGTCAAGAATCCCGACGGATCGTACAAACACGTCCCGCATCTGGGCAGGGTGGTGATCGAGGAAGACGTTGAGATCGCGGCAGGTGTTTGCATCGACCGCGGCACGGTTGGCCAGACGCGAATCGGTCAGGGAACCAAGATAGACAACCTGGTGCACATCGCACATAACGTGAGAATCGGCAAGAATTGTCTTATAACCGGACAATGCGGCATCGCCGGCTCCTCGGTCCTTGAGGATAACGTTACGCTTGCCGGTCAGGTAGGGGTCAAAGACCACGTCCGCATCGGCGAAGGCGCGGTAGTGCTTGCCAAGTCCGCCGTTTTCAAGGACATCGAGGCCGGTGCCGTGGTTTCAGGCATACCTGCCCGCCCCCACCGCCTGAGCTTGCGCGCGCAGGCGCGGCTTTTTAGAGATGAGCCTACAAAAGACACTTAAGGCCCCCTTCGAACTTGTCGGCCCCTGCCTGTGGAGTGGGGGCTTGAGCCGGGTTCGCGTCAGTCCGGCTGAGCCGGATACAGGACTCCTCCTGCGCCGCATTGATAAGAGCGCGAGCGTCACCTTCCCTGTTTGTGTGGAGAATGCACAGGTTCGTTCTCACATGGTGGTTCTCAGGACCGGCGAGGATGAGCTTGTATTCGTGGAGCACCTCCTGGCCGCCTTGTGGGGGATGGGGATAGACAACGCTTGCGTTGACGTTGACGGGGTTGAGCTGCCCTTTCTCGACGGCAGTGCGTTGCCTTACGTTCAGGGGATCAAGAAGGCCGGGGTGGTTACCCAAGGGGTTTCTCGACTGCTGCTGGAGGTTTCTGCATCGCTCGTGGTGATCGAAGGCGCTCGTTTTTTATACGTGTCTCCGGCAGCAGAACTCAGGTTAAGCTACGCTTTTCTTCATCGTGGTTTGATGGTTCGGCGATTCCAGAACATCGAGGAGGTCTTTGCCTCCCAGATCGCCCCTGCCAGGACCTTTGCGGTCGGATCCTACCCTGAGTTTTCCTATCCCTTCGACGTTCACCGAAGCGGCAGGCTGAGCTTTCCTTATCCTGCAAGGTTCGCCGATGAGATGCCGCGACATAAGGTGCTTGACTTGATCGGCGATCTGGCTTTAATTGGGATTCGGGCACCGCTCAAGATCCGGGCATTCGGAACCGGTCACCGCGAGACACATAAGGTCATCAAAATTCTTCTCAAGGAGGTCTTAGATGACAGCTTTGGATATAGACGCCATTCGCGCCAAACTGCATCACCGTTATCCCTTCCTGATGGTTGACCGGGTAACCCGGCTCGAGGGGAAAGAGATCTGGGGGTATAAGAACGTAACACACAACGAACCTTACTTTGCAGGACACTTCCCCGACTTCCCGGTTATGCCTGGTGTTTTGATCATCGAGGCGATGGCTCAACTTTCGGGCCTCATTATCCTTGGCCCGCGCACCGAGCCGGAGGAACGCAACATGGTCTTCATGGGCGTGGACAAGGTACGCTTCCGCCGTGCGGTAAGACCGGGCGACAAACTGGAGATGCACGCCCGGTTGATCTATCACCGCGAGGCCGAGCGCACCGAGCAGGCCAAGATAGAGGCACAAGCCCATGTAGACGGCGAGCTGGTAGCCACGGCAACCTTCCTTATAGGGCTTTTTTCGAATACCGACGCTTAGGGTGTTGCAATTTACAGGCTTATCCTTTAGATGCCAGATATCCATCCGACTGCGGTAGTTTCCTCCCAGGCAGAGCTAGGTGAGGGCGTAAGCGCCGGTCCCTACGCGGTGATTGAGGAGGATGTGATAATCGGAGCCGAGACACGCATCTGCTCCCATGCGGTCATCAAACCTTGCGTGCGTATCGGCAAGAACTGCACGATAGCAGAGCACGCGGTGTTGGGCGGTCTGCCCCAGGATACCCGATTTGCGGGTGAGCGAAGCTTTCTTGATATTGCAGATAACGTCACGATTCGGGAGTTTGCCACCCTGCACAGGGCCACAGGCGAGGGCGAGACGACGAAAGTGGGCAATGGCTCATACGTCATGGCCTACGCACATGTCTCGCATAATTGCAAGTTAGGAGAACGGGTAACCCTCGCCAACGGGGTCCAGCTTGCAGGACACGTTGAAATCGGCGAGCGGGCCTTTCTTGGCGGCTCAAGCGGCGTGCACCAGTTCGTTCGCATAGGCAGACTGGCAATGGTAGGTGCGCACTCCTACCTGACCCAGGATCTGCCCCCATTTCTTCTTGGTTCAGGCCACCCTTTCAGGATTGTGGGCATCAACCGGAAGGGGCTTGAGCGTGCCGGATTCCCGCTCGAGCGCCGCACGCTCATAACAAAACTCTACCGTATGATCTACCAGGACCCCAGACCGCGCGACAAGGCGCTTCTCGAGCTTTCAGCAGAAGAGCGTTCGATACCGGAAGTGGCGGAGTTTCTGAACTTTATAACCTTAAGTCGGCGCGGGATTCGTCTTAAGACTCAAGGGCGCTAGTTATGCGTTTGATCCAGGTGCGCGTGGTTGCCAAAGCGTCAAGACAACGCGTTGAGGAACTCCGAAAGGATCTTTTCAAGGTCTGGGTGCACTCCGCTCCCGAGAGGGGCAAGGCTAACCAGGAGATCCGCGAGCTGTTGGCGAAACACTTCGGCCTGCCGCGCTCAGGTGTTAATCTTATCAAGGGCGAGCACTCACGCAATAAAACCTTCGCGCTTGACATGCCTCAGGATAGCCGTAAGATTACAGATCACAAGAAGGAGGATTGATGGCAAGATATCTTGTGGTGATGATCATCCTGGCTGCAGCCGGGGTTGTCCTTCTGGCCCTGAACTGCGATAGACTTGATGAGCCTTTATACGAGACGGAACTCGGTAAGATAAAGGTGCATACAGAAACGGTATACCTTACTGAAGAAGAAGGCCCATTCTCATACGCTGCGGTTAATTTTTCCTGGCAGGGTCTTTCAGAAGATGATGGTGAAGGTGTGGTAGTGGAGAGGAAAGTTAACGAGGATTTCATTGTGGTGGATACCTTACGCACCCTCGCCGCAGAGATGTATTTTAGCGACCCTGAAACCCTGAGCATCGATGAAGCCACCTACCGGTTGCTTTTGCTCAGGCAGGATCGGGCACTTGTGCTTGAGGAGTTTACCTGCATCCCTTTTGCAGGCGTCAACTTTCATCTTTCCGACACCGTCTTGGCCGAGGAGGGCAGGGTGATTTTATCGTGGGATCGCATCGAGGGGGTTAGCGAATACGAGGCTCGGCTTATGACCCTTGGGACGCTTGCTCCGATCCCAGAGGGTGAGAGGGTTTTAGATGCCATGCTCGGCTCCTCGAATAATGAAAGGATTAGCTGGGAGATGGATGCGGATAAACTGGATAAGCCTGCCAATTACATCCTTCAGGTAAAGGCCGGTGTGGAGGATGAGGGTTACTTGCACAGTGTCAGAGGTTCAAAGCTTTTTGTATTAGTAGGTTCGGGTGATGAAGAAGAGGAAGAAGAAAACGACTAATGGAGGAGGGATAACATCATGAACGAACAAAAAAGATCCAATAACCGTACCCTGTGGATCTCGGTGCTTATCTGTGCCGGGGTTGCCTTGCTTATCTCCGCCGTAGTTACCATAGCGCTGCAGATCCCGGGTTTTCTTTCTCGTCGTCAACGTCCGGTCCCTGAGATAGTGGGCCTCAGCGTTGCCGAAGCCGAAGAGGTGGTTGAACCTTACCGCTTCGTGATTCTTCCGGCAGGAGAGGACCCCAGCGATTTTGACGAGGGGGTGATACTTTCCCAGAACCCGGAGCCCGGCGAGTCTATTCGCCCTGGTGGGATCATTCGCGTCGTTTTGAGCAGTGGAAGACCGATGATCCAGGTGCCCCAGCTTGCCGGCCTTGAGCTGGTTCAGGCAACCGAGTCGTTGCAGTCCGCCGGACTCTTCGTCTCCGACGTCGTCTCAAAATACGATACCTTACCCGAAGACCTGGTGATAGGAACCGATCCTGAGGCTGGAACCACCGTAGAGAAGGGGAACAAGGTTGAGTTGTTCGTGAGCCTTGGTCCCAATCTTGTTGAGGTTCCCAAGGTGACGGGCCGCAAGCTCTCAACGGTTCGCAAAACGATAGAAGAGAAGGGCTTTGTAGTAGGCGATATAACCTATCGGGTAACGGGCGAGTACTATCAGGGGACTGTGATGAAACAGACGCCCAAAGCGGGCGAGATGGCTCCAAAGGGCTCGCAGATAGATCTGGTGGTCGCAGAGGTTCTGCGTTAGGATGTCTGAAAAATCCCATGGTAGGCGTACCCTGAAAATCTCGGCGATTGTAGGGATTGTCATCGGCGGATTCTTGGGGCTTGGTCTGCTGGGATTCCTAGTGGGCAATTATATAGTGATGCCTTTGATCGTCAGCAAAGGCTCCGAGGTTGAGGTTCCTGAGGTTGTAGGCCTGCCTCTGGAGGAGGCGATCGTGCTCCTGGAGGAACAGGGTTTCGAGTCAGTTGCCAACGAGAAGCGGCCCGACACACTCTATCCTGAAGGAGTGGTTGTGGCGCAAAGACCTGGTGCCGGAGCCAAGATCAAGAAAGGCAGGATTGTGCAGCTTGCCGTATCATCTGGAGAGGAGTCGGTTCGCGTGCCCTATCTCCTGGGCCTTACCATGGAGCAGGCAACGGCGATCGCCCAGCGCCGCAACTTCGAGATCGAGCAGGTGGATACCGTGCAGAGCGATAGTGTTCCCGCAGGAAGAATAGTTGCCATGAGGCCTGATCCGGAGATTCGCGTCGCAAAGGGAACCAGGCTCCGTCTTTATATCTCTGCAGGCCCGATTGGCAAGACTATCCCTGTTCCTAACCTGATCGATCTGCCTCTGGAGAAGATTAAAGAGATGCTTGAGGCCGACTCGCTTGTCCTGGGTGAGGTTCGTAAGATGGAGGTAGCGGGCAAGGGCGGCATAGTTATCCTGCAGTCCCCTGACCCCGGGGTTTTGGTCGGCCCAGGGGATACGATAAGGGTTACCGTGGGCCAGGAACCCTGATCCGGTTCCGGCGGCGTGCCATATTCAAGGTCAGGGGTGAAGACTCGCATGAGTTGTGAAAGGGGATAGTGTAGATGATCGAGTTTTCAGCTTCAATACTTAACTGCGACTTTGCCAGACTCGGCTCCGAGATCAAGGCCGCGGAAGAAGCAGGGGTTGATGCGTTCCACCTCGACGTCATGGACGGGCACTCTGTCCCCAACATAAGCTTCGGCCCGCCTGTTACCAAACATCTCAGGAATCTCACCAAGTTGCCGCTTCGCGCTCATCTCATGATCACCGATCCTGTTCGCTACGCACCTAAGTTCATCGAGACCGGCGCTGACGAGGTGCTTTACCACATCGAGGTCGCGGATTCCGACACCCTGCCTAAGCTCCTTGAACTGGGCAAGCCTGTAGGGATTAGCATGAACCCTGATACCCATCTTGAAAGTGTATATCCGATCCTGCCAAAACTCTCGCAGGTGCTTTTAATGAGCGTCTATCCAGGGTTCGGCGGGCAGCGCTTCATCCCTGAGACGCTTTTCCGCATCGAAACCTTAAAGCGCGAGATCGAGCGCCAGGGGCTTTCCGTGCCCGTTTCAGTAGACGGCGGTGTTAACCCTGAGACCGCACCGGATATACGCAACGCCGGAGCCTCGATCCTGGTGGTCGGCTCGGCGCTGTTTCGTTCGGTGGACTACGCCGAGGTAGTGCGGCAGGTCAAGGGCTAATAAGTCAAATTTCAAAGTGCAAAATGCAAATACTACATTCAACTTTAGAGTGCAACAAGCGTCTTGTTGCGTTCATTAATTACTTGCAACGACACGGGGTCCCCAAGAGATTGTGAAGCAATCGCTTGGGCATCTGGCGGGTTAGAGAACCCGCCCTCCATATCCATTAAACATCTTCCGAGCAGGTTGCATCTTTAAGGAGAAGTAAGTAAAATACCCCAATGACTTTAAATAAAAAAAGCCAACAAGGTAATATCACAGATGTTTGACCTTCTGAAAGACGCGTTTACCAAGCTCAAGCGCGAGCTTTTGGGCAGGGGCAGCCTATCGGAAAAAGAGATCAAGGAGTTTCTGCGCTCCCTGCGCGTGAGGCTTCTTGAGGCGGACACGAACTACAAGGCGGCCAAGGCGTTCATTACCTCTCTGGAAGATAAGCTCAACACCACCGAGATATACAGCTCGCTTCAGCCCGGCAAGCAGGCGCTGCGGGTTATATACGAGGAACTGACCCTCTTCCTTGGGGGCAAAGCCGAGAAGCTGGGATTCACAAAGACTCCGACCCTTATTTTGCTCCTCGGACTCCAGGGCGTGGGCAAGACCACAATGGCCGCCAAGCTGGCCAAGATGTATGCGGGCAAGCACCCACTTTTGGTCGCTGCGGACATCAAACGGCCTGCTGCGGTCGAGCAGCTGGAGTCGCTGGCTAAAAAGGCCAAGGCAGATTTTTTTGGGCCTCCAAAACCTACATCCCGCGATATAGAAACCTGCACCGCGGCACTCAAATACGCGAAGAAATCAAATAACGAACTGATCATAATTGATTCTGCCGGGCGTCTTCACATAGACGAGGAGATGGTCGCAGAGCTTGCCGA
>JAGMDF010000107.1 GCA_023128825.1 Caldifarciminota bacterium | reverse complement strand
TGGTTGTTGAGATAGGCCGCGGATGCCTGCGCGGCTGCCGGTTCTGCCAGGCCGGTTTCTCGAACCGCCCCGCAAGATACCGTTCGATACAGGACATCCTCTACCTTGCAGAGAAAGGCATTGCAGCAACCGGCTGGGAGGAGGTCTGTCTTCTCTCGTTCGCCGTATCGGACTACCCCCGGCTTGACGAACTGCTTGCAAGGCTCAACTCAAAGCTGAGACCCACCAGAACGGCTATATCCCTTCCCAGCTTCCGGGGCGAGGCGTTCAACGAACGAATAGGTCGAAGACTCCGAGAGATAAAAAAGACCGGCCTTACCTTCGCGCCTGAGACCGCCTCACCCAGGCTTAAGCGGGTCATAAACAAAAACGTTTCCAACTCCGAGATAATCGAGACTGTCCGGATCGCGGCCAGACTTGGCTGGCGCCGTGTAAAACTCTACTTTATGGCAGGCCTGCCCGGCGAGACCACCGAGGACGTGGATATGAACATTGAGTTCATAAGGGAGATTGCACGATCTGTAAACGGTCTGGCCGTCAACATACATACCTCAGCGTTCGTTCCCAAACCCAATACACCGTTCCAGTGGGCGGGGTTCGATGAGCTTCCGGTGCTTGCCGAGAAGATCGCCCGCCTGCGGGAGGAGACTCGGATGCGCCGTGTAAAGGTCAAGTGGGCGCGTCCGGAGGCGAGTTTTATAGAGGCGGTACTGGCCCGCGGGGACGAACGACTGGCAGACGTACTGGAAGAAGTCCTCCAGCGGGGAGGTTACTTCCAGGAATGGAGCGAGCATTTCAAACCACAAAGATGGGAGCAAAGCTTCACCGAGCACGGGGTAGATCCGTATCGCTACGCCGGTCCAAGGCAGTTGGAAGATGAACTGCCCTGGGGGTTTATTGATACCGGTATCCGCAAGGAGTTCCTCGAGGATGAGTACCATAAGGCGCGTTCGGCTCAGACCCAGCCCGATTGCCTGACCGGACCTTGTTATGCCTGCGGGGCGGGGTGCGAATCCGCCCCGTCTGAGGCAAACGCCGGTGCTCACAAGTCCTCGGATGCCATGGAAAAACATGACACTGAACCTTTACGACTTACCCGTAACACCATCAACACCCGTAACACCCGTAACACCATCAATACCCGTGTCCATACCCGTGATAAAACTGAACTCCGTTACAGACTCAAGTTCACGGTCGGCGAAGCCTTACGGTACGCAAGCCATCTGAATCTGGTGCGGGTAATCTACCGTCTGCTGCGGCGCTCGGGATTGCCCGTCGAGTATACCCAAGGCTTCTCACCTCATCCGCGCGTCCGGTTCAGCTTTCCAAAACCCGTAGGGGTAACCAGCAGGGGCGAGTACGTCGACGTCAACCTGACTGCTCCGCCCCAAGGGAATCTCGACGAACTCCTTGCACCTCATATGCCTGAAGGATTGGCTCTCGCTGGATACCGTCTGCTTCCTGCGGCAGCACCTGCCGTCACCAAGGCCGCAGAGATACTGCACTACGAGGTCATCGGCTCGCCCGAGGTAGAAGCAGAAGAGCTAACCAAACGCGCACTCGCGAATGCTGACATACATCACGTCAATGCCGCAAACGGACGTTTGAGCCTCCTGCTTGACAACGCTCAGCGGGCCAAGTTGTGGAATACGCTCGCTCGCCTTTACAACATAACAGATAACGAGGCGCGCGCCCTATCTGTCGAACGCATCGACGCATACATAAAAAGAGGCGTTCGTCTTTTGACACCCCTGGAGGAGAGTTACCAATGAAGAAAGAGATACTTATCAACGTGGGGCGATTCGAGACCCGCACCGCGGTGCTCGATAACGGGAAACTTATCGAGTTTTACTCCGAGCGGCTGGAACAGAAGAACCTGGTGGGCAGGATATACAAAGGAAGGGTGGAGAACGTGGTCCCTGGTCTGGCTGGAGCGTTCGTCAACATAGGGCTTTCAAAGAACGGTTTCCTGCCTCTTGCCGACATCCCGGACAAGACACTCTCACAGATGTATGACTCGGAGGTAGAAGAAGCGGAGGCAGACAAGCTGAAGGAAACTCGAAGGCTCGACTTGAAGCCCAACCAGGAGATACTTGTACAGGTGGTCAAGGAGCCATTGGGGAAGAAGGGGGCGCGACTTTCATCATACATCTTCCTGCCCGGGCGCTACCTGGTGCTTACGCCTTCCATCAATCACATCGGGGTCTCAAGACGAATAAGGGACAGAAGTGAACGCTCTCGCCTGCGTTCTGTGGCCTCAAAGCTCAAAAAGGACAAGATGGGACTGATTGTTCGTACCGCGACCGAGAAAGTCCCGGAGCCAGACATAAAGCTTGACTTCGAAAGCCTCATGGAGATGTGGAACTCTGTCTCCAAGCTGGCGTCTCAAGAAAAAGCCCCGGCATTGGTCTACGAGGAACCACTTGTATCCCTGAAGCTGGTGCGGGATCAGTTCACACTCGGGGTATCATCGGTGATCGTCGATTCCAGGGTGGAGTACGAAAACGTTCTGCGTTACCTGCGAAGAAACGCTCCAAAACTGCGCTCCCGTGTGAGACTTTACGATGGAAAAGAACCTGTCTTCGAGCGCTACGGTGTAGAAGACGAATTGAGGGGTGTATTCGAGCGCAAGATCTGGCTGAAAAGCGGCGGGTTTATCACCATAGACCACACCGAGGCGCTTGTAGCCATAGACGTGAACACCGGCCGCTTCTCAGCAGAGAAACAGCCGGAGAAGCTCATCTTCCAGACCAACATGGAGGCGGCCCGGGAGATTGCCATTCAGATACGCCTGCGCGACCTCTCCGGGCTGCTCGTTATAGACTTCATCGACATGCACTTGAAGGAGAACATGTCGATGGTCCTCAAGGAACTCAAGAAATATCTGCGCGAGGACAAGGCTCACACCGATTTTTCGGGCTTCAGCCGATTCGGACTGATTGAGATAACCCGCGAGCGCAAGAGACCCGGCCTTTTCGTGCACCTGACCGAGGAGTGCTCGGTCTGCCACGGCCTGGGCAGGATACCATCAAAAGACTACATGCTCTCGGAGATCGAAAGGGTTCTGCAGCAGCGCGCCGATTTTCTTGCCGGGCACACGGTACTCATCAAAGCCGAGCCGCACATCGCGGACTTCCTCTCTGTACAGCGTTTTGAGGAGCTTGCCGACTGGGCCCGCACCTACAACATAGCCATAGAGATTAAGGCCGACATCTATTTACGGCCAGGGGAGTACACCGTTATACTGAGCGACACGAACGACGTGCTTTACAAACGAGAGGCCAACCGGGTGAGCGGCAGCGGCTGAGCCAGACTTGGATCTGAGCCGTATGAAAGAATCGGCCGTCGAATGGAGGAAGAATCTATGGGTAATACCCGGTCTATGGCTGACCGGAGCCCTGGCCTTCCTGCCACTGCTCGGAAACCGCTTCATAGCAGACGACTTCACCGCACTATCCATATTCCGAGCATACAGATCCAAGCCCTTCTTCCAAACCGTCCTCTACGGCGGCAACGACTTCTTCAGGCCCTTGAACATGGCGCTCATCATGGCGCGGGGCGCTTTGTTCGGCGACGCCCCTCTACCCTACGTGATCGCCAACATACTGCTGCATCTTGTAAATACCACGTTGGTCTTCCTGATAGCAAGGAGGGTTTTTAAAAGAACGCTTGCCGCAGCAGCAGCAGGATTCCTTTTCCTTTTTGCCTTCTCACACTACGAGGCGATAACATGGATCTCATCCTCGGTTACGCTGTTCGTGACCCTGTTCATGCTCATCTCGATCTACGGCCACGTGCGCTTCCGGGAGAAAGGCGGGATCGGCTGGCTGATATTTGCGATCGCCGGATTCATCCTCGCGTTCCTTACCAAGGAGACCGCTATCTCGCTGCCCTTCATCCTGCTTGCCTGCGATCTGATCCTGGTGAAGAAGGAGAAAAGGGGCAAAGGGTTCTTATATCCATACGCGATCTATGGAGTGCTTCTCGCGGCCTACCTTGCGATACAGACCGGCTGGGCGATGCGGTTTATGGGTACTGATTCCATATACAAGGCGGGCTGGCACGTACTTACCAATCTGGCCGATTACTGGGTGTGGCTCTGGATGCCCAACCCTCGCCATCCCTACGTTGCCGGGGTGCTCTCGGTATTGCCCAAAGGACTGTTGGTAGGATACTGGATTCTGGCCGGTGCGGCGGCGCTGATGCTTCCTTTGATCGTTGTGCTGGCCGCCTTGAAGAAGCTCTCCCGTCCCATGCTGTGGAGCTTCATTTGTTCGATACTTGCCATTCTCGTATTCCTCCCCTTTACCATCAAGATTTCAGCCCGATACGCATACCTGCCCTCGGTGTTCATCGCGCTCTTTGCAGGGGTGCTGTTCAGCAGGGTCTACTTCTATCTCAGGGAGAAGGGGAGGAGGGGGAGGAGGGCCTGGCAAATGGTGCTCGTGATTACAGGCTCGCTTTATCTGATCGGGAATGTCGCAGGACTTTTGCTCATCCAGCGCGAGTTCGTAAAGGTCAGCACGACCACAGAACGGCTGGCATTACAGATAGGCGAACTGGTTGAACTTACCGATGACGACGTTGTATTCATCGAGGGCCTGCCCGCGCACGTGCACCTGCGGGAGGCGGTGCAGTGGTTCGAGAACCCGACCGTCCGCGTCCACGCGGATAACGACAAGTACCGGGGATCACCCCAAACCCTTGAGGCGATCAGAGGATTCTATCGGGGCAGTGAGGCAAATCTTTATCACCTGAGGTTCGAGAACGACAACCTATTTCTTTTATCCCGCGAGTCTCTTTAGGTGATGCGGGCCGACCTGAAGGTCGGCCCCTACGAACTCGTCACCCTCATCGCCCGAAAGATGATGAGGTAATTCACCCCGGAATAGGAATCCGCAGATGACGCAGATTTCACAGATTAAAAGACTCCTCGATAAGAAGGGAAACAATCAGCTCTCCCTCCCTGGTGGGAGGGGGCGGGGAAGTCTCCCCTTACCAAGGGGGATTAAATCCCTCCGCCCGCTCTCGAAGAGCGGACACCTCCCTTATCAAGGGAGGCTTTAGAGGAGTGTTATCATCTCCACCAGTATCAACCACCTCCCCCTTGATGGGGGAGGGTAGGG
>JAGMDF010000106.1 GCA_023128825.1 Caldifarciminota bacterium | reverse complement strand
CTTTTGACCAGCTTTTTTGTGACGAATTGCACTCAAATCTGACCGGGGCGGATTTAAATTCTAAGGGGTTTGCAGATTTTTAAGCGCCCCAAGATCGAGTCTTAGTGCCTCGCGCTCGCCGAATCGTTCGCGGATCGGGTCAAGGGTTTTCTTATAAGCCCTTTCGTTCCAATCCCTTGCAAACCGATCGGCGTTGGCCATCGAGCCGGCATAGAACCGCTGCCAGAGAAATGTATAGACCAGCAAGGCGTCCACGTAGCGCTGCTTGAGGATGGCGTTGATTATAAGATACGTATCGCCAGAGCTTACAAGGAACGCCCACAGGCCGAAAAGGGGCTTACCGGCATACGTCTCGCCAAGGCCTGGGATTATGGAGAGCCAGCGAGCAGTAACGGGATTCTTGAGCCTTGGCTTAAGTGCCTGAATTAGCGTAGCTAATGAATCCTCACCCGCCTTGCAGAACTCCTCGGATGCTTTTTTGAACTCGTGAGCTTCCATATACGCCCAGCCTCGCAATCGGTAGGCAGGTGCGCCGAACGTCTCGCAGGTTGCCGAATCTACAGCCCGTGCCGCGAGATACGGGTTGCCCTCCTCGATCAAAAGCACCGCCCGCACCATCCTGACCGTCGGGCCTTCAAGTGAATAGAGGACTGCATCCGACTCTTTCTTTTCATTATTTCGATATAAAGCAAGAGCCAGCTTTATATTCACAAAGTGAGTGTCTATGATCTCAAAAGATTCGGGGTCCCCGCGGCGGTGCGAAGCAACGGCGTGGGGGGAAAAGTATAATAATCTTTTGTATTCCAGCGCCGCGGCGTCGAATGAGCCGTAGGCGTAGAGGCTGTCGGCAAGTCGTTCTATATTCGTAATATCCGGCTCATGCGTGGTCGCAAAAAATGGGAGGGAGGCTGGGAGGAGGGCGAGGAGGGCGTTCACGGGCGCTTTATCTCGGGTTCCAGATCGAAGCGGTTAAGAAGGTTGCGTAGCTGTTCTTGACGCTTGCGTTTTGCGTAGTCGTTGTAGTCCAGTGCTGAGTTTGCCGCGCCGTAGATGTTTGCAAGCCAGAAGAGGCCTCCCAGGGATGCGGTGACAGTTCCCTTTATGGTGTTGGCGGTAGTAGTATCGTTTGAGAAAAAGAAGTAGTAGGCCGCGGCGCCGCCGAATACGACAGCCATCGAGAACGACTGCCAAGCGTCGCCCCAGCGTCCGCAGTACGCCTGGCCAGCACCGGGAAGGACGGTTGAGAATCCGGCAGAAAGCAGGAGGCTTCGATGCGTAGAAGGGGTGTTGATAAGGGCTATCGTCGAATCCGCAAAACCATTGGCATCGAGCAAAGAAAGGCAACGTGTAGCCGATGCAGTATCACCGGAAAACACCAGACTGAATGATCGGTAAACCTCTGAGGGATATGTAAAATCCGTCCCTTCAAGTGACGATGCCAGTTCGTTTACCCGATCGAAGTGATCCTGCGCAAACTCGGCACGCAAGAGACCGTAGGTGAAACGTTCTCGATCATCAGAAAGGTTGTCTATTCCAAATGAGTAAAGGTTGGCGGCACGCTCCGGCTCGTCTGTCTTCAAAAGCGCCTCTCCCGCCCGCAGAAGCGCGTAAGATGCCCATGCACTGTCGGTTAGCTCAAGGAAGGCGATGCGCTCGTACTCCAGCGCTGCCCTACGGTAATCTCCGGCGGAGTAAAGGTAGTCGGCGAAGTCTATCGGCGCCTGGGTGAAAAGAAGCACCGCAAGGAGGTTAATCAAGTTCTTCCTCTTCAACCTCAGAGGGTGTATCTTTCGATTTTGCCTTTTGCTCTTTAAGTCTCGCAGGCAGGTTATGATTGCAAGGCGGGTCGTAGAGTTTCTCGTTCGCTATATGTGAGTAATAGGTTCCCAAGTGTCTCCAAGCTCCGGGATTGCAGCGCTCGAGCCTGTCAAAGGTCATGAGCGTTCCCCAGAGGGGGCCGTAGAGTCGATAAGACTGTCTGCTGAAAGCAGAACACGTGGGCGAGAAGTTGCAGATATGCCCGCCCTGAAGAGGGGAGATAAGTTTCTGATAGATAGAAAGCATGAGATCGGCCCCTACCGAAAGGGGATTGGCGGGCCGCGCCGAAAGCGTCGCAAATCCCCAAAGCAACGCGAGGGCAGCCAAGGCTCGTCTCATCACTGCATCTTAAAGATAAATCATGAGGTGTCAAGTGCGGTCTGCGGCCATGCCGAACCCGGGGCGTCATCGTCAATCCAAAAGGTTATCCCGCTAAGGTAGGGATTGTATCAACAAAATCTCGTCCTCTCACGTCAGGTAATGGCTTGCAATTATAGAGGGGATTACTATATTCTTGGGAATCATCAAAACCATTCGCAAGGAGGTCTCTTGGATGATAAGGAAGCACTGCCCCAAGTAAACGCTTCGTGGGGTTAAAAAAGTCGGGGAGGGGGGATTCGAACCCCCGATCTCCTGCTCCCAAAGCAGGCGCGTTGAACCGG
>JAGMDF010000105.1 GCA_023128825.1 Caldifarciminota bacterium | reverse complement strand
GTATTGAATCCAGCGGAGTTGAAAAGAGAAATAACACGTTATCCACAAGAACTATTTACATACTCTTCCCGCAGACGAGGTATAAGGAAACCTGAGATGGACAAACCCTTACTTTACTCCGCAAGCGTCGTCCTTCGGTCAGGTAGAATTTAGATGAGGCAACAGGTAATCATTTACTCCGTCACCGTCGTCCTACGGTCAAGTGGAATTTTATGTGAGGCAACAGGGTAAACCCGGCCACGCTTTCATATCATATCTCAGTCTTCACCGCCGACGGCAAAGGTGTGTTACGGGGCGGCAGCGACGCCAAGGTGGCGAGAGTGTTTAAGTTAGACGAGCTGCCGGACGAGATCTGTTTTGATCATAGACAGATCGTTACCGACTACATTTCGCGTAGTGCGAGTTCGTAGGAGCCGACTTTGACGTTTAAACGCCGCTTCGTGTAAGTCTGCCCGTTTCAATCAGCCGGGCTGACCTAAAGGTAAGCCCCTACGAGGAATCCACTACCTATTGTCACCTCATAAATCTACAACCTACCCACATCTGTTATTGCGAGGAGCGTTAGCGACGAAGCTCCGAAGGGTGACTGTAGGGAACAATCTCATAGCTCTATCTAACGTATGGGATTGCCGCGCTCACTACGTTCGCTCGCAATGACACCCTCACCTCATCCCTCTCCCAGAGGTAGAGGGGGTATGTTCCCTCCCCCTCCGGGGGAGGGTTAGGGTGAGGGAAATATTGACAGGCTGCGTCCTGTGCGTATCCTACGATTAAAAATCAACCATAAGGAGGAGAATTGGCCATAACCATTGATGATTTCAAGAAGCTGGACCTGCGGGTTGCCAAGATTACCGAAGCCGAGAAGATTGAAGGAACCGATAAACTCTTAAGGCTCAAGGTGACGCTTGGCGTAGAGGAGCGCCAGCTTGTGGCAGGCATCGCCCAGCATTACTCGCCTGAGGAACTTGTGGGCAAACAGCTAATTGTTGTCGCAAACCTTGAGCCGGCTGTTATCAGAGGGGTCGAGTCCAACGGCATGCTTTTGGCCGCAATAAGCGGCGGCAAGATAATCCTGGCCACCATGGACGCCGAAACAGAGCCCGGATCGAAACTGACGTAGGGGACTCAAGCCTGACGATGTTCGACACCCACACCCACCTCTGCCACCGCTCGTTCCGTGCCGATCGGGAACAGACGTTCGAGCGAGCACGCGAGGCAGGCGTGAACCTGATGCTTGAGATAAGCTGGGACCTTCGCTCCTCAGAGGAGACGGTGCGGTTCGCAGAGGAACACGAAGGCGTGTGGGTTGCTGCGGGTTACCATCCTCACGATGCAAAGGATGCACCGGGTAATTATCTTCAGAGATTGGAGGCACTTGCAAAACACCCCAAAGTCAAGGCGATAGGCGAGATCGGTCTGGATTATTACCGGGATCTATCGCCGCGGGATGTACAGAAGCGGGTGTTCGCGGAGCAGATCGAGCTGGCCGGGGAGTTGAAGCTGCCCATGGTGATCCACTGCAGGAATGCGATGGATGAGGTTCTGCCTATAGTGGAGGAGCACGGCTACTGGAGGGGGGTGTTCCACTCAGCAGCGGCAGACAAAGAGCAGGCAGATAAGATCGTCCAGATGGGTTTCTACCTGGGGATAAACGGAACGATCACCTACAACGGCAAGCGAGCGAAGTCGTGGATACCTCTGATTCCGAGAGAGCGATTATTGATAGAGACCGACTGTCCCTATCTGACCCCTGTCCCCCATCGCGGCGAACGCAACGAGCCTGGCTACGTGCGATACGTGGCCGAGGCGGTGGCGGATGTGCTGGAAACATCAGTTGAGGAGATCGCCGAGCTAACGGAAAGCAATGGGAGGAATCTTTTTGATATCGAAGCCTAAGATAACCCACGTGCGCCCTAAAAAGAGATTGGGGCAGCATTTTCTTAGACGCAAAGAGATTGCGCAGAAGATAGTGGACGCGCTCGAGGTCGGTGCCGAGGACACCCTGATCGAGGTTGGCGCTGGGACAGGCGAACTTACCCGGTTGATCGTTAAAAAAGCTGGAAAGGTAGTGGCTGTTGAGGTCGACGAGACCTGCTTCCCTACCCTCCAGGTGCTTGCCGATCTCAATAAGAACCTCGAGCTTTTTTTAGACGACATCAGGGGATTGGATCTATCACATTACGGGTGTGTTACTGGCGTACTCGGCAATCTACCATATCACCTCTCGGCAGAGATACTGTTCTGGCTTCTGGATCAGAGGGATTACTGGAAGAAAGCGGTCCTGACCGTTCAGGCCGAGTTCGCGGATCGATTGGTTGCAGAGGTGGGTTCGCACGACTACTCCGCGCTGTCCGTGGTTTTTCAGACGTTTCTTGAAGTCGAGAAGTTATTTGATATCCCGTCTTCTGCGTTCGTGCCTCCCCCAAAGGTTAAATCGACCACCATCAGAATTAAGCCATTGGAAGGGGTTGAGCTACCCGTGTCAGAGGATAGGTTCATTAAATTCGTCAGGGCCTGTTTCACCCATCGCCGCAAGAGGCTTGCTAATAATCTGAAGATAATGGGTATCCCCTCGCCGGACAAGCTGTTGGGAAAACTGGGGCACTCGCCAACCGTACGCCCGCAGGAGCTCTCATCCCATGACTACATTGAGCTTACTGGCTCTCTTGCTTAACGCGTTCGGCTCGGACACGGTCATCATCTACTCGTCCGGCTATAATAACGTGCTGCAACGCGGGGTATGGAACAGCGTTTACTTCGAGCGAGAACTGGGAAAAGAACTCTCCCTGACCCTGAATGAGTGGCATTCAATAAGCTGGGACTCTCTATCCAAGGACCTTCGTCGCAACGCGTATAACACCGTAGGTGTAATCTACAACCCTGCCCAGTGGCTCGCGATCAAAAGCGGTCTCACCGGTTCTCGTTCCATAACCGAAGAGGCAGACGGCAGCCAGGGCTACACCCGCTACAGCTCTCAGGGATTTCTGAGGACTACCGTGTCCACCGATCTCATATACTCCTATTACGACGTAAGATACGGTGAGGAACGCTCAGCCGTCTCAGGACCTGCGGCAGGCTGGTCCAAAGATGAGATAAGAAAGGACGCAGCCACCGTAAAACTACGTATGGCCCCGTGCACATTGAGTGTCTACCATCATCTGGATCGCCACACCACCTGGTCAGATGGCGGTGACACCCTGCAAGTAACGCTCGCACGTATCCCTTTCCTTAAAGGGTACCTTTTGAGCGGAACCGAGTTCGGCCGCCGCCGCACCAAAGGATACTCAGACTACGAGGAACTGGGGACTAAGTTCTGGGTTAGGGATACGCTGAGGATTACTCCACATGTAGGACTCTCTATCGGCGGCTCCTACATGCTGGACACGCTCACAAACAACCTGAAGGAAGATCTAACGTACAGCGAGAACGAGCGCAACCTGAGCGCACGCGTAAGTTATGCCCCATTCAAACAGACAAACCTCCAAATTGAGCTGGCAAACGAACAAAACTCTCATGATCAGGCCAACGACTACTACGATGAAGAATCATTTGAGAATTCTTTCACAGGCAGTATCTCGCACAACTTCTACAGACGTCCCGATCATGCGAAGAATCTCTGGACCAGTGCCATCAACATGATATCACCGGGCTACATCTACTTCTCTCACAGCTTATCACTTAAGCGCATCTCGACACCGGATTCGGCCAACGCCCTTGACCGGGATAACTTCAGGGAGCGTCTAAGCCTTTCAGCAACCCTCAGACCCCAGGAATATCTCTCAACATACTTTACACTGAGTCATTACATCCAACGCACACACTACACGGACACAATCAACACAAGCTACGCCGTCAGTTCAAACGAACGCAAATCAAGCAATGCATCGTGGCATCTTGACCTTGAGGTTCCACGCTACCTGGCTATCTCAAACTCGGCAGACCTCTCCTTTGATTGGACAAGATACTATAACGATTCCACCCTGAACAGGGCCGACAGAACCTGGAGTGAACGAATCTCTGCGAGCGTGTTCCCCCAAGCCACGCTCCAGCCGGGTGCCAATGTGAACTGGGAGCGTTACGAAAACTGGCGCATTACCTCAGGCGCATTGGTGCGTAGCGGGCTCAAGGATATATTTGAACAGCGCTACAGCATCTCTTTCGTCCAGAAACGCAAAGAGGAGACACCGAGATGGTGGGGGCAGCCCTGCTGGGAACAGGAGTGGCTAAGGATCACAGGATTTGCAGGTATAAGGATGGAAATAACACCTGCCGAACCTCAGGGGTTGTGGCAACAAAGCCGGTTTGCAGGGATAGAAACCTCGGCCCGCCCCTGGCCACATCTTTCATTGAACGGCAGGATAAAATTCACAAGGAGCGACTATGAAGCGCCTTTTGAGGCTTCTTGCTTCCTCAGCAGTTCTTTCTAGTTTGCTGGCAGGATGCGACCTCTTTAATCCCGAAGACTACGCCGAGGGTCTCAGCCCTGTAGATTCCATGACCGTCTTCCACAATCTGGTTAACGCTTACAATACCCTCGACTACGAGGCGTTCCTTTTATGCCTTGACCCGGACACCTTCTGCTTCGTGCCAAAAGATACCACCCAGGGTACGTACTATAAACCGTGGGGCTATGAAGAGGAGGACGTGCTGACCTTCGCTATGTTCGAGGAATTTAAAACCGAGCGTCGGATCCCTCCCCTGATCCTTCAGATAGATACCACTCGCTTCTTCGCCACAGACACCCTCGCCTCCCTGCACGCAAACTACCTCCTGATTACGCCTCTTGTGGAGTACGATACCCTGGCCGGCGGATTTGAGTTGAAAATCCGAAAGCGAGGGAACTACTGGTACATCTCCAACTGGCAGGACGTAGCAGGCGAAACCCTATTCGTGGAGCACGAGACAGAAGAGGGCGAGACTACAATAGATACAATCGCCCCGAAGATAACCGAACGTGACTGGAGCGATTTAAAGGTTTACTTCCGCATGGAGGTCAGTAGGTAGTGGTGGAAGTTATTGTTCTAAGATGGATGCAATCTTGCTTGCGGCCCCGCGCATATCAAGGAGGATCAATCCAAGATTGGCACCGTGACGGGTTATGGCTACAAGAAGCGAGGATGCTCCCGACCGCATGATTAATATATATCCTTTCGGTGTTCTTATATGCACCTCGGTAGACTCCCCCTTGTCAAGCTCCTCGGAGGTGCGGCAGGTCACCGTAGCAGCCGCTGCGCATATCGCAGAGAGACGCTCCTCATCAAGATTGGCGGCAAGCGAGGAAGCGATAACCAAACCCTCGTTTGTAGCTACTGCGGTGCCCTGGATGTCCGTATCCATCGTCCTTAATCTCTCAAGCATCTCGTGTATCTTCTCTGCCCGCGATTGGTTCATCACTTCCTCCTTTAGAACATTTAATTATTACACAAAATCAGGTCTGTGTCAAGGGGTGAGTTTTATGCTCCTTTCGTCGGAGGACGAGAGATCAAAGATACCCTCTGCTCGCCCTCCTGCTTTTTATGTGCACCTTGACAAGATGACTTTTCGCACTATAATTTACACAGAGCAAGGTGGGCGGAAGCCTCCAATAAGGTGGTGAGTCCTCCTTGAAATGCTTAACATCGCGAGGAGGAAGCGATGAAAAAACTAATCCCTCTAATCGCCATTGCATTAGCAATGGCACTGCCTGCCACAATGATAGCCACAGAAGTCGAGTGGGATTTCACGGTTGAAACTCCGCCACTCGAAATAATCGAGCAGAACATTATTGACGGCCACATAACCTTTACCACCGACGTAGATCGTACTAACTTTCTGAATGGTATCCAAGAAGTATACAATGCTCGCGATGCCGAGAACTACTCGCTTTGCGCAACCCTTGCGAACGACCTGACAACCACCGCAGTCCAAACAATAACTGATACGATTGTAGGGAACAATGTATCTGTGGTATGCGGGGCAGTGGCAGATGAGTATAGCGAATGGCCTGAGAACATGCTGTATCCTTCTATAGACTCTGAGGATATCGGAAAGATCGATGACGGCACGGGCCAAGAAGAAAACCCGCCTCTTTTCCACTTTGAAATAATCCCCAAGCACTTTCCTGGTTGTTTGGAAAGGAGAAGGGGGCACGTCGGCGATTGCAGGATCAGGCGCCAATGGATCATCGATTTCTGAGACAGGATTGATTACAGCAACCTTAACACACAGCAAATGACTTGTTGAGGGGAGGAAAGGCTATTCCTCCCCTCTTTAAGCAGTGAAAGGAGAAAAGGATGAAAAAGTATCACATAAAGATAATTGCTTCCAGCTTCTGCATTTTGCTTTTATTGACCGCCTCAAGCCTGCACGCTGATACGTTTTATTTCACACCGGATTCAAATACCCTTAACATTACAGAAGGGGTTAGAACGCTAAGCAAGTTTTACAGATACACTTCACGTCCACGTAATGATATGGGTGATGGTGGGCTTTCCTTGCCATTGCGGAATCTGTTTTTTCGCCATGACAGCATCCCTCTTGGCTTAGAATTATACGACTCAATCGGAAAACCGGTTGTCGGACAGACATGTACCCTTTTCGTCAAATCAAAAGAAACGTTAGTCCTGGATCGGGTTTCGGATGATTTCGGCCAGCTTATCTTTTGGGTTTCACAACCCAGGCTAAAAACTAAACACGAACTCAGGATTTCATCAAATCAACCAGTCACTGCTGGAATTAGTGCAACAAGTCATGATTTTGGTGACCCTCGTGCCGGTTTTGAAACGGGTGAAGGCTTATTAACTATGAAAGATGGATGGGTAAAGGTGCTCTATCCAAAAGGTCAAGAAGCCAAAGCTAAAGAAATGCTGGATGCCCTCAAGGAAAGCGAGCGAATCATAGACAGCATAACCAGAATGGATTTGGAGCCGTTAAAGATAATTATGACCGATAGACCTACAAATTATACGATCGGCGGTTGGGTCTCATCGCTTGAGCCTGATATGGGTAGTAAATACCTGGTTTGGCCGCACGAGTGGGTCGAAGGCTCCCTTTCACATTTTTACGACATCTATACTGACCCGACTAATCGCTGGATTGGAGATGGGTTGGCTAACTACCTATCTTTGATCATCTGTAATGAATTTTACCCGTTAGGTTCAAACTTTCTCAGGTTCTATGTTACCCCAGCCAACTCTAACAAGGTTTTCGATCTCAGGACCTGGAACACCGGATCGCCTAAGGATTTCATGTCGAGGAAAACAATAGGGATAAGTGGTTACGCCATTGCGCCTTTTTTCTGGGCGAAGGTGGTAGAAAAATCGCAGAACCCGCAGATAATCGCCATGTTCCTTTCCGAATATAAAAAGCAAGAGGATAAAAGCCAGAGAGCAGCGATCCAACTTCTTTCACGCCTGAGCGGACTTGATATAGATAAGGAGATGGTTATTACCGGCAAGGAATACCTGAAGAATATCGCTCGTTACTGGCCTGCGGCCGCAACACCTGATAATATGACCTTAATTCCAGGCGGTTCTTTCTATATGGGTGACTCTTCTTCTGGTGTTTCTTCTATTCGTAAGGTCTATCTTTCTAGTTTCTTCCTTGATAGATACGAAGTCAACAACAGGCAATTCTGTGAGTTCTTGAATGCAATGGGCAACCAGAAGGAGGGCGGCTCGTACTGGCTTGATGAGACAAGTTATCCGGACATCCTATCGGAAAATGGGAAATACTACGTAAGAAAGAGGCGTGAGAATTACCCGGTTTGCCATGTAAGCTGGTATGGCGCTCGAGCCTACGCAAAATGGGCAGGCAAGCGGTTACCAACTGAGGCTGAATGGGGGTTTGCTGCGTCAAATAAAGGGACTACGCTTTACCCCTGGGGCAACGAGTGGCATGATGACTACTGCAACTGGAAGGAAGGGGGCGAACTTGACGGTTATGAATTTACGTGTTCTGTCTATTCCCTTCCGCAAGGCATCAACAAGTACGACTGTTATAACATGGTGGGTAATGTCTTCGAATGGGTTGCGGATTGGTTCGCGCCCTACGACCCCGCAGATACCATAAACCCCCAGGGACCCCAGGACGGGGGCAAGCGTAATCTCAAGGTACACCGAGGTGGATGCTACAAGTACCCGAAGAAGTGGCAGAACCGCTACGAACGTATCGGCGGCACGCCAGATGCATGCTACTCCTGCGTGGGCTTCCGCTGTGCTGCGGATGTACCGACGCCGGAACGTCGTGAGGACTGAATCCGAGATTTTAAAAGAGAGGGCAATTCGTTCCTCTACCGTAATGAGTAAAGATTGAGTGACTAGCCCCGACGGTCTCATCTCTGAGCCAAGCAGGGAGAATCCTGGATGAAAAAAGAGAAGCCAACTCTGAAGGAGCAGCTGAAGCAAATCTTCTATATGGAGGAACCTTCCTCAGTCGCTCGTATATCGGTTAAAGCAACGGTGAAGTATGCATGGAAGATATTCAGGCAGGAGATGTGGACTCTGTTTGGACTAACTGTCATGCCAGTAGTAGTAGAATGGTTTTTACGAGTCAAAGTTTACGTGCCAAGATTCCCCCCAAGCTACTTCCCCTCTGCCAATGAAACACTCAAAATAGCGACCCGGGACGTTCTCCTCAACCTGGCCTGGATTTTCATAGCAAGCTGGGCGGCGGCCGCACTTGCCCTTTTTCTGCATTATGCAATCACAAGACGCAAGTTCAAGACTCGTTATCTTTTTAATATTCCCTGGAAGGTACTCGGTCGTTTCTTCTTATGTAGGTTAGCAGTTTGGGTAGGATCATGGGTATTATTGCAGATTATCCGTTTAACTGGAAGTTTTCTTCTTCTCATTAATTTTGACCGGATACTCGAAGGCCTTACCTTCTGGGTAAGTATCTGGCTCATAATCATGCCTTTTGCAATGGCGGTTGAAAGAAAAGATATCCTCCAGGCGTTTGGGGAAAGCATCACCTTAACAAAGTACAACATCCTGAGGATCGCACTGGTATGTGTTATTCTGGTCATGCCGGTGGAGATTTTCTGGTTTCTTATGAGGTTATTATTTGACTGGCTGGCGATCGAGCGTGGAGGGGATCTGTTTTGGAAGCTACGCTCCCGGCAGATTATTTATTACCTCTCCAGGGTGTTTGTGAATGTTGCTATGTGGTCGGTGTGGGGTGCAGTTTACGCCAATCGGCGCAAGCTTCTCTTGAGGAAATCGCCTAGGCGCGCAAAACAAAGCTGAAATCCCGTTTTGATGACTCAGCTATAGTCTAAGCCGACCTTTAACTCATCCTCTTTTCAATTCTCCCTCGTCAAGGGGAAAGATTGAATGTAAGGGCTGACCTTCATTATTTTCCCACGATCTTTTATCCCGAAGGGATAAAAGGAGCATTCTATTTCGTTATAGCCTCGTAGACCTCCGAAGGGTCGACCAGGGTAACCCCTTCAGCCATCTGCCTGAGGTACGATCTGGCCGACTCGTGTTTTTCCTTGGGAACGATCAGATACACCGGAATCTTGTGAGTCCTGCATGCGAAGAGCACGTCGCGAGGACCTTCAGCCGAACCCTCGGGCGGGAAGATCTTGTGCAGATATCCGACAACTGCGTCCACGTCATCTTCCTTGGTCAGATGATTTATGTATTTACCGTGGCCGTCCCAGCCGTTACCCAAGGGAAGGGTGCCGTGACCTTCTAAAACCAGTTTGGATAAAAGATCGGGATCGGTGCCTTCCAGATATCCTATAGTCTTCATATCCTCCTCCTTCATGTTGAAGGGTTTAACTTTTAGTTTACTTGAATACTATAAGAAGGAAATGAACCCCTGTCAAGGGGTCTTTATACCTTTTCTTGACAACCGGCCCTGTTTTCTGTAAGCTTCGCAATGCGAAGAGTACTGCGTTGGTTGTGGCTGCCGCTACTTGCTTTAATGATAGCGACCTGTGTCATTGGTGTCAAGATGGATGATCTGCCTGAGATACTGCGCAACGCCGTGATATTGTGTTTATCCTGCATAGGTATCGGGTGATGAGAAGGATTATCGTTCAGATATTCTCCGCGCTGGCGATGAACGCCAACCTGGCCGGGTTCTGGGGCAGGATTTTGGAGAGGCTGGGCAAGATGCCCTCGCCTTTCATGACAAAGATAATCGCCGCCTCCAACAACGTGGTTGAAACCACCACCAAGAGCGTGTGCGTGCCCGGTCTAAACTGCTACTCGTGCCCTGCTGCGACCGGCGCCTGTCCAATTGGATCGATTCAGCACGCCATCGCGATGAAACAGGTTCCCTGGTTTGCCGCTGGCTCCATGCTTGCGATCTCGACCCTGGTAGGACGTTTGCCCTGCGGGTGGCTCTGTCCGTTCGGATTCCTGCAGGACCTTTTGTACAAGATACGCACCTTCAAGCTCAAGCTTCCTTACTGGACCCACTATCTCAAGTTCGCTTCTCTAGTGATCATAGCCGGGTTGGTTGTCTTTCTTACCGGTGAGACGTGGTTCTGCAAGTTGTGTCCGGCGGGCATACTTGGAGCCGGGATACCTCAGGTGCTCCTGGATCCCCAGCTGCCGCGGCTTCTGGGATGGCTCTTTACCATGAAGCTCGCCATCCTGGCCCTAACCCTTACCCTTTCCGTTTTTACCAAGAGGCCGTTCTGCAGGATCTGTGCTTTGGGAGCTATCTTCTCGCTCGGCAATCATGTGAGCTTCATGCAGCTGCGCGTTGATAAGGCAAACTGCAACCAGTGCGATATGTGCTACAGGGTTTGTCCGATGGGTATCAGGCCGTATGAGAACCCCCAGAGCACCGCCTGTATAAGATGCCTTGAGTGCACGCGCTGCGAGTTGATTGATTTCGTGCCTGCGTTCAGGATGCCGGATCCAAAAAAGAACGTTCTAAGTCGAGTTTCATCGAAGACGTAAAAGATGACTGTTATGATGATTTCAACAAAAAGTCCCTTCCTGCTTCCTTCTCGAAGGATTACTGATGATGTTGCTGAGAGCTATTTCTCCCTGCGATCTTTTGCCCCGCAGGGCAAAAGGAGCATAAAATGAGGTTCGGTCTCATATTGGCCGCAGGACGCGGCGGGCGATTCGGTTCCCCGAAGCAAAAGGTGATGCTTGGCGGGCATCCTTTGGCACTGTGGAGCATCCTCGCCTTTGAACAGTCGCCTGCCGTTGACCTCATCGTGATGATCACCGATGAGGATAGTGTCAAGTTCTTCGAACACGAGATAAGGGAACGCTGTATCGAAAAGATTGAAGCGGTTGTGCCGGGCGGAACAGAGCGCATTGACTCCCTGCGTGCAGGCTTAAAGGCCCTGCCCAAGGAAGGCTTCGTAGCTGTCCACGACGCCGCCCGACCCTTTGTTCGTGCCCAGGAGATAACCCAAGGATTCAAAGTGGTGGAGACAAAGGGCTCTGCGATCTATGCAATACCTGTTACGGACACGATCAAGTGCGTTGATGGCGACGTGATCCTCGAAACCGTTCCCAGAGATTGTCTGTACCGGGCCCAGACGCCGCAGTTCTTCGGCTTGCCGATCTTGATGGAGGCTTTAGCAAAAGCTGAAGCCGAAGGATTTATAGGCACCGACGAGGCAAGCTACGTGGAGCGACTTGGAGAAAAAATCCATATACTTCCAGGCAGGGAGGAGAACATCAAGATCACCTTCCCGCAAGACCTTGAACTGGCAGAGAACCTGCTGACTGCAGGTACCTGCCCCTGACGTGCAAGCGGTGGAAAACGTAGTCATACTGGGATCGACCGGAACAATCGGACGACTCAGCGTCGAGGTAATCGGTTCATTAAGAGATCGCCTGAAGATAATCGGGTTGGCAGCCAACCAGAACATAGAACTGCTCCGCTCCCAGATAGCTGAGTTATCGCCGAGACAAGCTGTAGTGTTGAACGAGGAGAGGTGCATCCAGCTTTCCGGCAGTGCAGATACCGAGATTGCCTGCGGTAGTGAACCGCTTGTTAACCTCGCGTCCAATCCCGAAGTTGACATCCTTGTTGTAGCCATGACAGGCACTGCGGCCCTGGATGCGGTGCTTGCCGCATTGAGAGCGGGTAAGAGGGTGGCACTGGCCACAAAGGAGATTCTGGTAAGCTTTGGGAAGTTTATCCAACAAGCATTACAGGAAGGTAATGGGGAACTCCTGCCCATAGATTCAGAACACAACGCCCTGCATCAGTGTCTGGACGGAAGGGACCCGTCAACGATTAGGAGGCTGATACTTACCGCATCTGGCGGGCCGTTCCGCGAAAAGGATTATACCGGGGCTGCACCTGAAGAGGTGCTTGCTCACCCCACATGGGAGATGGGCGAGCGGATAACGGTAGATTCGGCAACGCTCATGAACAAGGGGTTCGAGGTAATCGAGGCGCACTTCCTTTTCGGGGTGGAACCTGAAAGGATCGAGGTTCTGGTGCATCCGC
This sequence comes from Caldifarciminota bacterium, assembly GCA_023128825.1. Classification (GTDB taxonomy): domain Bacteria; phylum Hydrothermota; class Tepidihabitantia; order B3-TA06; family B3-TA06; genus B3-TA06. Next base: position 14,857 of record JAGMDF010000105.1, on the reverse strand, counting down.
AATCGATTGTTCACTCGCTGGTTGAGTTTACCGACGGCTCGGTGCTTGCCCAACTCTCCGTGCCCGACATGCGGCTGCCTATCGAGTACGCTTTGCTTTATCCTGAACGCGGCCCCAGAATTGTATCCCAGCTCGATCTGGCCGAGGTAGTGTCACTTGAGTTCGAGAAACCGGATCTTGGACGTTTCCCATGCCTTGGGTTTGCTTATGAAGTCCTCAAGAAAGGCGGAACGGCTCCGGCTGTGCTGCAGGCGGCGGATGAAGAAGCGGTCGAGCAGTTCCTTAAAGACAAGATACGCTTCGAGGATATTCCTGAGTTGATCCGGAAAGCGATGAAGAGCCACCGGCATATCAAGGAACCGTCGATATCACAGATACGGGAGGCCGAGCGTTTGGCAAAACAGTTCGTAGAAAAGGAGATTGATGCAAATCGTTTTTGACATACTTATATTCGTCGCCGTACTGATCCTGCTCATAGGTTTCCACGAATTCGCCCACCTTATTGTGGGCAAGCTTGCAAAGATCCCAGTGGAGCGCTTCTCTATAGGCTTCGGGCCGGCGATCGTTAAATGGAAGATAGGCGAAACCACCTACCAGCTCTCGGTATTGCCTCTTGGGGGTTACGTCAAGTTTAAGGGTGAGGATTTCGACGACCCTGAAGGGTTCTTTTCCTTTCCATTCGGCCGCAAGACCGCAACAACCGCCGCAGGGATAGTGGCCAACTTACTGCTTGCCGTGATTGTCTACTTCTTCATCGGAATAGTCTATGGGATCGAGACACCACCTGCTGTTCTTGAATTACCAGAAGGCTCCTCCTTGACGCAGGCCGGATTTCAGGCAGGAGACAGGGTTGTGACTGTGGACGGTAAAAAGGTGAGGGATTTCTACGGTTTCATAGATTTCATTCCCAACCCAGATACCTTAAAGGTGACCGTTGTTCGTTCGGACGGCCGGCACGATCTTTTGCTTCCGCCATCCGATCGATCCGAGGTAGATTATCTGGTTGATGCGGTGGTGGCACGTGTGCTTCTTAAGGGTCCGGCTGACCGCGCAGGGATTAAACCAGGGGACAGGATAATAGCGATCGACGGAAAACCCGTCCGGTATTGGCATGAACTGGTCAGAGCAGTCAGTGCCGCGGATAGCGGAGAGGCGATTGAATTTACATGGATCCACAAATCGGATACCCTTAGGGCAGGTATTGTACCCGAAGTGATGGACACCACCGGTTCACCTAAAGTTGGAGTTGTGGCTGCTCTACCTTCACGAGCGTTGACATTTAAGGAGGCCATCTGGCTGCCGCTTGTGCGCACCGGAGAAGTCACCGCACGTATTCTGGTCACGGTAGGCAGACTTTTCACAGGTAAGGAGTCAGTCAAAAACCTGGCCGGGCCAGTAGGGATATACCAGCTTATCGCTCAAAGCCTAAGCCTGGGATTCGACGCCCTCTTAAGCTTTCTTGCCTTTCTCTCCATAAGTCTTGCCATACTCAACCTGCTTCCTATCCCTCTGTTTGACGGTGGTCGGATTCTTATGTTCACGATTGAGAAGATAAGCGGGCGCCGATTGGGAAAGATGGTGTGGACGGTGGCCACCTACATAGGCGTGGCTCTCATCGCAGCGCTTGTGATACTTGTTTTCTACAACGACATCTCCCGGATAATAACCGGAGGGTAGTTGAAGCTCGGCTGGCGAATCTTCTTTGTCACGCTTTCGGCCGCGGCATTTGCAGGAATATGCTTTGCCCCGATTCCGGGGATGGATACAGCCGCGCGGCACACGCTTGCGGTATTTGTTCTGGCTTTGATCCTCTGGGTATCCGAAGCTATACCCTTATACATCGCCTCCCTGGTAATCGCAGCACTGCTTTCAATCTTCGTAGCTCAACATCTTCCCGTCGCAGACTACAAGATCTTCCTCGCGCCGTTCTTCTCACCCGTGATTCTTCTGTTCCTGGGTGGATTCGTTCTGGCCAGAGGCCTTGAGAGCTACGGCCTGGATTCGGTTCTGGCATCCGCAATCTTAAGGAAGGTAGGCAAAAAACCAGCAGCCATCCTCGCGGGTTTCATGGGGGTCACCGCACTCCTATCCATGTGGATGTCCAATACAGCGGCAACCGCTTTAATGATCGCGGTCGCGCTTCCACTCATACGTTCCATAGATGAAAAAGACCCCATGCGGATCGGGCTTCTTTTGTGTATTCCTTTCTCCGCCAACCTGGGAGGAATGGCTACCCCCATAGGGACACCACCCAACGCCATCGCCATCGCCGCCCTGCGTGACGCAGGTGTACAGATAAATTTCCTGGAGTGGATGGGGATTGCTTTACCCGCGACGCTGATCCTGCTTGTGCTCGCCTGGATACTCATCCTGATCCTCTTTCGTCCAAAAACCAAGGCGCTTTCCTTCTCCCTTCACAAGGCCAAGAAGCTGGGATGGAAGGAGTGGGTGGTTTTGACAACCCTGCTGGTGACGGTTCTAGGCTGGCTTACGGGAAGGTTTCACCGGATCCCGGACGCCATAGTGGCACTTCTGCCCGCCCTTATTTTCTTCTCACTGGGACTGTTGAGACGCAAGGATTTCCGTTCACTGGGCTGGGACGTTTTGATACTTATGGGTGGCGGCCTCGCGCTTGGAAAAGCGGTGGCAGTATCAGGATTGGACAAGTGGTTGGTTACGTCTCTGGGTATGGAGGGGCTGCCACCTGTGGCCCTGTTTGTTGGTTTCATCCTGCTCACCGTGGTTCTCACCAACTTTATATCGAATACCTCTTCTGCTGCCCTCATCGTTCCACTGACCATGGGGTTCGCAGGTGGAAGCAACAGCCTTGTTGTCGGTGTGGCACTTGCCGCGTCAGCCTCAATGCTTCTGCCAGTTTCCACGCCGCCAAACGCCATCGCGTTCGGCTCAGGACTCCTAAAGGTCAAGCACATGTTCCGCACCGGCATAATCGTGGCCGTAATCGCAATAGGAGTCATCTTAATGTTTGGTTTGGTTATCTGGCCTCGCCTAGGCATAATCTAAAAGGAGATCGTATGTCTTTTGCCGTCAAGATAGAAACCTGCCCTCAATGCAGGTCAAGGAAAACCGAGAATCTGGTACGTGTCGAACCGGGCTGCCCTGTCAGGGTGTATGTTCGCTGTTCCGAATGCGGTGCCTTCGTTGCACGCTACACCCTTGAGCGTTATACCTCTGACAAGCCTTACGAATCTTTATTGAAATTCTCGCGGCGAGGAGGCTGCTCAATAGCAAGTCGTTCGCACGCGCAGGAACTTGAAGGCTTTTCAAAAAAGATAGAAACGGAGTTCAAAGAAACCACCGAGGCTCCGTTCACTGAACTCAAGGTAGAAGAGATAATCTGCGAACTAAAGAGATAGAAATCAGTCGAGGCTTTTTGGAAAACCCCTCAAAGCCTCCAGGCTGCGCTCGGCGTAGACCCTGCGGCGGACCTCTTTGCCTTTGGGTTCAGGCGAGAGTAAAGGAAGCAGGGCAAAGATAGGCTTTATCGGGGTAAAGCGATCGGCAATGGAAGCGTATTCACCCTTGCCTGCCAGACGGGCGAGCAGCGCACCAAGCATGGTCTGGCAAGGAAATTCGAGGGGAGACCTTTCTTTAAGCAACCGTGATGCGTTCAAGCCTGCCACAAGCCCGGTGGCGATTGCCGAGAGATAACCCTCAGCGCCGGAAAGCTGGCCGCAGATAAAAAGATCGGGGCGTTTGCGAAACTGCAAGGTGGATTCGATTAGCTTGGGGGCTTCGATATATGTGTTGCGGTGCATGCGTCCGTAGCGCAGGAAGCAGGCCCGCTCAAGCCCGGGGATCAAACGAAACACCCGCTCCTGTTCGGAGTTTCTGAGATTGGTCTGGAAACCCACCAGGTTGTAGGTGGTGTGTGCTTTATTCTCAGGGCGCAACTGGACGACTGCGTATGGACGACGCCTTTCTGCATCCCTGAAACCGGTCGGACGAAGAGGTCCAAACGCCAGAGACCTCTCCCCCCTTCTCGCGATCTCCTCTATAGGCAGGCAACCTTCAAAGAAGGAACTGTCTTCAAAATCGTGGAGCGGATGCTGCTGGGCCGCGATAAGTGCGTTGTAAAAATCCAGATACCCTTCCTTGTCCATGAATGCGTTGAGGAACCCGGCCTCGCCTGCATCGTAACGGGAGGCTTGAACCAGTTTGGTGCTGTCAAGGGATTCCCGGCTCACTATCGGGGCTATCGCGTCGTAGAAATAAAGGAAATCCTCACCGCAGAATTCCTTCAGTGAAGCGGCAAGAGCATCGGAGGTCAAGGGGCCGCTGGCAAGAATCGTTAACCCTTCCGGTATCTCCTCAACCTCCTCTCGGATTACATCGATCAGCGGGTGCTCCTTTATCCTCTGAGTTACCTTTGAGGCGAAGCATTGACGATCAACTGTAAGAGCCGTCCCTGCCGGGACGGCACATTCCTCTGCGATCGCGAGAAGCTCGCAGTCGAGGAATTTAAGTTCTTCTTTGAGTAATCCTTGTGCGCGAGTGATACGCATCGACCCTAAGGAGTTGGAGCAGATCAGCTCGGCGAGTTTGTCTGTAGTGTGTGCCGGAGTATTTTTATGCGGCCGCATTTCATATAATTTTACTCGGGTTCTGCGTTTTGCCGCCTCAAGTGCGGCGGACGCCCCGGCCAATCCTCCCCCTACCACAAGGATAGAATCTTGGGAGATCACCAAACTAAAAGTTACTCACCCTCAAACCGATTAGCTGAATCAGGTTCCGGGACCGCAACCGAGTCCGCATCTTCCGGGGTACTGGGGACTTGCGCTGATGAAGTAGTATGGGGTAAATCCTCATCAGATACATCTGAGGTATCTTGTTCCTCCTGGATGACTGTAAGGAAGGAATCCACGCTTTCCGTAACCTCAGGGGTTGCTGTATCCGGTTCAACTATGCTCAAGGCATCAAGTGAATCACGCACGGCCTCGATCTCTTCGACTGAAAGATCTGAGTCTGCAGGAGGGTAGAACGAGAGGTTTTCGGAAAAAGAGGGGGCTGAAGTTTCAAAGTCAGTGACTGAAAGCGACCACATTAGATTGAAAACCGCTTCGGTGGTATCCTTTGTCGGCCCGCCCGGAGGGAACTGGCGGAACGAGTGAATCTCACCGCGCAGGAAGTTGCCGATAGAATCCACCTCGACAACAAGAAGAGGAGCGTAGCCAAGTTCTCCGGTAAGCTGCATGCAACGATAGGTACAGAAGTTTCCAAGGCTGTAGGCGATCAGCTTGCCCTCATAGACCTCCATCCCGCGCGGCACGTGCGGCCCGTGACCGATCACGAGGTCGGCTCCTGCGTCAATCATGGTATGCGCGAACTCGATAACGTTGCCGCGCGGCTCGCCGTAAAGATTTTCGAAAGCATCCCTGGTATGGAGTGCCTTTGTTCCTTCACTGCCCCCGTGGAAGCTTACGATGAGGATGTCGAACCGACGTGCCAACTCCTCGACCTCCTTGCGGCACATCTCGATATTGAGGATGGAACGGGGTGGTGAACCTGTGGAGAAGGCAATAAGTCCTATCTTAAGGCTGTCTATCATGAACTCCGCAACCTCGCCTTGCTTGCTTGAGTACCGAATGCCAAGGCTGTCGAGGATCCGCCTGGTCTCGGCCATGCCTGCATAGCCGAAGTCCCGTGCGTGGTTATTGGCAAGGCTCATCACATCGAAGCCTGCGGTCGCCAGGTTCCTGGCTAGCCTTGGTGGACAGCGGAACGCAAAGCTGCGGCCAGACCCCATCTTCTTGGTGCATCCTTTGGATCTGGTAATCGGACCCTCAAGGTTGCCGAAGGCTATGTCTGCCGCCCGCAGGATTGGGGCGGCGTCTGCGAAAAGGAGTGCACCGTCCTGTGGGGGAAGCCTTGGTGTAGGATAGTCGGTTCCCATCATGATGTCGCCAACCGCCGCGATGGTTACGGTACGGGGAGGGGGTAAGGTATCGGTCACGGACACGGAGGCATCCTGCACCCTTCCGACCACACCGGTTGAGGCGAGCACTATACCTGTTACGCCCAGTGCTGCACCTACGATAACTACCGCGAGAATCGACCACAGGCGTTTGCTTTTCTTCAAAAAGGCTCCTTTCGTTCAAGCCAAAAGAGAGGATCCACCGCAATCCCGTTGATGTAGATGCCCATGTGCAGGTGAGGCCCGGTTGCAAGCCCTGTTGAACCAACGAATCCCAACGTGTCACCGGTCTGAACAACCTCTCCTTCCTCAACGTTCCTCTCGATCATGTGATAGTAAAGTGTCTTTAATCCGGCTCCGTGATCAAGGATAACAAAAGTCCCTTGACGAATAAAGGTGTCCCGCGCCATCACAACCTTGCCCGGGCAGGGTGCAAGGATCGGGGTTCCGCTGGGCACTGCAAAATCAAGACCTGCATGGTGCCAGGCCTTGTGGCCTCCTATCCAGCGCTCGTCACCATATGTGCCAGATATCTTTTTAGGACAAGGAAATATCTCAGGAAAAATTGAGTAGTATTCCCCAGACGGTGCGTTGATCGCTTCGACTACCGCCTCGTACTCCTCGGCTTTGCGGCGCTGCCTGGTGGTATCTATTGTACCCTGCTTAGAGCGAGGCAAGGTAATAACCGACTTGCGAAACTCGGAAGGGACTACACGGATCGCCGTGTCAAGAATCTCAGTGTTCCATCCTTGAGAAAAGGTGATTCGGATTGATTTACGTCCAGGCGATGTCTTGTAGGACGTACCGATAAGCGATACAAAGCCATCGTCCCACGGAATCAGAGGATAGGGCTCACCGCGGTACTCAAGGGAAAGCAGCCCCTGCTCGGATGTTTGCACCGAAAGGTAACAAATCTCTCCCTGATGCAGCGTCTCTCGAGATAGCTGAATCTCTAACGGTGCGGCCACGAGACAAATAAGGCTCAACATACAATAAAGTTTACCCCTAAGTTGATAAGAGTCAAGCGATTAGGTATCGGACAGGCTGAACCTTACAGGTTATTTGACAGCGATTACCTCATTCGTATAATCCTTCACCCACCAAGGAGGATGCATGAAAAGAATAACGGTTGTTCTAGTGTTGCTTCCCTGCCTATTGCTCGCTCTGAAACTAACCGAGTACGATGTGGACCAGAGCAGTGCTCAGGTCATCTCCACTGGATTTAACTACCATCTCGGTATGACTGGAGGTGATGTTGTTTCTAACTTTGGGAATGTTTCCCTTAACTTCGAGAGGTTTCAGGCAACCCTGCCTTCGAGTTACAACGTCAACCTCTTCGGCAACCTGAGCGTTAACTTTGAGCAGGATACTTTAGATAGTGATACATCGGCTACAGACAGCACTCGACAGATCAGTTACCAGAGTCGGTGGGGGGCGAAATACAACAGGTATTTCATATCCGGCAAGGACTTCCTGGCTTTCGCCAAACTGGAAGGCGATGTGCTGACCACCTACGATTATCCTGCGACGCAAGCCATCATCGGTTTGGGTTACGGCCGATTCGTCAGCGCCACCCCGCTCGTCCGTGCTCTGCGAATCGAAGAAGGGATGCTGGCTCAAGGCGTGCTACTCGATAGCCTGCCCCTGGGAACATTAATGAGTTTCGCAAGAAAGTTGGCACCGGAAGCCAAACGAACATACAAAGAGAGGCACTACTATTGGGAACGAGAGTACTACAAATCACTTGAAAGCATTCTTAACAAGTCCAATCTCCTGCATAACGGGGAGTTGGGCAGCGCAGGCTCCCTGATCATCACGGATGTGCTTGAAGAATACATCTCCCCGCGTTATTACGGATATGAAGTAAACCTAGGGGTAGGCTACGATCTGCTTCCCGCATACAAAGCTGACGGCCGCGCCGCGTTCGCCAGTCTGGCTTTTGACTTTGCCCATCCCCTTGGTTTTCGCAGCCAGCTCATTGAAAAGTCAAACCTGCGCTTACCCTTCACCGGCGAGAAGTTCGGTAAGGAAATACACGCAAGCCTGCTGCTTTCAGTTCTTTACGAGGTAAGCTCAGTGGTCGATATCGTCGGAACCTACCAGCTGAATGTTGACCGTACAAGACCGGAAGAAACAGAAGACTACCGCTTTGCCCTGCACAACCAGTTGATCGGACGGTTCGAATACCTGATAGTAGACCACCTCGTGATCTCGAACACCTTGGTCTTAAACCACTCCACGCAGGTGAAAGGCCTCTCCGCCGAGATCTCAAGCAAGATCAGCTTCCGCTTCTTCTAAGGCATTAGTAAGGACCCAGGTTGATCCTGTGGAGAAAGGCACTTTGAATTCCACCACGTCTAAGAGGTTTCTTCCCTATTATTGGAAAGAGCTCAAGAAACTTCTCAGGCCTGCCGGCCCATTGGTGGTATGCGCCGTCTACAGCTTTGTTTTGATCTTCCCCCGTTATCACCGCAAGCTTTTCCGGCTTAACCTGTTCGAGCACCAGTTCCGTTTGCCGGAAAAGATGGCCGTGGACGGGTTATGGTTCCTGCTGCTGCCCATTGTAATAATCCTAATACTTCGACTAATCTCCATCGCCTGGCCCAAGATAAAGGAGACCTTCCCGCAGCACCGTTTCCGCGACTTCGGCTTCAGGCTGGGGCGAGGTGTGGGCTGGCGTGATGCTCTGATCTTCCTTGCTATCATGTTTCCCTTCGTATGCTTCGCGGTCTTCCAACCCTCGTTTGCCAAAACATACCCCCTTTTCCGGCTTGCCCGGACAAGCCTGAGGATATTTATCATCTGGGAAGGCATCCACCTTCTGCACATGTTCGGCTGGGAGTTTCTCAATCGCGGTTTTCTTTTGTTCGGACTTGAGGAAAAGATAGGTAACTGGGCCATCCTTGCCACCGCCATCCCCTTCGCGTTGCTTCACATAGGCAAGCCTGAACTTGAGGCGTATGGATCTTTCATTGCGGCGATAGCCCTGGGATGGCTTGCACTACGATCACGGAGTTTCTTGCCCTGCGTGTTCCTTCACTGGGCGGTAGCGTTCACCGTGGATCTCCTGGCCATCATCCGTTCAGGAGGTTTCGCTTAGTGCACCCAAAGGAATGCCGAGTGTCTCGAAAGAAACTTTGCGGCGGATCCATCGTGGCACTCCACGACCTCCAACCTGACAACTGTATGTCCATCACAGCCTCCCCCCTCTTCCCACCCTAGTAACGATGTACTGACGCACGAACTTTATTTGCTTGACAATGGCAACGGTTAGCGTAGAATTTTATTACAATCTTGTTCGGAGGTCGCATGCAACAATACTTTGAAGTCCGCTGGCACGGTCGCGGTGGGCAGGGCGCAAAGACCGCAGCGCTCCTGTTCGGCGAAGCGGCCATGGAAACCGGCAAATACATTCAAGCATTCCCCGAATACGGCCCTGAGCGCACCGGTGCGCCGGTTAAGGCGTATAACCGCCTCTCAGACGGACCGATTCGTATTCACACTCAGGTAACCGATCCGGACGTCGTTGTGGTGCTTGACGCAAGCCTTTTGGAGTCCATAAACGTAACCGAAGGCCTCAAGAAAGGCGGTGCTATTCTGGTCAACACCCAGGAGAAAGCAGAGGTTATAAAGAAGAAGCTGGGCGTTACAGACGCAAAGGTCGCCGTTGTGGATGCCACCAAGATCGCGGTCGAGATACTCAAGCGCAACGTCCCTAACACGGTTATGCTGGGCGCGATGGTTAAGGTAACCGGAGCGCTGGAGTGGGACTCAGCGCTCGCCTCTATTGAGGCCAAACTCTCTGAGAAGTTCCGCGGTCGCAAAGAGATCATAGAAGGAAATGTGAAGGCCATCAAAAAGGCCTACGACGAGGTGGAGGTCGCATGAGCATGAAGTTCGACAAGCTGATGACATGGAAGGAACTCCCAGCAGGCTGTCTAATAGACGAGCCTTCAACCTCCCTGCGGTTCAAAACCGGAGACTGGCGCAGCATGCGTCCCGTATGGGACTCCGAGAAGTGCATCCACTGCCTTTTCTGCTGGATAAGCTGTCCTGACTCGGCAATAAAGGTGGAAAATGAGAAGATCACGGGTATTGACTACAACTACTGCAAGGGCTGCGGCATATGCGCGTCTATCTGCCCTCCAAAGGCCTCAGCTATCGAGATGATCAGGGAGGAGAAATGAAAACTGTAGCCAAGACCGGAAACGAGGCAATGGCCTACGCCATGAAGCAGATCAACCCCGACGTTGTAGCCGCCTATCCGATTACCCCGGCTACCGAGGTGGTGCAGATCTTCTCAAACTACGTGGCCGACGGCGAGGTGGACACCGAGTTCGTAGCGGTTGAGAGCGAGCATTCGGCGCTCTCGGCGTGCGTGGGTGCCTCGATTGCAGGCGGCAGGGTTATGACTTCGACCTCTTCCCAGGGGTTAGCACTCATGCACGAGATCCTTTATATCGCAGCCGGCAACCGGCTTCCCATCGTAATCGCGCTCGTGAACCGCTCGCTTTCCGCTCCTATCAACATCCACTGCGATCACTCCGATACCATGGGATCTAGAGAAGCGGGCTGGATGCACCTTTACTGCGCCAACTCCCAGGAGGCCTACGATTCCTTGATCATCGCTTTAAAGACCGCTGAGGCAACAGCGGTTCCGGCTATCGTCTCCACCGACGCGTTCATCCTATCCCATGCGATGGAACGCCTGGAGGTGCTGGAGGATTCCGATGTCCAGAACTTCATCGGTGAATACAGGCCGCGGTTCTCAGCACTTGACCTGGAAAATCCAAAGACCTACGGCCCCTTAGACCTGCAGGACTACTTCTTCGAGCACAAACGAGCCCAGATTGACGACTTCAGCAAGGTGCTTGACGCCTATGACAAAGCTGCAAAGGATTACGCCGAGCTTTCCGGGCGCTACTACCCTGCTTTGGAAGAGTACAAGACAGAGGATGCCGATGTTGCGATCTTTGCCGCCGGCTCCACCGCCGATACCGCCAAGGAGGTGGTGGATGACCTGCGCGATCAAGGCCGCAAGGTTGGCCTAGTGCGCATGAGGATGTGGCGTCCCCTCCCTGTAGAGCAGATAAAAAAGGCATTGACCAAGTTCAAGGCGGTGGCGGTTATGGATCGCTCAGATACCATGGCCGATTTCGGCGGCCCTGTGTTCCTTGAGACCCGGGGCATGCTTTACGATTCTGAGGAAAAACCCCTGATCACCGACTACGTCTACGGTCTGGGCGGACGAAACATAAAGTTAACCGACATCGCAAGGGTCTACGATGATATCGAGCAGGTAGCCAAGGCTGGAAAGATTGAAAAGTTAATAACCTATCTCGGCGTTCGCGGGGAGGAATAAGATGGCAACACTTAAAGAACTATCAAAACGCAAGGAAGGATTGGTAGGCGGTCATCGGGCATGTGCGGGCTGCGCGGCTTCAGCCACTATCCGCCAGGTACTGCTGGCTGCAGGCGATAAACCTACGGTTGCAGGCATCGCCACCGGATGCATGGAGGTAGTCACCACCATCTTCCCCTACACCGCCTGGAACGTCAATCTGGTTCACAACGCTTTCGAGAATTCGGCGTCAACCGTCTCAGGCGTTGAGGCAGCATACAAGGTCCTAAAGCGCAAGGGCAAGATAAAGGACGACATCCAGTTCATAGCCTTCGGAGGCGACGGAGGGACCTACGACATCGGTCTGCAGGCGCTGTCAGGCGCCATAGAGCGCCGCCACAAGATGCTCTACGTGTGCTACGACAACGAGGCCTACATGAACACAGGCTATCAGCGCTCATCCGCCACACCCTACTGCGCGCACACCACCACCTCCCCTGCCGGGACCAAGATACCGGGCAAGGCGCAGTGGCGAAAGGACCTGACCGAGATCGTCATCGCCCACGATCCTGCCTACGCTGCACAGGCCACACCCGGTTACTACATGGATCTTATTAGAAAAGTAGAGAAGGCGTTGGCTGCGGACGGTCCTTCGTTCATCAACGTGCTCTCGCCGTGCGTTCCCGGTTGGGGTTATCCGTCAGATCAGACCGTGAACATCTCCAAGCTTGCTGTAGAAACCCTCTTCTGGCCTCTTTACGAGTGGCAGGACGACTCCTACAAAATCAACATGAAGCCGCGTGAGCCTAAGCCCTTGGTTGATTTTCTAAAGCTACAGGCGCGCTTCCGCCACCTGTTCAAGTCTGGCAACGAACATCTGGTTGAGGAGTTCCAGGCCGAGGTCAATCGCCGGTGGGAAGCTCTGTTGCGAAAAGAGCAGGCAACCAGCGCCTAAACATGTTGATTGATCGCATCAAGCTGTTTGAGTCTGGATTCCAGGCGATCAAGGAGAACATCGAGAAGCTCCTGCAGCAGTCGGACGCCAAGGCGGTTCTTTTGGTAGATCGCGACGGGAACCTCATTACGTGTTCTGGCGAAACGGAAAAGATCGATCTCGAGCCTTTTGCGACACTTGCCGCAGCCGATTTTGCAGCCACGTCCCAACTGGCAGAGCTTATCGGAGAGGCTCAATTCCGAACGCTTTACCACCAGGGCGAACGCGATCATCTCTACTTCCAGGCTCTTGTACGGAATATCATCATCGCCGTAATCTTCGATCAACGCACCACTTTGGGTCTTGTCCGCGTGCGGGTCAAACACGCCGCAGAGACCCTTTCAAAGATACTTGAGGACATCTTCGGCGGCCAAGAACAGGCTGTGCCGGAGGAGGAACCAAGAATCGAGGACATCTCAAAGGACATCGAAGACGAACTCGACCGACTTTTTGGCTAACACCAGATGGCTCTTATAAACTACGCAACCCGAGAGATCAACGTAAAGATCGTATATTACGGTCCCGGGCTAGGCGGTAAAACCACCAACCTGCGATGGATCTACGGAAAACTCGATCAGAATACCAAGGGAAAAATGATCACCCTTGCTACAGAGATGGACAGGACACTCTTTTTCGACTTCCTTCCTGTAGATCTGGGTAAAGTACGCGGCTTCCAGACTCGCTTCCATCTCTACACGGTTCCTGGACAGGTATTCTACAACGCATCGCGCCGGATCATACTCAGGGGTGCTGACGGCATCATCTTCGTTGCCGACTCGCAGAGGGAGCGGCGTGAGGACAACATCGATAGCCTCGAGAATCTAAGGGATAACCTCGCAACCTTCAACCTCAGGCTTTCCGATACGCCGTACGTGATGCAGTACAACAAACGCGATCTGCCCAATCTCATGACCGTCGCGGAGATGGAGGGACTCCTGAATCCTGAAAGGGTGCTTTACTTCGAGTCGGTCGCCACCCAGGGCATCGGCGTATTCGACACCTTAAAGGAGATTGCCAAAACGGTAATTCGCAAGTTTTGACACCCCAAAAGAATACCTCGTATTCTTTTGGGGACCCCGATAAGAGTTTGTAGGGCGGCTTTTAGCCGCCCCTATTCTATTGACTTATCCTTTCTTCTCGACCCCGCCTCACCCTTTGAACCCACCTTCTGCATCTTCACCCTGCCGCAACGAGGGCAAATCCACTTGCGTTTCTTGTGAAACGAACGCTTCTCCTCACGCATCCCTATCTTACATCGCGGACAGAGCATCCCTCATCCAATTAATGCGTTGATTTCGTCAATCGTACCAACCGAAGCGCAAGTGACTCCGGAAAGCCCCCGCCTGGCCAGACCGCACAGCACCTTGCCCGAACCGAGTTCGTAAAGCTCAGTAACACCGAGCGAGACCAAGGTCCGTATGGTCTTGGTCCAGAGCACGGACGAGGTCAGCTGGCGGGCAAGCATCTCCTTGATCTTCGAAGGGTCATCGGTCGGCTCGCCGGTCACGTTGGGGATCACCGTGCCCTTGGGCTTGTGGAACTCAAATTGATCGAGATAGGCGCGAAACTCATCCGCCGCTTTCTCCATAAACGGGGTGTGGAACGCACCAGACACTGCTAAGGGAAGCGCCCTTTTGGCTCCCTGCTCATTGGCAATTGTCATGGCTCTTTCGATACCTTCGGGAGAACCAGAAATCACCACCTGGCCTGGAGAGTTGAAGTTGGCAGGCCAGACGTCGGCTATGCCGTCACAGATGGAGATAACCGCATCGTCGGCAAGCCCTATGATAGCGGCCATAGTGCCTTCCTTGGCCTGAGCCATAAGCGCACCCCGCTTGGAGACCAACTTAAGGCCGTCCTCGACAGAAAAGACCCCTGCCGCCGCCAATGCCGAAAACTCGCCAAGGCTGTGGCCTGCAAAGACCTCGGCATCAAAGCCTTCCTCTGACACAATCTTGTAGACCGCGATCGAGTGCGTGTATAAAGCGGGTTGGGTGATCTGGGTCTGTTTCAGAATCTCTTCAGGTCCCTCGAACATCGTTTTAGCAACCTCAAGTCCGCTTACCTCGTCTGCCAGGTGAAAGTGCGGCCTCAGGGATTCGTGCGCCTCGTAGATGTCGGCACCCATCCCTACGTACTGCGAGCCCTGACCTGGAAACAGAAATGCGCGCATCAACACGCCATCCTGTTATAAGGCTTGATGTTGAATCTTTTCCAGCTGTCCGGCTATCTTGCGCCGCTCTTCGGACGGGATGCGGTCTATGATTAACACCCCGTTAAGATGATCTACCTCATGCTGGACTATCCTTGCAGGAAAATCCTCCAACTCCAACTCCACACGGTTGCCCCTTACATCCTGGGCGCGCAGGCGCACCTTGAGGTAGCGCTCGACATCCACCCACACCCCGGGTATGGATAGACAGCCTTCCTCAGTGGTCTCGGTTTCAGCCGATAACGGCGTAAGTTCAGGATTGACAAAAGCATACACCTCCTCGCCCAACTTGGCTACAAACAAAGACATATCCAGCCCGACCTGAGTTGCGGCAAGGCCTACCCCGCTGGCTTCGGCCATCTTTTGCTTCATCTC
>JAGMDF010000104.1 GCA_023128825.1 Caldifarciminota bacterium | reverse complement strand
GGCTATCCTGGCGAGATAAGAGATCTTCAAGAATAACAATAAGGGGTGCCAGCAGCACCCCTTATCTTTGATCATTCAATCTATTTCTCAGACCACAGGCCGAGCTTGTTGCCGAAGACGTCGAGGAACTCGGCGTAGTAGCCCCACTCATCCGAGATCTTGGTTTTAGGAGTTAGGGTTTTGCCGCCTGCGGCCTCTATCTCTCTAAGCTTGGTCTCGATGTCGTCCACGCCGATGTGAAGCAGAACGCCGTCGGTGGCGGGCTTTGCGGATTTGCTGAATCCGCCGCCTACCGCATCTTCACCCGCAGACCACATAGCGTAGTCCATCTCAGGTGTCACCTCAACCTTCCAGCTGAAGACCCTGGAGTAGAACTCCTTGGCCTTCTCAAGATCCGGGGCAGGGATCTCGATGTGAACTATCTTGGACATCAATCCTCCTTTACGCTTTCCAGCGCTTCAGGTTTGAAAGTATCCCGCGGACCTCAGGCTTTGCCTGCTCAGCGGTTAGATCAGGCCTTTGAGTCCATTCTCCCCAGTTGGGAGCAAGGTAGGCAACCATATCTTCCATGCTCATCTCAGGATTGGTGAACTGGCCCTTCTGGTAGCAGTGGGTGCAGTATTCCTTGCTCGCCGAGCCGTTAGCCTCGGTGCCGAAATCCTCCGGTTTCCCCATCGGCATAAAGCAGCTCTGGCATATCGCTCCTTCAGGCATCTGCATGCTATCTCCTTTGGTTAGGATTTATCTGCTTAGAGCCTCGGCGATTATTATGCGAAGATGCTGGGGTATGTCAAGCTTATCTCTCGATCCGCTCTGAGTTCAAGTCCACATCTTTGTAGTTTGCCAGCGTCGCAGGCCGGAGATGAAGTAGTTGGCTTCAATCAACGCCTCACGATAGGTCAGGTTCTTTTCTTTCATCCATAAAGGGACTATCCTGGAGATTATCTGCCAACGTGTGAGTCTCGGCTCAGTAAACCAACCATCTACGTAGCACTTTCTGCAGAAATCATGATTTAAGGAACCATCCGCTTCTGTACCCCATCCTCCCGGATTATTTATGACTCGCCCACAGCTTTGACAATACTCTTTAAGCATTACGCCTCCTCCTGGCAGCCTTAGTATATACAAATCACCGGTGGTGTCAAGTCTTTGAGTCTAGATATTTGTGGTCAGGGTATAACCCTTACGGATGGTTTTTATCGCAAGAAAGAAGCTGTGGTTGTCAGGTCGATCCAGATGATCCCAAAGACCTTGACGTTTCTGAGATATTGAAGAGAATTAATCTAATGAAGCCTGATGTGAACTTCACTCCAATAAGAGGGAGGTCGGTCGTGCTGCGCGCACGCGATCCCAGATTCCTGCGTGAGTTTTACGCCAAGCGGTTTCAGGATGAGGTGTTACGGTGGTCGGACGTCTGGCCTGCGAATCCCACATTCGAGGAGGTCAGGCTGCGGTTTGCCGAGCAGGAGCGCTCGCCTGCAGAGTGGCGGTTGTGGATCCACACCCTGGAAGGTAAGCTGATTGGGGAGGTGAGTCTTACTGACATAGACAGGCTGAAGCGGAAGGCAGAGCTTTCCATCGTTCTTTTCGATCCCGCCTACTGGGGACAGGGCTACGGTAGCCAGGCGGCCCGATTGTTCCTCCAAGATGCAGTGGAGCGTTTTGATCTGGAAACGATCTATCTCTTTACCGCTTCGGCAAACAAGCGGGCAATAAGGGCATTCGAGAAGCTCGGCTTCCGTATTACCGAACGGTTAAGGCTGGATGGGGAAGGTTTCGTGAAGATGGCGGCAGAGGTCTAGGTTTTTCGTTTAAGACGACTTATCAAACATTATTTCAAGATAGTCCTTTAATCTTCTCCACGAATCCCTGAGCTTTTCCTGATTGCACCACGCCGTGTTGTTGGAAAGCAGGGGATCTGTGTCATCGCCCAGTTCGCTTCTTGTAAAATCCAGGGTGCCCGGCACCGGCGAGAACTCTGCTAGATGCGGCTTGACTCCTTCCGAAAGCGCAAGATCGAGGGTTCTTTTTACGCTATCCTCCGATTGTCCGGGCAGACCGAATAAAACGTAGGCTCCAAGCTCGTCACTAAAACCTGCATCCTTAAGAATCCTCACCGCTTGCGTGAAGGCATCAGGCGAGAGCTTAGCGCCGGTACTTGCCAGTAGTTCCTCGTCAACCGTCTCAAGGCTCAGGTACATTGAACGGAAACCGGCTTGCTTCATAAGTTCAGCTCTTTCGGGCGTTATCTGGCTCACGTGCAGACCGTTGGGTGTATGGAGCTCCAAGCCGGCATCCATCTTGATTATCTGCCGCATTATCTCATCAAATTGCGGATGAAACAGCATCGCGTCGTCGTAAAAGGCAATTCTTCGTATCTTGAGATCGGCAAGGTACTTTAACTCCGCAGTGATATCCTCCAGATTGCGGGGGAGATAGCGTGATTCAAGCCGGTGCGAGGCGCAGTAGGTGCAGCGGAAGGGACATCCTCTTGATATACTCATCACCGCGTAGTCTAGTTTTGAATAGAGGTCCCAGGCGGGAAAGGGCGTTTCTTCGGGCAGATGAAGACCCACGAGCTTCTCGAGTCTCTCTTTGATCTCCGCAAGGCCCCCTTTAAGGACTACATCCGCCTCTGAGTTCTTCCATGCGTGTTCAGGCAGAAGACTAGCATAGATTCCGCCAAGGATCACTGGAATACCGGGATAACGTTTTCTCAGCACCCGGATTGTTTCGGCTACCCCGGTGTACCAGTAGGTCATACCAGAGGTTATGAGGATGGCATCTGCGTCCGGGAGATCGGAGAGCCTTTGCACAAGTGTCGAATAAGGCAGACCATATCTTCTGAACTTACGGGGGACGTATTCAAGTATCCAAGGTTTTTCTATCTCCTCGGCAAAGAACTTGCCCCTGCCCCACTCGTCGGTCTTGGTGCGCTTTTCAAGCCAGGGGTGGTTACGATCAAGTAGATCAAGAAGATATACCTTTACCCCCGCATCCCTTAAAGCACCGGCTATCCTTAAAAGCCCCAGCGGCTTGAGCCAGAAATCGAACGCGGCAAAGTCGTGTATCCATGGATTAACCAGTAGTAATCGCTTCATCTTTTAGCCCTCGAAAAGGCCCCGATTGCGTCCAGTTCTTCAATCCTGTTTATATTTATTCTGAAGGCTGTCCAACTTGCGTAACTATGCTATCTGTGATGTGTTCTGTGTCTACGGGTGCGAAAGTAATACCGCCATCGCCCCGCAACTTCTATTATATTCGAATCTCGGACTACTGCATTAAACCCCCTTACATAAATAGTCGTAACACACCCCGCTTTCTTTTAAGGTTTAATCTCTAATCTTCCTACTCGTGCTTGAACGTTTGTCTGTTCAACCCGTGAAGGAATCAAAAAAAGGTCTATAATCCAACCTATTCCGAATAAACTGCCTGCAAAAAGATAGAGTATTCCCATTCCGATATGGCCAAGATAGAACCGGTGCACTCCTAAGAGACCTAAGAAGAACCAAAGTAAATAAGCTACCCAAGTCTTCTTCATGTTATCCTCCTTTGCTTCCTTCGCGCTCACCGGCTTAAATGTAGCCTAAGATTTCCTCTGACTTAGAGAGCTTTGTCCATCTTGGACCGGGAGGTTTTCTTCTTGAGTAGTGGGCGTTCTTTGCCGGGTTTTGAAGATTTTGATCTGCCTCGTCTGTGGTCTTTTCGTCCCATATCACCTCGGGAGCGTTTTCGCTTTGAGGGACGTTTACCGTAAACACCGGCTTTCTTCATCGTTGGTGTCCAGAACTTCTCCAGTTCCAGGAGATGGAACACCTCGGCACCGTCCTTTGCCAGTTCGGCGGCAATCAAACGTCGGTTGCACCTTTCGGGTGTGCGTTCGGAGCACAGTATCAAAAGCCCCCGGGTACGCGCCAGGCTTTTAAGGAGGGCGGTCCCTCGTTCGTAGAGCGCTGGGTCCAGGTTATCCACTCTTCCGGTTTCTCGTTCAGATCCCAGTTCGTTGCCCAGGTATATGTACTCAACCTTGTCGTTTTTGCAGATATTCTGGATGTTTTCTCGCCTTAAATGTTTGAGTGGAGAGGCGGTAGAATGGCGGATGTCTGCCAAGACCTGAATCTGATACTTGGAAAGGATCTTTACGATCTCCAGTTCGGATCGGTTTTCGGTCCCAAGGGTGTAGATACGCACTTGGTTAACTTACCCCGCTTGGTGAGTCTGGCGTTTGGGGTCCAGAAGAGGAGTCTAAATCATCCCGTTTTGCTTGTAGCCATCCGGGAAGATCCGGTTTTTCTTCTTCCTTTGGTTCTGGGGTAACAGGAGGCCCTTGTGGTGCAGATTTCTCCTCTTCGGGTTCTTCCGGCTTCCCAAAGGAGGGCGGTGGGTATGTTGGTGCTGAGAGGGGAGGTTGAGGGGCTGGTTTTTCAGATGGAGGTTCCACAGGGGCTGCAGGAGTTTTCTTCATGCTTCCTCCGGCAATAGCTGCGTGAAGTTCCGCAAGCAAGGAATTAATCTTAATCAGCGCTTCGCCGGTCTTCTCATGGGCTTGAGCCTGACTTTCCATGGCTTTGAGGATGGACTCCTGGTATGATTTAAACGCGTCGTTAAGATGCTGGATGCTTGTTGAGATAACCATCGAAAGCATCTCCGCCTTCTCGAATACGATCTGGTCCGAATCTTTCTTGATACGGTCGGGGAGCTCTTTGGATACAACCTCTATCAAACGCTGGGTCTCCGGACTTCCTGCGACGGCTTCACGCAGTTCCGCACCGAGTCTGGTCGGAAGGGTCGATGAGAGAATGCCCAAGAGTTGATCCAGCTTGTCGTTGATGGCAAGGATTGCACTTTCGGTTTCCTTGTCGCGTGGCGAGGTTATTACCTTCTTGCCAGAGGAGTCGTAGCGCACCTCTCTGGGCTGCTGGACTGTCGGCTTTTCTTCCTGTTGCATACAACTGCCTCCTAGAATCGGCGGATCAGGGCCAGTATGGCCTTGAGCCGCTGGTCTGTTTCACGTAAACGTTGTGATAACTTCTTTGCCAGCCCCCACAGAATCCAGTAGGCGGCCGGATTATTATGATCAACTAACTTGTCAAATTCGTTCTTCTGGATAATCAAAAGCTCTGCATCGGTGTGGCTGATGGCCGCCGCCGCACGCGGCGCATCGTCTAATAGCGCCATCTCACCGAAGAAATCGCCCTGATACAGGATCGAGAGCGACTCCTCGCCTACCTCAGGGATAAGCGTAGAGATGCGGATCGAGCCCGAAAGGATGATGCAGAAGTAGTCTCCGACGTCTCCTTCGTTGAGGATCATCTCGTCCGCGGAATATTCCTTGATCTCGCCCGATTCATAAAGAGCCTCGAGTTCTTCTTTCTTCAAACGATCGAAGGGGAAGAATCTTTTCAAGGTATTAATATCCCCGGCATGATCCGCACTCATTTCGCATCCTTCGATTGTTTGACGGCCTCCACGTATCTCAATCTTAACTGATGCAGCATCTCTTGTAGGAATCTTTCCTCCTCCGCCTCCAGATTGCCCTTGGTTTTGAGCTTCAGAAGCTCCAGCATGTCTATCGAGTAGCGGGCAAGCTCCAGGTTGGGTTTTTCTTTCTTGCCCTTCTTGTCCGGTACCCCCAACTCAAGAACCTGCAGTGCACCCGCAGCCACCGATAGCACAAGCTCCAGAAATCGTGGAGGTTGATATCCCTTCTCCTGTTCTGCAGAGCCTTCCTGTTCTTCTTTATGTTCTTTCTCTTCGCTCATAGGCCTGTGGTTGATCCAAGGAGCGTGCGTGCTCCAATGATGCGTTTGGAGGTTTTATAGATGCGTGGTACTCTTGGACTTATACGCGTGGTTATCTCGTAAGAAATGGTATCGGCCCAGCCTGCAACCTCGTCTGCCGAAAGCACCGCCTCACCATCCCGACCGATCAACGTTACCTCGTCGCCTATCTTTGCACCTGAAGCCTTTGAGAAATCCAGCATCATAAGGTCCATGCATACCGCGCCGATGATCGGGTAGCGTTTGCCAGCATAAAGCACCTTCCCTTTGTTGGACAGCGCCCGTGGGTAGCCGTCCCCGTAGCCCACCGATAGAGTAGCCACAAGGGTATCGTGCTCCAGAACATACGTTCTGCCGTAGCTTATGCTTGCGCCTTTGGGAAGACGCCGAAGGTTCACGATCCGCGTCCGAAGCGTCATAACCGGCGCAAGGTCGAGGGAACCCTCCATTGTCTCAGGTTCGATTCCGTAAAGCGCAAGTCCAGGCCTTACAATGTCATAGCGAGCCTGAGGGTATTTGAAGATAGCCGCAGAATTCGCCGAATGCAGCACAGGCACCTTAAACCCTTCGCTGCGCAGCCGTTCGATAAGTTGATCGAAGATCGAGAGTTGTTTCTGGGTAAACTCCTCATCCGTTTCGGCTGCAGGGAAGTGGGTGAACACCCCTTCAAGTTTGAGCCCGGGTTTGTTAACTATAAGGGAGATGAGCGCGGGCGCCTCTTTCGGACTGACGCCTGTCCGGCCCATCCCCGTATCCACCTCTACGTGGACGGCCAGGTTCTTGCCCCTGCGGTTGGCCTCCTGCGCCAGGGCCTTGGCAAAACCCTCTTCAGTAACATTCGGAATCAGGTCGTAGTCGAATATCATCGGTATCTCGCGGTAGGGGACAGGGGAGAGGATAAGTATGGGCCGCCTGATCTGGCCGTTGGTTCTGAGGTCAATCGCCTCCTCAGTGCTGGCTACACCGAAGTACTCGGTGCCGAGGTTCTCAAGCACCCTGGCTACCTCGCGCCCGCCGTGACCGTACGCCTCGGCCTTTACCGCGGCAAGCACCTTGGCATCGCCCACCGTGGAGCGGATAAGACGGTAGTTATGCACGAGGGCGTCGATATCTATCTCAGCCCACACGCGTCCTCTCTGTGGCATAATCTATTGTATACGACGTGTAGGTTGTGTCAAGCGTAATACATGCCCCAGGAAGGTACTTCGTTCCTCCATGGGGACCCCTACGACTTTCGAAGAAAGTCGTTAAGAAGTTCTCTCCCGAATTAAAATCCCATCGAGAACTTCACCGAATCACTCAGGCATTGAATACAAAATTGAAAGGGACAGCGTAGCTGCCTCTCGTTATCTTTCTACGACCTTTTGGCCAAATAAAGGTGTGGGCAAGGCATGCCTTGCCCCTACTCAATCGAAATATGACGAATTGCTCAGATTCTTTTTTCCCAAAAACACTTTTGGTCAGCTTATCAAAAGATTGCAGAAGTCAAAGAATGCCCCAGATGATCTGAAAGCGGATTTGAAAAAGCTCTGGAAAGAAGGAACTTTTCAACTCACCACTACTTTTGGGAGAGAGCTTCTCATTTTGTCAAGGAGGAGGATAGGGAGATCATGCTCATAGAATTAAAAGAAGGGACGCCGAAGGCGTCCCTTGAGATTCGTTCTCCGATCTTTCGCCCGTCAAGGGCGAAAGGAGGATTTTACTTTTCCTTCTTTGCTTCAAACCACGATTTGGAGCGCTCGGCCTGCTCTTTGAGTCGGTCGTAGCGCTCGTCAACCTGTTTGTCCATCTCGGCAACCTGTTCTTCAGTCAGATGACGGAAGCGACCCTGCGGTTTTATGTAGTCTATAAGGGGTTTTTTCTTTGGATCCATCGAGAGTTTGTAGTAGCGCCCTTCGTAGATCTCGTACAGGGGGAAGACGTGAGTCTGGACAGCCAACCTTGCAAGCTTGATGGCGAGTTCAGGTGCGGTTTTCCAGCCGGGCGGGCAGGAGGCAAGGATGTGGATGAACTTCGCCCCTGGGGTTTCCTTGGCGATATTGAGTTTGCGGATGAAGTCTTCTGGATAGGCCACTGACGCCGATGCGGTGTAGGGGATGGAGTGTGCGGCCATGATGCCTATCATGTCCTTCTTGCGCTCCTGCTTGAAGTGCCGCGCCGGGGTGGTTGTTGTCACCGCGCCCCAGGGCGTGGCCGAGGAGCGCTGAACACCGGTGTTCATGTAGGCCTCGTTGTCGTAGCAGATGTAGATGACGTTGTCGTTGCGTTCCACCGTTCCGGAAAGGGCCTGGATGCCGATGTCGAAGGTTCCGCCGTCGCCTGCCCAGGCGACCACGTTGGTCTCGGTATCTCCGCGCATATCAAGTCCTGCCCGGATGCCCGACGCGACAGCTGCAGCGGTCTCAAAGGCCGTATGGAAAAGAGGAACACCCACTGCGGAGTAGGGGAAGGGGCCGTCTATCACCGACCAGCAGCATGCAGGAAGGGTGAGGATCGTCTTAGGCCCGAGCGCCTTGAGCGCGTACCGCATGGCAAGGGTCGCGCCGCAGCCCTGGCACGCCTTGTGCCCGGAGCACATTATCTCCTGTTCTGGTATTGTGTATTTCATCTCTTTACTCCTATCCAGACGATGTCTCCTTCAGGATGTTCCTCGGCTATGGTCTGCTCAATCATGTCCCTTATCACGTTCAGGGGAACGTCGCGGCCGCCCAGACCTGCGATGTAGCCCCACATGGGAGGCGCTTTCTTCTCGTTATAAAGCGCAGCCTTGGTCTCTGCATAGAACGCACCGGACATGCCGAAGCTTATGTTGCGATCAATCACCAGAACCTTCTTGCGGCCGGCCAGGAGCTTTCTTAAAAGCTCGGACGGGAAGGGACGGAACACACGAATGCGAACCAGTCCAACCTTGTGGCCTTCTTCTCTCAACTGATCGATCGCCGGTCTTGCCGTTGACGCGATGGATGCGGAGGCGACGAGCACGGTATCGGCGTCGTCCAGCTTGTAAGTTTCAACCAGGCCATATTCCCTGCCGAACATCTCGCCGAACTCCTTGCCGGTCTCTTCGAATAGATCAAGTGAGCGCTCGGTATCCTTTTCTATCTTGTAGCGGAGCTCGTAGTACCAGTCAGGACCGGTGAGCCCGCCGAATGCGGCAGGTTTATCGGTATTAAGTCGGTAGGCGTTTTCGAAACGGGGCAGATAGGCGTCCACCTTGTCCTGATCTGGGATGTCGCAGTTCTCGTTGGTATGGGACAAAACGAAGCTGTCCAGTACCACCATCACCGGAAGATAAACCTGTTCTGCAACCTTGTATGCCTGGATTACCGAGTCCATTATTTCCTGGATGGAGGAGGTATAGATTTGAATCCATCCGGTATCGCGCTGGGCGATGGAATCTGTCTGCTCGGTCCATATGGTCCAGGGCGGAGCCATTGCGCGGTTTATGTTGCCCATCACGATAGGCAAACGCGCGCCCGTAGCCCAGTGCAGCACCTCGTGCATGAGAGCCAGACCCTGGGAGGAGGTAGCGGTGAAGGTGCGTGCACCGGCGGCGGCGGCACCCATGGAAGCGGCCATGGCCGAGTGCTCGCTCTCCACCTTGATGAACTCCGCTTTCAGCGAGCCGTCCGCGCACATGTTTGATAAAAGCTCCACAACCTCGGTCTGAGGGGTGATGGGATAGGCGGCGATAACCTCGGCCCGTGAAAGCTTCGCGCCCCATGACAGGGCGTGGTTGCCCATCATTACCTTCTGCATCATTCCTCCTTAACCATCTCGATGGCGTCCTTGGGGCACTCTGTCGCACAGATACCGCATCCCTTGCAGAAATCAAGATTCACAACCGGGTAGTCCTCTTCGTCGATGGAGATGGAAACGTCGGGGCAGAACTTCCAGCAGATGCCGCACTTGATGCATTTTTCTTTGTCGAGCACCGGTCTCAGGTTTCTCCAGGAACCCGTCTTGTTGACCGTCATCCGTCCCAGCGACATTGCCATCAAGGGCATGTCGGATTGGCTTTCCCATTTGATCTCTTCGCTCATGATTGCTCCTTCGGGACTTCTGCGGTGTCGTAGGCTTCCTGGGCGGCCTCGACGTTCTCGTCTTTCTTGACCGGCGAGAGCTCATGTACCGCCTCGCGTACCGCCTCGATGCCGACGAATCCGGTGATCTTGGCGAACGCGCCCATGATGGCACTGTTGACGATGGGGGCCGCCGCAGAACCGAGCCGGTGCTTGACGGCGATGGAGGTTGCGTCCACAGTCGCTACCTTGAAGCCGGCGAACTGGGGGAAGTCTTTTGCAGGTTTGTCGGAGTTGATAATGATCCAGCCCCCGGGTTTTAAACCCTCGGTGACGTCAATGGCGCCGATTAACGTAGGATCGAGCACCAGCAGATGGTCGGGCTCGTAGATCTTCGATCGGATGTAGATTTTTTGGTCGTCAATACGCGTGAAGGCGACCACCGGGGCTCCCCGGCGTTCGACGCCGTACTCCGGGAAGGTCTGCACGAAGCGTCCTTCCCTGGCTACGGCGAACGCCAGCACCTTGGAGGCGACTACCGTCCCTTGGCCGCCCCGGCCGTGGAAGCGGATCTCTAGCATCGATCCTCCTAATTTATGTGGCGAAAAGAATCTCCGATTCTTTCCGCCACAGGTTACAATCTTTTCAACTAAAATCCTCTTGCATTTCATTCACCGATCTACAGAGAGACTAAGTGTAACCCAGATGGCTTACCTTTTCTAATCCATGTTAATCTGCGTAATCTGCGGTTCGTTAATCATTACGATAGCCTTTTAGAACCTCAGCACCGAAGCGCCCCAGGTAAAGCCTCCGCCGAACGCCGCGAACAGCACCAGGTCGTCACGTTTAACTAAACCTTTAGAAATAGCATCGTGGAAGGCTACCGGGATCGTTCCCGCCGACATGTTGCCGTGCCAGCCGATGGTGATATGAGTTTTATCCAATGGCACCCTGGCCCGCCTGCAGGTTGCTTCGATTATCCTCGTATTGGCCTGGTGGGGAATGAAGAGATCTATCTCCTCCGGGTCAATGCCGGCCTGCTCGATGGCGGCAACCGCGGCGTCCCCCATGGCCCGAACCGCGTGCTTAAAGACCTCATTGCCCTTCATCTGAATGGTGTGTAGTTTCTTGTCTACGGTTTCGTGGCTGGCAGGCATGCGGGTTCCGCCTGCAGGCTGAACCAGAAGTTCCCCTAATGAACCGTCGGCTCCTAAAATCGAAGAAAGAAACCCGCGATCCTCATCCGTAGGAGCTATGATGACAACGCCTGCGCCGTCGCCCATGAGGATGCAGGTGCCGCGATCTTCCCAGTCGGTGATTTTTGATAGGGCATCTGCGCCTGCGATAAGGATGGGCTTCGCGATTGAGGAGAGCACAGAGGAGCCTGCTTCCAATGCATATAAGAAGCCCGAGCAGGCGGCTGAGACGTCGAAGGCAGGGATGCCGGGAATATTCAACCCCTTCTGTACCCAGCAGCCTGTTGAGGGGAAGAGGGTATCCGGTGAGATGGTTCCCACTATGATTGCACCGAGCGCCGATGCGGCAAGCCCTGCGTTTTTCAATGCCTCCTTGGCAGCCTCGATTACCATATCGGATGTTGCTTCATCATCACGGACGATATGGCGCTTCTCGACACCTGTACGGGTCCTTATCCATTCATCCGAGGTGTCAACCATCTTTTCAAGATCGAAATTAGTCAGTACCTTCTCGGGCAAGTAAGAACCCGTCCCTATGATCTTGAATCTTCGGAAGAACTTCATGATAGGCTATTCTCCTTTACCGGCCATCAGTGCCGCCAGTGCTATCGAGTAGAACTTTGAATCCTCGGAATCCGCTCGCGAGGTTAGAACGCAAGGAACCTTTGCGCCGACGACAATGGCTGCCAAGCTGGCGTTTGCAAGATAGGCGCATGCCTTGTAGAAGATGTTGCCAGCTTCGATGTCCGGGAAGATTAAGACGTCCGCGTCACCGGCTACTTCACTTTCCACGCCCTTGATGCGTTTGGACTCTTCTGACACCGCAAGGTCCATGGCAAGTGGGCCGTCTACAATGCAACCCTTGACCTGGCCGCGGCGGTTCATCTGGGTAAGAATAGCCGCATCCATGGTGGCGTTCATCTTGGGGTTAACCTTCTCTACCGCGGCAAGGATAGCCACCTTGGGATGCTCTATCCCCAAGCGGTGGGCGATATCAACCGCGTAGCTTATCATGGCGATTTTCTGCTTGAGATCAGGGGCTATAAGAACAGCTACGTCTGTGGCTACGAGAAGCTTGTGGTATGAAGGAACCTCGAGAACGGTAACGTGGGAAAGGGTTTTGCCCGGGGGGAGAAGTCCTTTTTCCTTATCCAGAATGGCGCGCATGTAGGTTGCAGAACCCATAAGACCTTTCATCAGGAAATCTGCCTGGCCGGAATTGACCAGTTCAACCGCCTTGGCTGCCGCGACCTTCTCGTTAGGCGTGTCAATAATCTTGAAGATAGCAGGATCGATCTTATACTCAGAGGCCACCTCTTTGATGTGGGTTTCGTGGCCGGTAAGGGTGGCGTCGATCATGTCCTCGCTAACGCCCCGGCCCACCGCCTCGATGGTATGCGGGTCTTCTCCCGCGGCTACGGCCACGCGCGTTCGGGGCAGACTCTTCACCTTCTCAACAAGTTCAGCTAGCTTCTTTACGGGCATCAAGCCTCCTTGGATTCATCTTTTCTTTTTAATATTCCTGAGCAGTTTCTTCTTCCTTGAGAACCCGCAGCGCCCCCTCGACCAATGCCTGCATCTCGTTCTCTCCGGGATAGCACTTGACTGGTGCGATGAATTTAACCCTTTGCGTCACCCAATTCACGAAAAGCTCGTCGTAAGCAAGCCCGCCGGTGAGCACTATGGCGTCCACCTTGCCCTCAAGCACGGCGGCGCGAGCACCTATCTCCTTCGATACGGTATATGCCACGGCACCCAGCACCTCGGTTGCCTTCTCGTCCCCTGCCTTGACGCGCTTTTCCACATCCCGCATGTCGTTGGTCCCCAGATAGGCAACCACCCCGCCCTTTCCGGCAAGCATCTTCTTCATCTGATCCTTGGTGTAGCCTGAGTCTAATACGAAGCACACCAGATCCCAGGCGGGAAGCGAGCCTGCACGTTCAGGCGCTATCGGTCCGTCGCCGTTTAAGGCGTTGTTCACGTCAACCACTCGTCCTTTTTTGTGCGCGGCGATGGAGATACCGCCTCCCAGATGGGCCACGATAAGGTTCACCTCTTCGTATTTCTTGCCCATCTCGGCGGCGGCTTTGCGTGCGGCTGCCTTGTGGTTGAGGGCATGGAAGATGCTTCTTCTTTTAATCTCCGGCCGGCCCGTATAGCGGGCAAAGGTCTCCAGCTCGTCCACCACCACCGGGTCCACGATGAACGCCGGGATGCCCAACGGCTCCGCGATCGCGTTGGCGATAAGTCCGCCCAGGTTGGATGCGTGTTCACCCTGAAGACCGGCGCGAAGATCGGAAAGCATTGCTTCGTTTACCCCGAAGGTTCCGCCAGGGATCGGCCTCATGAGACCTCCTCTCCCTACAACGGCCGAGAGCGAAGACTTCTCTATTTCCTTCTCTTCAAGGGTCTTGAGTATAACATCGCGGCGGAACTCGTATTGATCCATAATCTTTGCATACTTTGCGATCTGGTCCGCAGGGTGAGTAAGATTTACCGAAAAAAGTTCCTTTTCCCCTTCATAAACGGCAATCTTCGTAGAAGTTGAACCTGGATTTACTGCAAGAACTCGGAACTCTGACACATGTTCCTCCTTCGCTGAGGATACGGATTAAACTCGGAATGTCAAGTAAATATTGCCTCTTTCTTCTTTTTGTAAGATGCGTAAGATCAAGATTTAACACCCCCCCCGATTACAGCCAATACCCGTGAGGCCTCATCCGGGGTGTTGTAGAAGTGTGGGGAGAGCCGGATGGCACCTTTTCGAAGAGAGACGATTATGCGGGCATCACTCAGTTCCTCGAACAGCGCTTTTGAATCCTTGTCAGGGATACGGAAGGTGAGTATGCCTGAGGCGTGATCCTCGTTTTCTGGCGAAATAATCTCCGCATCCAGTTGCTTTAGACCCTGCAACAGGAATCTGTGAGTCTGGAAGATCCTCTCATTAATCTTTGCTATCCCTACCGAGTTCAGGATCTTCAGGTTCTCCACGAAGCCTACGAGCGGCACCCCAGGATAGGAGCCGGTCTCGAACCGACCCGCTCCCTGTTTGACAGGAGGAAGTGGATCGAAGATGTTGAACTCCCTCCAGGAAAGGCTCATCCATCCCGCAAATGCTGGCTTCAAACGTCGCATGGTTTTCTTGTTTACATAAAGGATTCCCGCCCCTACCGGGCCCAACAGCCACTTGGCCGAACCGGCCGCAAAGAAGTCCACGTGGACCTTTGAAAGATCGAGTTCAAGCGCACCACAGCCTTGTATCCCATCCACGACCAGAAAGATGCCTCTACCATTGCAGAAATCCCCAACCTTTTTGAGATCAACCCTGTAACCTGTAAAGAAATCCACCCAGTCTATGGCGACGGCACGGGTGTGTTCGTCTATTGCATCCAGAATTCTGTCCTCAAGCGGTCTGTCGCCTTCAATCTCTATCTGACGCTTCCCTATCTGTGGCAGATTATGCATCCACGGTACGATGTTTGCAGGAAAGCCGTCCTTCATGCAAACGATGTTGTCATTCTTCTGCCAAGGAATAGAATAAAGAGCGATCAGGAGTCCGGTAGATGTATTGGGGATGAACCCGATCTCTCCATGCTGCGTTCCCAGAAGTCCAGCCGACTGGCTGCGGAACTCGAAAAGCTCGGTGCTCCAGAAGTTCCAGGGCCTGTCGCCCGAAGCCAGCTCATCTATGAGCATTTTCATCCTCTCGCGTGCAGGCAGGGGTAAGGGGGAGCTGGATGCGTGGTTGAAGTAGATGATGTCACTGGTGCGGGGAAAGAGCCGCGTGATATCCATACGCAATCCTACACCTCTATGGGGTAGAGTCAAGTGACCAGTTATCTTGACAATTCCCGATTCCCGATTAAGCTTCTCTGATATGAAAATCGCTCTGTTTGCGGACTATCATGGAGGAGATCGCGTATGGCCTCTTCTTGAGGAGGCACTGGAGGATCAACGTTTAGACCTGATTGTTTTTGCCGGTGATATCTTAGATTCAGCGGAACGCGAAGCCGAATGGCAAAAGGTTCGCTCGACCGGTAAAGCCCCGCGCAAGCCCAAGGCGGAATCGGAACAGGACGGGGTTATAGATGAGCTGGTCTACCGCGAGTTCTTTATCAATCTTACCGGATTCGGGGTGCCGATTGTGTTCGTTCCCGGGCATCTGGATGCCCCAACCGCCCGGCTTAATGAAACGGTGAAGGGTTTTACCAACGCGCATAACGTTCAAGAGAAGTCCTTCGAGATGGCGGGCTATACCTTTATTGGTTGGGGTGGAGCCGTTGGACCAGTGGATACGGATTACGAGTTCTACTGTTCCAAGGAGCGTGCTTTTAAGAAGCGTTTGTCTTCCGGATTCGACCGCGATCCTGCTCGAACCATCTTACTTGTTCATACCCCTCCTATCTCAATGGTTGACCTTGATCCCGCTGTAAACGATCATGTGGGAGCGAAGGTAATAAACGAGGTGATAGAGAAGCATCAACCTGCGTTTTGCTTCTGCGGTCACGCTCACGGTACGCCCGGACAGGACAGTATAGGTCCCACGGTTGTAGTCAATCCGGGTCCCATGTTCCGAGGCCGCTACGCCCTCATAAACACAGAACAGCATCGGGTGCTTTTTCCTACCCCGCTTAAGGTGTGAACGAGTCAGCTTGGGAGGCGCTTGAACATACAAGCGACCTGGAGCTTGTTATCCGCGGAGCAAGCGAGGAGGAGCTTTTTGCCAACGCAGCAGAGGCGTTGCTTGCGCAGATAGTCGAGTTAGAAGACGTAAGGTGCGTAAAGGAGCGCAACTTGCGTATTAGGGCGGAAAGCTGTGAGGAGCGTTTCCTCAACTGGCTGCGTGAACTGTTGTATTTGAATCTCACAAAGGGATTCTTGGTGAGACGGGCGAAAGTAAAGAGGCTTGCTGAAGAGGAGGGTGAATATATTGCTGAGACGGTGGTTTGTGGCGAGAAGCTGGATGATGTTCGCCATAGGCTACTTCACGAGGTTAAGACAGTGACCTACCAGGATTTCCTCTATGGGAAAGAAGGGAATCTCTGGCGTGCACGCGTAGTCTTTGACGTGTAGGAGGACGTATGAAGAAGGTTATCTGTAAGGTGCTAGCAGGTCAGTGTAACGAGGGGTTGCACAAGGTCGGGGATGAGTATGTGGTCGGTAACTGTACGCCTGAAGGAATATGCACCTCGGCGTTTGCCTCGATCTTTCCTCTGATCCTTACCCTTCAGACCGGCGGTAAGTTCTTTTGGGAGAAGGACAAACAGGTTACCCGTGCGGCCTGTCCTGACGATAACGGGGTAATATTTGAGATCCGGCCGCTTGACTACGAACCTTAAGAAAGGAGATAAGCTCATGCGTAGATTGTTGCCGGTCTTAGTGTTGGTGGCTTTGGCTTGCGGATCTAAACCGTCTGCGAGTGAGACCGAATCGGTGAGCCTTCCTGAATCGCAATCCAAGGTTCTTTTTGTGATCGCCCACCAGGGATTTAGAGACGAGGAACTTACCACCCCCAAGAAGATTCTGGAAGAAGGTGGATTTGCCGGCGTAATAGCGTCAACCGATACCGCCGTCGCCACCGGCATGCTGGGCGCGAAGGTGAAACCTGATCTTCGTATATCCGATGCAAAAAGTGACGATTACGTTGCTCTGGTGATCGTGGGGGGGGCAGGTGCCAGGACGCTCTGGAGCGACAGCACCTTGATTCGATTGGCAGGCGAGTTCAAAGAGGCCGATAAGATCCTCGGAGCTATCTGTCTTGCTCCAGTCGTCTTTGCACGTGCAGGTATACTGAAAGGCATAGATGCGACCTGCTTTTCCTCCGTCTCTTCCGAACTGAAGGCCGGAGGAGCCAACTACCTGACAGAAGACGTGGTATGTTCAGGAAAGATAGTTACCGCCTCCGGCCCTCGTGCTGCTGAGGCTTTCGGGCACAAACTGCTGTCCTTGCTCAAGAAGGAAGAGGAGTGAGGGCGGTAGTTCAGCGCGTAAGCCGGGCAGCGGTCAGCGTAGATGGAAACCAAAAGGCCTCTATCTCGAAGGGTTTCTTGGTTCTACTTGGAGTGGAGAAAGGGGATAGCAAGGCACAGATCGTCCGCTTCGCCGAGCGACTTCCACGATACCGTTTCTTTGAGGACGAGAACGGCAAGATGAATCTTTCACTTAAAGATGTCGGCGGGAGCATTCTGGTTGTGTCTCAGTTTACCTTGGCCGCCAATCTTGCAAAGGGTCTGCGGCCCTCTTTCGATCCGGCGATGTGTCCTGATGAAGCAAGGGAGCTTGTCTCGCTTTTTGCAGATACCTTGCGTTCTTCAGGCGTCAACGTAGAGGAAGGTATTTTTGGTGCGCATATGGAGGTCGAATTAGTCAATGATGGCCCTGTAACGTTCGTATTCGAAGGGGCCTTGTGATGGTCAACAGTATGACAGGACAAGGAAGGGCAGTTGCTCTTATCAAACCTGAAGGTCTGTGCCTGACCGTGGAGGTGCATTCGCTCAACCACCGTTACCTTGAGGTAAGCGTTAAGCTGCCTGATCAGCTGGCGGGTTACGAGGAAAAGATCAAACAGGTGATAAAAGAGAACTTAAACCGCGGGTCGGTGAGTGTCGCCGTCCACCTTGAAGAGTCCAACGGCAAGCAGCTGGTTCTTACCCCGGCAGTGCTTGACGATTTCCTGCGTCTTCTAAAGGAATTGCGAAAGCGGGTGTCTGTATCTGAAGAAATAACCCCTGAGCTGCTCTTCCGAATCCCCGGTCTTATCAAGGAAGAGCCTCGTGATGTAGAGACGGCCAAGCTCTGGGAATACACGAAGCGCTTGGTTGCTCGTGCGGTTAAGGATTTAATAAGGATGCGCCGCGCCGAAGGAAGGAACCTTGAGAAGGATCTAAGAGGACGCCTTAAAGTCATCAACAGCAATCTGAGTGCTATCAAGCGCAGGATTCCAGGCCGAATCAAAGAGAAACGCAGAAAGCTTCTGGAGCTTTTAGAGGAGATGAAGATCGAGCCAGACAGAAACCGGTTGTTGCAGGAGGTTCTTTACTTCTCGGAGCGATTCGATATCCACGAGGAGTGCGTGAGGCTTTCCAATCACATCAAACTTTTCAGGGAAACACTGGACGAGCCTAAATCCAACGGCCGAAGGCTGAACTTCATCACTCAGGAGATGATGAAGGAGACCAACACCATCGGATCAAAGGCGAACGATACCGCGATTACCCACTTTGTAATATCTATAAAAGAAGAGGTGGAGAAGATAAGGGAGCAGGTTCAGAATGTTGAGTAGAGATCCGTTTTTGTTTATACTTTCGGCTCCCTCAGGCGCGGGGAAAACAACCCTGTGTCGCTCGCTTGTACGGCGCGATGACAAGGTTCGCTACTCGGTTTCGGCGACCACGCGGCCGAGGCGCGGCAATGAAGAAGACGGCAAGGCCTACCATTTCGTAAACGATGCCGAGTTCAACCGTCTTATCAAAGAGGA
This sequence comes from Caldifarciminota bacterium, assembly GCA_023128825.1. Lineage (GTDB taxonomy): Bacteria > Hydrothermota > Tepidihabitantia > B3-TA06 > B3-TA06 > B3-TA06. The sequence goes on along the minus strand of JAGMDF010000104.1, from coordinate 19,378 downwards.
TGACCTGCTTGAATGGGAGGAGGTTTACGGTTATCGCTACGGTACCCCTAAAGTCCAGGTCGAGGAACTGCTCTCGCAAGGGTTTGACGTGGTGCTGGATACGGACATTAAGGGAGCGCTCCATCTCAAGAGGCTTTACCCTGAGAGCGTGACCGTCTTTTTGCTGCCGCCCAGCCTTTCCGAGCTGCGCCGCAGGCTCACCGCGAGGGGGCGGGACGATCGCGAGACGATCGAGGCGCGCCTTGCGCGGGCCGAGGCCGAGATCGAGCTGGCAGGGGAGTTCGATTACGCGGTGGTGAACGATTCGCTTTCTGCAAGCCTGTGGTTGCTTCGGGCTATCCTTGATGCGGAACGCGCTCGCATTGCGCGAGCGAAAAAGATTAAACTGACGGAGGATTGATGCAAGAAATCTCTCTTGAGAAGATCTGGGAACGTTATGAAAACAAGTATCGCTTCCTGGCGATGGCCTCAAGGGAAGCACGCCGCCTGATCGAGGAGGTGGCAGAGGGACGGATTGATGTGGTAGAAAACCCCTACAGCTTGGGGCTGGCACGCACCCTGCGTGGAGAGGCTGAAGAGAAGCAAGAATGAACGAAAGAGTTCTCCTTGGAGTAACCGGGTCAATAGCCGCGTACAAAGCCCCCTTGGTGCTGCGGGTTTTGAGGGGGAGGAGTTTCCGGGTCCCGGTGGTACTCACAGAAGCGGCACAGCGCTTCATCGGCCGGGTTACCTTTGAGTCGCTGACCACCGAAGGGGTTTACGATGACCTGTGGGCGCGGCGCGAAGCGCTTTCACATATCTCACTCCTTGAAGGCACCCGTCTTGTACTCATAGCTCCTGCAACCGGTGACATCATCGCCAAGGCTGCTCATGGTCTGGCCGACGATCTGCTTTCAAGCCTTCTTCTGGCAGCAGATCCAAAGCTCCTCATGTTTGCACCGGCCATGAACGCCGGCATGTGGCGGAATCCGGCGACCCAGGAGAATATAGCTATACTCAAGGGGCGCGGTGCAGGATTTGTGGAACCCGGCGAGGGCGAACTTGCCTGCGGGATGGTCGGTAAGGGAAGATTGGCCGAGATCGAGGAGATAGTGCTTGCCGCGGAGAGGTTGATTCGGGCGCATCCGGCGCTCAAAAGCAAACGGGTGGTGGTTACCTGTGGTCGCACAGAGGAGGAGCTCGATCCGGTAAGGGTCATTACCAACCGCTCATCCGGCAGGATGGGAGTCCAGATCGCTCAGGCTTTCGTCCGTGTGGGAGCCGAGGTGACGCTCCTCGCAGGCGAGATGAGCGTTCCACTGCCCTGTGGCATCCGGATCGTCAGGGTGAACTCGTCAGCCCAGATGCTTTCACAGCTTACATCCCTTATGCCCTCTACAGACGTATTGCTCATGGCGGCAGCGGTCGGAGACTACGCACCGAAGGAGAGCGCCGATTACAAGCTGAAGGAGACAGAACTTACCCTATCCCTTATAAGAACCCCAGACATTCTGTCCGCATTTGCAGATTCATCAACCGTTCGTATCGGGTTCTCGGTTGAGACCGGCGAGGATTGGGAGCAGGCAGCGGTTGAAAAACTCCATCAGAAGAATCTCGACGCGATAGTGGCCAACCCGGCTGAGGCCATAGGTAGTGAAAAAACCCAGGCTGTGATTATCTATGCTGACGGTAAAAGAGTCGAGGTTCCACGCACGAGCAAGGAAGAGCTGGCGGAAAGGCTGGTTGAGGTGATCGTCGAACTACTGCAGAGTAAGGAAAGCCGTGGCTGAGCCCTCAGCAGGAGATGGGTTGCGCGTTCCGCCCCACGCGGCGGAGGCTGAGGCGGCGGTTTTGGCAGCGATGCTTATCTCCCAGGAGGCGATGTACAAGGCGTTCGGGACCCTTCGCTCCGAGTGTTTCTACGACCGCAAGAACCGGCTTATAGCCGAGGCGGTGCAGGGGCTCTTCGAACGCAACGAGACTGCCGATCTCGTAACCGTAAGCGAGGAACTCAAGCGGCAAAAGAAGCTTTCCGATGCGGGCGGGCTGGAGTATCTCTCCTCCCTTGCCGAGAACGTGGTGGCGCCTGCGCATGTCGAGGAGCACGCCCGCATAGTGTATGAGAAGTGGGTTCAGCGCCGACTTATAGGTATTGCCACCCGGATCGTTCAGGACGCATATGACTCCAGACAACCTGTGGACGAGATGCTGGATAAGGCCGAGAATCTGATCTTCGAGATCAAGGAATCCAAGCTGCGCGGCGGGTTCGTGGCGCTCAAGGAACTCCTGGTCCCTGCCATGCGCGCTATCGACCGTGCAAAGCAGGAGGGACGTCACGTAACCGGGGTCCCTACAGGATTCGTTGACCTTGACAGCATGACCTCCGGTTTGCAACGGGGCGAGCTTGTGGTTATCGCCGGACGTCCTTCTATGGGTAAATCTTCGCTCGCCCTCAACATAGCGGTGGAGGCGGCTAAGCGTGAAGGGACAAAGGTTGGTCTATTTAGCCTTGAGATGACCACCGAGATGGTGGTGGAGCGAATCATCTGCTCGGAGGCGGAGGTTAGTCTTTCCAAGTTGCGTTCAGGTAGATTGAGCATGGAGGATTACGCCAGACTCTCCAACGTGATGGGGGTGCTTAACGAACTCCCCATCTACATAGATGACACACCCTCCCTTTCTATCCTGGAACTCAAGGCCAAGGCCCGCAGGCTTCACGCCGAAGGCGAGCTGGGGATGGTGATTGTAGATTACATGCAGCTTATGGATGCCTCAGCCGGTTTTGCAGCCCAGCGCAACCGGCAACAGGAGATAACCGAGATCAGTAGATCTCTCAAGGCCATGGCCAAGGAGATCAACGCTCCTGTGGTGGCCTTGTCCCAGCTTTCACGTCGGCCTGAGATGCGCGAGGATAAAAGGCCCCAGCTCGCCGATCTCAGAGAATCGGGAGCGATTGAGCAGGATGCTGATCTCGTGCTACTCATACATAGACCTGGGTTCTACAATCCTAAATTGGAGGAGGGGCATCCAGGCAGTCCTGCGAAGATAATCATCGCAAAGCAACGAAACGGTCCCACGGGCGAGTTGGATCTTGTTTTCCGCAAACCGATCATGCGTTTCGAAAGTTACATCGCTCGTGTGGAAGAGGAGCTGGGCGAAGAGATAGACAGAGTGACAGAGGAGGACCTCTAGTGGTCCGTCAGCTTGGTCGGTATGTGCTTTTTACCCTTCGTGCCTTCGGTGGGATGGGCTACGTTCTTCGTCGGCCCAAACTTGTACTTAAGCAGGTTTACACCCTTGGTCTCCTTTCACTGCCGGTAATCTCCTTCGCCTCGATATTCCTAGGGATGGTTACGGCACTTATGGTATCGTATCAGTTAGAAGCCGGGGTGCCTAAATTTTACGTAGGCGCTACCGGCGGTCGCAGCCTCCTTATAGAGATTGCACCATTGGTGATCGCGCTCTTGGTGGTGGCCAGGGTTGGTTCGAACATCACCGCCCGTATCGGCACAATGAAGGTCACCGAGCAGATAGATGCCCTGGAAACTATGGGTATCAACTCTGTTCACTACCTCGCCTTGCCAATAATACTTGCCAGCATTGTTGTGGTGCCTGTACTGGTGATCTATAGCGATCTCATATCGCTTGTCGCGGCTGCGGTCTCGGCCAAGGTGATCGTCAACGTTCCAATACCGCAATACATATTTGGTCTTAAACGATACGCAACTCTCAACGACGTGCTTGGGGGCTTGCTTAAGACCCCTTTCTTCGGACTCGCCATGGGTTCTATTTCGGTCTACTACGGATTCCAGACAGAGCTTGGCGCGGAAGGTGTTGGTAAATCCGTTACCGCTTCCGTTGTCACCTCCGCAGCTCTGATTATGATACTTGATTTCATAGTCGCGTTCTGGATGTTCAGATGATAAAGATCTCTGGGCTATCCAAGTGTTTCTCGCAGCAGAAGGTGCTTGAGGGCATCGATTTTGAGGCGCAAGACGGTCGAAGGGTGTTCATACTGGGCAAGTCCGGATCAGGCAAGACCGTCTTCCTCAAGTGTATACTCGGGTTGCTTGTTCCTGATACCGGGAAGATCTTCATAGACGAAATGGACATAACCCCCCTTATGGTAAAACCTCGCTTCAAAAGGAAGCTTACCCGTATACGCCAGAAGATAGGCTATGTGTTCCAGGGATCGGCGCTTCTGGATTCCCTTTCAGTGGCCGACAATATCGCTTTAGCCCTTGACAGTAAAAACCTTCCTTGGGAGGAACAGAATCGGATCATTGACGAGAAGCTTGAGATGGTGGGGCTTGATGGAGATGTGCGTAGGAAGTATCCGGCTCAGCTTTCCGGGGGGATGAAGAAACTTGTGGCAATAGCGCGTGCTATCGCCGCCGGGCCGGCATACATCTTTTACGACGAGCCAACCACCGCTCTTGACCCGGCGGTGGCCACGCGCATCACCAAACTCATCATAGAACTTAGCGAACGGCTGGAGGTGACATCCCTTATCGTCACTCACGATATGGGACTTGCCAGGCGCGCCGGACAGGATATTTACTTCCTAAAGAACTATACTTTGAGCCGTCCGCGCCGTATCACGCGATTGGAGGAACTTTATGAATAATGAACGCCGTCGAGAGATAGCAGCAGGACTCTTTCTTTTCTTCGGGCTCTTAATCCTGCTCTTCGGTGTCAGCTGGCTTAAGGATTACTGGTCGTTACGCAAAACCTACGAGGTAAAGGTGCGCCTCAAGGATGTAGGTGGACTGCGCATGAGCGATCCGGTGGACGTGGCCGGAGTCGTAAAGGGAAAGGTGACGGATGTAGAGATCGGCAAAAATGATATAATGCTTACACTGAACATCGAAGAAGACATCGATATCCCAATAGACTCCCGCATTACCATGCGTACCCGTTCGCTCTTTACTGGAGAAAAGTATATTAAGGTGGATTTAGGTGAATCCGACATCATGGTCAGGGACACGAACATAGTGTTCAAAGGGATGTATATAGATGACTTCTCTCTGGAGCACCTGCAACGCACGCTAATTCGGATAGAATCCCTGCTTTCCGAGCTGGAGATAGGGGGCATTCAGACGGCTGTTGAAGAGGGGATTACTGATCTGTTTGATGAGGCTAAACGGGGTATCAAACCTGTGGTCGAGCGCGGTGAGGCGATGGGCGAAGCCATAGACGATTTGGCCTCTGCCGCACAGAGTCTTGATTCTATCCTTACGAGGCTCCAGCGCGGCGAAGGATCTTTGGGAAGGCTGATGGAAGATGATACGGTGTACGTGAACCTCAAAGAGGCCTCAGAGGAACTGAAGGTTTTGATTCAGGATATAAGAGAGCATCCTGAGCGTTACTTGAACGTAGAAGTAAAGGTATTTTGAGCAAACGCGAATCGATCTTTATCTGCCAGAACTGCGGGCATGAAAGCCCACGCTGGCTCGGGCACTGCCCGTCCTGCGGCGAGTGGAACACCTTTGCCGAGGAACGTGCGGTAACAAAGCGGAGCACAGGCAAGCCAGCCAAGTCCGCAGCTCAACCTGTACTGCTGGATGATGTCGAGCTTGAGGCAAGGCCACGCATCCCTACCTCGCATCCGGAGCTGGACAGGGTCCTGGGTGGAGGTTTTGTTCCAGGATCGGTTGTACTCCTGGGTGGCGACCCGGGGATAGGAAAATCGACCCTTGCCATGCAGTTGGTCTCCCAGCTTTCATCCACAGGTCGTGTACTTTACGCCTCGGGTGAGGAGTCGCTTTCACAACTCAAACTCCGGGCCCGGCGTCTGGAGATCGGCACAAACAACCTGTATCTTTTGGCAGAGACTGAAGCCGAGGCGATTGAGGAAAGAACTCAAGAGCTTAAACCCGGCTTCCTTGTAGTTGATTCCATTCAGGCCATGACTACGGCTGCTCTTGCTGGGGCCGCAGGAAGTGTTGGTCAGGTGCGTGAGAGTGCGGCACGATTCCAAAGGTTGGCTAAATCCGAGGACGTGACCACGTTAATCATAGGTCACGTGACCAAGTTCGGGACCCTGGCAGGGCCAAAAACCCTGGAACACATCGTAGACACGGTGCTCTACTTCGAGGGGGATAGGTTTCAGCAGTATCGCATCCTGAGGGCCGTGAAGAACCGATTCGGCTCAACCAACGAGATAGGACTGTTTGAGATGACTGCCAAGGGGCTTAGCGATATTGAGAATCCATCGTTTATCTTCCTTTCCGACCAGGAAGAGCGCGCCCCGGGTTCTGCTGTGACCGTTGTCATGGAAGGGACAAGGCCTCTTTTGGTCGAGGTCCAGGGGCTTACAGCTCCCACACCCTTCCCGTCGCCCCAAAGGGTCACTACCGGCTTCCCGCGCCAGCGATTCGCCATGCTTCTCGCCGTACTTGCCAGAAGAGGAGGCATCTCCGCTCTTTCCCTCGACACCTACCTGAATGTTGTAGGCGGTATCTTTATAGAGGAACCCTCATGCGACCTGGCTGTAGTGCTGGCTATAGCCTCCTCGCTTGCCGATCGCAAGCTTCCCAACGATCTCGTTATCTTCGGCGAGACGGGTCTTGGCGGAGAAGTTCGGCCGGTGGCCCAGGCCGAATTGCGTCTCAAAGAGGCGGCGCGCCTGGGATTTACCACCGCTCTGATTCCGAAACGCAACTCAGGCGACTTTAAGGGTATCCAGACTATCGGGGTAAGATCGATTCGCGAGGCCCTCGAATACATTCGAAACTCGTGAAGGAGGATCGATGTTTGCAAGGAAAGAAAAATACGTAATCGAACGAGACGCACTGGTGGATGGACGTGTGCTTTCTTTGTTCGAGATGCAGCTTTTAAGGGGGAAGGTTTATGTTTCTCCTCTGGACGATGAAACAGCCTCAGGTATAGAGCGATTAAGTAAGTGTCCTGACGTTAAGATCGAGTTTGCTTCTGATCTGGATTCAAGCGCGAAGGCAGTTGCTTTAACCCGGGCTAAGAAGGCGGTGCTCCTCAAGCTCTCAAAGGAACTCAACGCGGAGAAGCTGCGCCGGAAAGGGATGCGGGTGGTTGACATAGACGCACTATTCGAGCGTTTCGTGCCGCATTTCAAGCCTGGGGACGAAACCGTGGTGCGGATCGTGAAGAAGGGAAAGGGACAGGATGAGGGGGTTGGTTACTTCTCCAACGGGATAAAGGTTGTTGTTGAGGAGGGCGCAGAGCACATCAACCGCTACCTGGAGGTTGTAATCAAAGGAGTGGTGAACACCCCGGCGGGACGTATGGTGTTCGCCCGGCCCAAATATCGTACCTGAGAGGTTTTGTCTTAAAAATTGGCCGGGGTCTGTGACCCCGGCCAATCTCTTTTTCCCAGTGCCCCTAAGACATGGATGGGGAAGCCTAGGTGATCTGGCTTGCCAGTTTTGCCTTAAGTCTTGAGGCCTTGTTGCGGTGAATTACGCCTTCGCGGGCGGTTTTATCTATCATGGCCTGCACCGCAGGATAAAGCTTTGCCTTATCCTTCTTGGCCGTTGCAGTAAACTTCGCGATCTCGGTCTTAAGACGAGACTTGCGCGCCTTGTTTACCGCTCGCCTCTTGGCGTTCTGCCGCACGTTCTTCAATACGCTTTTCGTTACAGGCATTCTTCTCCTTTAACGTTAGACTATAATTCTACTGAATAAAGAGGGGCTTGTCAATCCCATAGGGTAGATTGTTCAGGAGATAGTTGCCATGTTGGAAGAAAAAGTATGGAGGAATCAGTTCCTTGACATCTGCCAGAAGGGGTGTATTATAAAATAGAGAGTTTCTTTACAATGAAAGAGCAGCTAAACAAACCCTTGAAGAGGAGGCAAAAATGACTTACAAAAAAGCGGCGTTAGCCGTAGCAGTGGCGCTCGGTTTGATGCTAACCACAGGCTGCGATAAAGAACCACCCGCCGTAAGCATTACGTATCCCCCCGATAACGCGACTATCTCAGATCCAGTAATAATACGAGCCGATGCCGATGACAACAAAGAGGTGGTTGAGGTCGAATTCCATGTTGACGGAGCTATGTGTTACTCTGATACCGAATCTCCATGGGAATATGAATGGGATCCTACCACTGTGTCTGACAGCAGCATGCATACCGTCTTTGCAAAGGCGTATGACCCTTCGGATAACGTAGGGACCTCCGATGTGGTCACTGTATTTGTGGATTACAACCAGCCGCCAAGTGCCCCAGGCAATCCTTCTCCAGCCAATGGTGCCACTGATCAACCTCTTGATGTTAACCTCAGCTGGACTGGCGGTGACCCTGATGGTGATCCGGTAACTTACGATGTCTACTTTGGGACATCATCAAGTCCACCCTTAGTTGCATCAGGCTACACATCCACGACCTATAATCCGGGCACTTTAGAGTATAACACCACATATTACTGGAAGATCGTGGCAAAGGACGATAAAGGAGCAACTACCGCGGGCGATGTTTGGTATTTTACAACCGAACAACGACCAGGTCAATGGCTTTCCTATGACGACGGGAGCTTCGAGGATGGATACAAGTGCACCACCTACGGGTGGTTGGTAGTAAGATTCACCAGACCATCGGGATGGAGTGCTGCTCGGGTTACCAAGGTAAGAATCTATCTCTTTTCGGGCTCGTATGAAGAATTCGATATCGATAGCTGGGATGACTACACGTCTAGCGGAGATTATTACTGGCCTTCTGGTTCCCTCATCAACCTCAAGGAACAAACTTCCCAGAGCATGGGGTGGCGTGAACATACTGTAAACCATACCTTCTCAAGCTCTCAATTCTTCGTTGGCATATGGCACTATTCATCTGATGATCCCTATCTTGGTGCAGACGAAGGAAGCTCATGTGCCAGGAGGAGCTACTACAAGTGCGGTGGAGACTCCTGGTATGTGTTTACCTCGGGTTGCGATTTTGGAGTAAGGGTGTATGTAGAACCGGCAGTTTCGCAAGCCTTAACCCAGGGACCTGCTGGTGAGCCAAAGAAAGAGGAGTCTGTGCAGGGAATGTGGTTGACACCTTCGGAATGCTCTCTCGTGACCCCTGACGGTGAAGTCGGAGAGATAGAGATCATTTCTCAATAAGAGTAGTAAGACTGATTGGAGACGTGTTTACCCTAAATGTACTATACTCCCCTTCGGATGTGCTACTCTGCTGAGCACTCTTCGGCAGAGTACTCAACGCGAGGGAAGAGCGCTTCTCCCTTTTGTACCTTGATGCCAGAGGGCAGCTGGCCCCACTTGACCAGCTCCTTGTAGTGGATGGTATTATGCAAAGCATCAAGACCCAGTTTGGCACGCAACTTCTCGCACGTCTCAGGCATGAACGGGGCAAGGAAGACCGAAAGCAACCTTAAACTCTCCAGCAACGCGTAAAGCACACCGGCCAGCTCGTCTTTCTTGCCTTCCTTGTCGAGCACCCACGGTGCGGACTCCTCAACGAACCCGTTTGAACCGGTGACCAGCTCCCAGATCTTTAAGACGCCCTTCCGGAACCGGAAACCCTTCATAAGCTGAGGCAGCTCCTCGGCAATGTCGACTGCCACATCCCGAAGCTTGCCTCCATACCCTTCCACCTTCTTTACGATTCCGTCCTGATACTTTTCGGTCATACCAAGGACACGCGACACCAGATTGCCGAAATCGTTGGCCAGGTCGGAGTTGATGCGCTCCACCAGGAGCTCCTCACTGAAAGAAGAGTCCAGCCCGAAGCTCATCTCCCTCAATAGGAAATACCTGAACGCCTCGAACCCGTACTTGCGCTTCATATCCAAGGGTCTCACCACGTTACCCAGCGACTTCGACATCTTCGCCGCCTCTACCTGCCAGTAACCGTGCACCCTCAGCCCCTTATACGGCCCGGCCCCCATGGATTTGAGCATAGCAGGCCAGTAGATGGCGTGGGGAACAAGTATGTCCTTGGCTATCAGGTGATAGGATACCGGCCAGTAGCGCTTGAAATCTTCACCGTCCGGATAACCGATTGCGGTCAAGTAATTTATGAGCGCGTCGAACCACACGTAGGTGACGTAATTGGCATCGAACGGCAGCGGGATGCCCCAGGACAGCCGCTCCTTTGGTCTGGATATGCACAGATCACTCAGCGGGTCTTGAAGGAACGAAAGAACCTTGTTGCGGTGGCGCTCCGGCTCGATGAAGGAAGGGTTCTCCTTGATGTGTTTGATAAGCCAGTTCTGATATTTACTCATCTTGAAGAAGTAATTCTTCTCCGAGCGGTACTCTAAAGGCGTCTGATGATCAGGACAGCGACCGTCCACCATCTCCTTCTCCGTATAAAATCTCTCGCAGCCCACGCAGTAGTAGCCACCGTATTCACCGAAGTAGATGTCGCCCTTATCGTATACCTTCTGCAGGATGTCCTGCACCACCTTTACGTGATCAGGGTCAGTCGTCCGGATGAAGCGGTTGTAGGTGAAGCCCAGCTCTTCAAAAGTAGAGCGGAACATCCCGGCGATGCGGTCAACGTATTCTTTTGTCTGGACACCTTCAGCTTTGGCCGCCTGCATGATCTTGTCGCCGTGCTCGTCGGTGCCTGTCAAAAAGTAGGTGTCCTTTCCGAAAGCCCTCCAGAACCGGGCCAGGGTATCGGCCAGAATGGTGGTATACGTATGGCCGATGTGCGGCTCGGCGTTAACGTAGTAGATAGGCGTGGTTATGTAATAAGGCTCTTTCTGCAAGGGTTTCTTCATCCTTAAGTTTACGCAGATTGGGGCTTAAGGCAAGCCTTGGGACGCATCTTTCCCTTCATATTTGAACCCAACACGTCACCAGATGCCTTCAAAAAAACTCCCCAAAAGCCGGTCAAAAGATACCCAAAAGCTGGACAAGCCTGCAAAATTTAAGTTGGTCAAAAGGTGGACAAAAGCTGGTCAAAAGATGGTCAAAAGGGGGACAAAAGTAGGACACGCCAAAGAAATTATGCTGGTCAAAAACTGGTCAGAAGTTACCCGAAAGCTGGACACGAGGAATGTATGCCGGGTTGGACGTAAAGGTGACGGGGCAAGCACTTCGTTCCTCGCAATGACATCTATCCAATCTGCGTAATCTGCGGTTAGTTCCCCCTGCGATCTTTTCGCGTTAGCGAAAAGGAGCATAGTCTATCCTTCCCCTTGATGGGGGAGGGGTAAGGTGGGGGTGGAAAATTACCCTTGACAAGCAATGTAACGAGAATATCATTAGAATGGTCTTTCGATCCTGCGGGATAGGATTCAAGTAAGAACTATCGTAGTGTTGCTCTGTTTGAGCTTAAGATTGGAGGTTAGTATTATGGAACGTCAAAAACGCCCAAAAGTAACTACGCGAGGGATAATCGGTGCCTTAATGCCGCTGCGGGCGGCAATCATTGGTGGAGCTTGTTTCTTTCTTGCGGCATGGAAACTCAACATCGTTAGAGGGTGGATATATTTCGGGATGGCTCTCGTGGGGGCGCTGGCGGGAGCGATTATTATGATTACGTGTATACCGGGTCTTGCGCACGAGAGGGCGAAAGCAAAGGAAGGAACAAAGACCTGGGATAAGATATTGTTGTCTATCTATTTCATATTAGGACTTATCGTTATGCCGGCACTGGCCGGGTTGGATGTAGGCAGGTTCGGCTGGACGCTGCTGCCTGCCTATTTCGTAGTTATTGGTATAGCCGTTTACGTGTTTGCTTTTGCGCTCACCCTATGGGCGATGCTGTCAAATCCCTTCTTTGAGGGTACGGTGCGTATCCAGAAAGATAGGGACCAGAAAGTTATAAGCACCGGTCCTTACAGGTTTGTGCGACATCCGGGTTACGTAGGGATGCTGATAGGTTCGCTTCACCTTCCTTTCGTAATCGGTTCAATGTATGCGCTGATTCCGGCCGGTGTGATGATAATCCTCGCAATAACAAGAACCTATCTGGAAGACAAGACACTGCAGGAAGAGTTGAATGGATACAAAGAGTATGCTGCGAAGGTTAAGTACAGGTTGTTTCCGGGGATATGGTAGAAGGACAGATACTTGGACTCTCTCTCAAAACCGATTCCCTTGGGTTTTTAATGCTCCTTTCGTCCTTCGGACGAAAGATCGCAGTGTGGCCTGCGGCCGCTATGGGGTCCACGTACGGATGCGCCTGCGCCCCAGTCGGGTGAAGCAGACGTGTGGGGTGAATATCCTTGACAATCCAAAGCCAGTGGAGATAATTAAGAAATGAAAGGGAAAAAAGCAGCGTAACATGCTGAAGCAAGATAACCTGGTGTTCCGCTTCCACGGTGACCACACCCCTGCACTGGAAAAACTTGCCTTAAAGCTCAAGGAAACACTCGAAGCGCACGGCTACCATTACCGATGGTATTCCATCTCCCCCCGGCTGGTTTTGAACTTCATTACCGACGATGAGGTTAAGCCCTACCGGCGCAGGGCGCAGGCAACATTCGTGGTTTCGATGCTTGAAGCCTCACAGTCGCCACAGGACCCTATTAAGGAGTGGTACCCATATCTCGTGCGCGGGCTTTCCAATATGCTTCTCGTCTACATCCCGAATAAAGAAACACACTTCCTAACCCTCGATTTAGCTCACTTTATAGAACCCGAAGGTAACAGGTTCTACGAGCGTCTGTTTGAGCGGATTCATCCCATGGCATCCTCGGTGCTCGTGGTTAACAACCGTTTCGAGCAAGACCTTGAGCCAGAGCTGTGGCAGGGCGATGAACTTACCCGCTCACTCTCCGAGGCAGGGTGCAAGCTCGGCCAATGGGATCTTTTGCCTGCCGCGTTTCCTATTGACAAGATCCTTTCAGCGGAGGATTTTCGCCATGTCAAGCGTCTTTACGGGATCGGCGGACTCTCCTACGGGAACCTTTCGGTTCGGCAGGATCATCACCGTTTCTGGATGAGCGCCTCCGGGGTGGACAAGTCGAAGCTCTCTGAGATCGGTCGTGATATCCTTCTGGTTAAGGATTACGACTCGACGGCGAACGCCATCGTTCTCTCGGTGCCCCCGAACGTTGAACCGCGCAGGGTCTCTGTAGATGCCATCGAACACTGGCTGATATACAAAGAGCACCCTGAGGTAGGGGCCATCATCCACGTTCACGCCTGGATGCAGGGGGTGCCCACCACCCAGTTCCATTATCCCTGCGGGACATATCAGCTGGGCCGGGCGGTTGCGGAGAAGGTACGCCAAAGCCCTGATCCGGCCAGCGCGGTGGTAGGTCTCAAGAACCACGGCCTGACCGTTACCGGCCGAAGCCTTGCCCACATCCTCGACCGCATTGACGGCAAGCTCATCAAGCACGTCCCTATGGAATGAAGGCGCTTCGCTACTGGCCTTCGGTTCCGCGTTATCTTCTGGCAAGGATTCTTAAAAAACGCTACCCGGTCTTCCTGCTTCCTCTTCGTCTGGTTGACATAGCGGAGCCTTGTGCTCCCCCGGGTTGGAAACGGGTTAAGGTGCGTCTTTGCGGAGTTTGCGGATCGGATTTAGCCCTTCTATACGGCAAGAACTCGCCGCGATTGTCGCCTTTCTTTTCCTTTCCGGCTGTCCTTGGTCATGAGATATTGGGCGAGTCGGACGGCAAGCGGGTGGTGGTGAACCCAAATCTCGCCTGTAGAGAACGGGGGTTAGAGCTGTGTGCTGCGTGCGTAAGAGGCGAGGAAGGTATCTGCCAGAATACTTCCGATGGAAGTATAGCGCCCGGTATGTTAGGTTTCTGCCGCGATCTGCCCGGCGGTTGGGGAGAAGAGATCGTAGCACATCCTGATATGATACATCCTGTCCCGGACGTGGTGCCGGACGAGCGGGCGGTGCTTGCAGAACCATTGGCTGTGGTACTGCGGGGACTTCGTAACCTTGACTTCTCAACCGACCTCAAGACGCTGGTGATCGGTGCAGGTACCATCGGACTGCTTGCGGTGAAGGTTATGCGGATTTTGGGCTATGCGGGTGAGATTCACGTGGCGGCGCGTTATCCTATGCAAGCTGAACTGGCCGGTGAGTTTGGAGCGGACCTGGTGCACTGCGATGTCCGGGAAGCGGCCCGTGAAGTAGGGGCAAAATCCTACAAAGCCATAATCGGACCGCCGGGCTGGCGGGGCGGTTTTGATGCGGTGATCGACGCCGCCGGGAGCAAAACCAGTCTGGAACAGGCCTCGTGGGCGACAAGGGAGGGGGGTAAGCTCCTGCTCTTAGGTTCACCAGGCGAGATGAAACACGACTTCTCTCCACACTGGTTCGGAGAGGTGAAGCTTCTGGGAACCTACATCTACTCCAATGCCGATTTCAGGCGGGCAGTAGAGCTTCTCCCCAAGATCGAAGGCATCGAGAAGCTGGTTACTCACAAGTTTCTGTTGTCCGATTGGCGCAAGGCCATCCGCACGGTTATCCACCGCCGCGGCATCAAGGTTGTGTTCAAACCGTAACCCAGTTGCTAATGTAGCACAGGCTCAGCGTGTCCAGTCGGGTGCTTCAGCCTGTGCAAGATCTATGCGCTCCGTCTTTGGACGGAGCGTCGGGGTCCCCGCGCGGCTGCGCCTGTGCCCCAGTTGGGTGAAGCAGACGTGTGTGGTGAAAACCCTTGACAAGCCTCAATACTAAGGTATTATTGATAAATAACTTGGAGGTGCAAAGATGAAAAGATTTACCTTGCTGCTGATCATGGCCGCAGTCCTTATATCTACCACAGCCGCCGCTGGATGGACGCGTACCTATGGCGGAGAGCTTTGGGCCTGGGGTGAATCCGTTCAGCAAACAACCGATGGAGGTTACATAATTACTGGACTTATAGCGACTGGTGGAGTCATAACGGAAAAGCTTTGGTTGCTTAAGACCGATGCTAAAGGTAATCTTCTGTGGGAGTGCAAATATTGTTGCGGTTGCGGCAACGGTGTTCAACAGACTGGCGACGGTGAATACATAGTTGTTGGTGTTATCGATTTCCCAGATTCGAATCTATGGTTGCTTAAGATAGATTCTTCTGGGGATAGTGTTTGGACTCGGCGCTATGGGGGGGAAGAAGATGATTGGGGAGAATGCGTTCGACAAACCTCGGATGGTGGCTACATCATTGCTGGATATACCTCCTCACTTGGGACAGAGAAAGGGGGGCTTTGGTTACTTAAAACGGATTCCCTTGGTGATACCTTGTGGACACGAACCTATGGCCAGAGCTGGGGACCCGTAGGTAACTGCGTTGAGCAAACCTCTGATGGAGGGTATATTGTTTTAGGCAAAACAGGCTGGTTGTTAAAAACGGATGCTTACGGCAACACCCTTTGGCGGAAATCTTCTCACCCCTTTCCTAGAGATGGAGTCGGACGCTGCGTGCACCAGACCTCTGATGGAGGTTATATTATCTCTGGGAATTTTACTTGTTTTTCAGGTCCGCCGTTTTTGATAAAGACGGATGCCGATGGTGAGTTGGTTTGGATAAAGGTTTACGAAGTAGGCTCTGGGGAGTTTGTCCAACAGACAAACGATAGTGGTTATATTTTTACCGGACAGACAGGCGCGGAGTGGGACGACGATAGAGATATTTGTTTGCAAAAAACTGATGCCGAAGGCAATATGATGTGGACCCGTATGTTTGGAGGAGAAAACCAAGAGAGTGGTAGATGCGTGCAGCAGACAAGTGATGGAGGGTACATTATAGTGGGAAGTACGGAATCCTTCGGCACAGGAGGTAGAGATCTTTGGTTAATCAAGACCGATTCCCTGGGTTACGTGGAGGGTGTTGTTGAGGATCGGGTTGTTGAAGTACCAGACTGGGGGGTGGTAACTTCCATCGGCCCACAGATCGTTCTGCGTTACACGGATCACGCGGAGGGCTTTGCCGCCAGTTTCGCTGTCTTCGACGCTACAGGCCGGAAGGTAGATGAGATACATGCAACTGGGGCATCCGGCACCATCACCTGGCCCGTAACACACCATGACTTCTCACCCGGAGTTTACTTCTTCAGACTTGAGTCCGGCGCGGCACACAAAACTCAGAAGGTGATTCTGATTCGGTAGCCACCTTATTGTCGTTGCGAGGCCTGTAGACCGAAGGGATGCAGGACGAAGCAATCTCATAGCAGAGACCTTTGATTCATAGCATCAACCCTTATGCTTATAGGATGGTGCTAGGAGATCGCCACCCTCCCTTCGTTCACTCGCGATGACATCTTATTTAATCTGTGCAATCTGCGAAATCTGTGGTTGGTTCTGACATTGACATCTCAGTATTCTCCCGTTAAAATCAACCTTAGGCCGGGATGGTGAAATTGGCAGACACAAGGGACTTAAAATCCCTCGGAGGAAACTCCGTGCCGGTTCGAATCCGGCTCCCGGCATGTGCGAGAACTTCAAAAAAAGCTCAAGATGTCCTTTCGACGTAAGGATCTTCTGGAGAGGGCGTTAACTCATCCCTCCTATGCTCATGAGCAGACAGGGGATCGCCGCATGTCTTATGAGCGGCTTGAGTTCCTGGGGGATGCGGTTTATGAGATGCTTCTGCGCGAATACTTCTATGAAGCTTTGGATCAAGCAGATGAAGGGATGCTATCCAAACTGAAGAACCGCTATTCCTCAGGCGCGTTCATGGCCGAGCTTTCACGCAAGCTTGGATTAGACCATGCTCTTCGTCTTGGGCGCAGCGAGGAGAACGACGGCAGGGAAAAGACCTCCATACTGGCAAGCACCTTTGAGGCTGTTATTGGAGCGTTCTATCTTGACCGGGGATTACGTGCCTGCCGCAGGTTCTTTGCCAGCCAGGTAAAACCGCACATCGATCTTTCGGTGATTCCATTCGATGCCAAGTCCAGATTGAACATACGTCTTTCTGGCGTTTCATTCGAATACCGGGTTCTGTCTAAGGAGGGCGAAGACCATTGTCCGCGCTTCAGCATAGGTCTGTTTGTTGAAGGTGAACTCGTGGCTTGTGGTGAGGCGGGGAGTAAGAAACGCGCCGAGGTAAAGGCGGCAGAGGTCTATCTGGAATCGCTTAAGGAGAAGCCATGAACATCTTTGCGCTGGCGCTTGGGCCGGTGGTGGCGATTTTGTTTTTCTTCTGGGTCAAGGATCGTTATGAACGGGAACCACTCAAATATCTTCTTATTACGCTCGGCGCTGGAGTGGTTTCGGTCATCCCGGTTGTAATAGTTGAGATTTTATGGGTGCATATATCTTATGACATCTCGGCACTTACCGCGGGTGAACTTACATTCATGACGTTCATAGAGATAGGGTTGACCGAGGAGTTTTTCAAGGCGCTCGCGTTCTTTATTCCGGTTTACTGGAGCAAACACATGAACGAACCTTACGATGGGATTATGTACGCGGTTGCCGCCGCCTTAGGGTTCGCAGCTATAGAGAATGTGATGTATGTGTTGATGGGAGGAATTCCTGCCGCCTTTATAAGGGCCATCACAGCCGTGCCTGCTCACGCGATGTTTGGTCTTTTTATAGGTTACTTTGCCGGAAGGGCCAAGTTCGCAAAACGTAAATGGGCCAAGCCGTTTCTGATACTTACTGGGTTTTCCATTGCCGTGTTCCTTCACGGCCTTTACGATCTGATCGCGATGTGGCCCTATCACCGTCTTGCCTGGTTGTGGCTGTTTCCATTGCTCGCCGTCATGGTCGTATCATCGCTTTTCCTGATGCGCGACGCACGGAATCGTTCACCCTTCAAACCTGCCAAGGATGAGTTCGGTCGCTATACAGGCTACACCGTCTCAGGAAGGCCTCTTTCTCCCAAGGTCGCTGCCAAGCTTGGAGTGGAACCTCGGCTTCCCCCGGAAGATTTTGTACCCACGGAATCCGGGCAAAAACCTGTGCTACCCAAACCTGAGGTGCGAAAGCAGCCTGCCAAGCCGGAGACCAAGGCCGCAGCCCCATACTTCCTTGACGAATACTTCAAGCCGATCAAGGAGAAAGAACCCACGCCACCTGCCCCGGAACCTTCAACACCACGACCAACCACTCCCACTGAACCCGGTTTCATCCATGAGAGCCTAAAGGAGCCGCCGGCTCAGCAAAAAGGTACTGATACTCCAAAGGACTACTCGCGGCCGGAGAAGGATGAATGATTTGTCTTAGCGATCTTCTTGATGCCCTTTGGCGGTTGGGTTTAGTCCTTGTTTTGAGTGCGGTTGTGGGCCTTGAGCGTTCTCTTGCCGATAAGCCTGCAGGGATACGAACGCACATCCTTGTCGGATTCGGTTCGGCTCTCTTTATGATAGTGGCTGAATTCGGCGGACTTGATGCTGGTCGTGCTGCCGCAGGAGTAATCACCGGTATAGGGTTCCTTGGGGCGGGAACCATTATTCGCGAGCGCGGGACGGTCCGTGGGCTTACCACCGCGGCTTCCATCTGGGTTGTTGCCGGGATCGGGATGGCAGCGGCACGTAAACTGTGGTTACTTGCGATAATAGCAACGGTGGGTGTGGTTGTTGTGCTTCGGGGATTCGACTTGCTGGAGAAAGCGCTTGAACGCTTATGGGAGAGGCGTAAAAAAGAAAAAAGCTGACCTCAGTTTCGTCAAAGGCATAAAAACCGATCCATAAGCTGTGAATTTAAGCGGGGTTAAGTATTGAGTAATCCCTGATCGTCCTTTGTCATCGGCTACGTTGACAAGCAAGCCCCTTTCCCTATTATTCACCTTGTGAGTCTAAAGATTAAGCTTCCTCTGGTGGTGAGTCTTCTCGTTCTCCTAAGCGTTGCCGGAGTTGGCTACTTTCTTATTCGTTATGAACAAAACGTTCTTCGTGGCGAGCTTGCGCGCAGGGGTGAGTTGTTGGCCAAGCAGCTGGCCGGTGTTGACAGGGTAGCGTTTAATCTTATAGCACGTGATGCCGAATACCTGCGTCTTGCCGATTCGACCCTCTTGTTTAAGCGTTCTTCATCGTCCTTTGAGAAGGAGCGCGTCCTGAGCGCCGCTTTAAGCGAGACTGTTAAAAGCTCTGGGGTTATGGAGGCCGTTTTTTTTGATTGGAACGGATTCCCGGTACTCTGCCTTGACGCGGTTAATGCCACAAGGCTCAGGGAAGAAATCGAGGATGACGATGGTCCAGAAAGGGTCTCCCTTTTTCAACATCCCGACTCTATCCATTCAGTCTTGGGCGAGCCGGCGGACGGATTTACGTTTACCTCGCCACTGCTTATAGGTCCCGATACCTTGGGCTTCGCGCAGGTGCGTATCGATCCCAGTGTTCTTGACCGCGCGATCCGCGACGCCTTAATGACGGTTTTACCCATGCTCGGCGGTATCCTGGGGGTAAGCGTGCTCTTATCCTTGTTATTCAGCATGTTCTTTACCGTGCCTGTATCAAGGCTTAAGAAACACGCACTTGAGCTTTCAAAAGGAAACCTCGCCGCCCGTGTCAAGGTGCGTTCACGGGACGAGTTGGGTCTCTTGGGTGAGGTTTTTAACAAGATGGCC
>JAGMDF010000103.1 GCA_023128825.1 Caldifarciminota bacterium | reverse complement strand
ACGGCTCTTCAAGATGGCCACCGAGGACGGCCTGACCGGGCTTTACGTCAAGCGTTACTTCCTTGAACTCCTGGCAGGCGAGCTGCGCCGCTCCATCCGCTACGAAAGGCCCCTCTCGTTTTTGATGTGCGACGTAGATTACTTCAAACGAATCAATGACACCTACGGCCATCCCGCAGGTGACGTGGTGCTGCGTTCCATAGCTCGCCGGCTGTCGGTCGCTACCCGCGAGGGTATAGATATTATAGGGCGTTACGGAGGCGAAGAGTTTGCGGTGATGCTGCCCGAGGCTGACGAGGAGACGGCGTGGGTTATCGCAGAGAGGGTGCGCAAAGCCGTGGGATCGGAACCGATTTCCCTGAAGGGTATGGATGGGGCGGGGGAGAACCGACTTACGGTAGCCATATCAGTTGGTATAACGACCGTGAGGGGAGAGACGAGTCTGGATCGTCTGATAGCTACCGCGGACCGCGCCCTTTATCTGGCAAAAGAAAACGGCCGCAACCGCTCGGCTGCCCTTGCCTTGGAAAGATGAGTATCCTTCTAGCGCTCCTCCTGGTTAGCTATCCAAACGGCTGGTTCGGAACCGGCCCTGCATCGGCCTCGGATGCCGGGATGATGCTTGAGCAGGGGGTATTAGCCGTTGAGTATAATCCTTCAGGGCTGGCGTGGCTGGATTCGTTCCAGGTCGGTGTGGCGGCAGAGGGTTTGTTCCGTTACAATCTCGCAGGGGTCGCATACAGGTATCAAGACTGGCCCTTGGCTTTGTCTCTACACAAGAATATCCATGACTGGGGTTTCTCGCTCGGTGCCGGTCATCTGACACGTCCTCTTGCAATGGGAGGTGCCTTCAGCGCTTCCTTTGATACCCTGGGTCATGATCAAACCTTTTCTTTGCGTTTTGGGCTTCAGTGGAGGGAGTACGTGGGGCTATCTCTGGGGCCGAAGCTCTGGAACGCGCAGGATACCGGTCACTTAAGCGTTCTGGCCCAGGTGGGGGCCGCGGTGCCGATCCCGATCCCACAGGTTGAAGGGTTGGATTTTCTCCTAGGGGCCGCGGGCGAGATTGGACCTCCCCATTTCCGCATAGGCGGCGGGCTGGCCTACGAACCGTTTGAGGGGATAAAGATACAGAGTGTTGTTACAACCGAGGAGTGGGGGGCAGGCCTTCTTTTAGACAACCTGGATGACCGCGGCGGTCTGTGGGTTCGCAAGGGCTTCATGGAGGAGACCTGGCGGTTCGGCATCGCATACGTGAGAAACGTACGCACTCAAAGAACCAGGGAGGTAATTGTATATCGCAACCTCCCCGGACGTGTGGATACGGTCTATCTTACAGAGGCTGAACCTGTGGACCAGGATACCACTACCCATGTAGTTTCGCCTGACGTTCGGAGGAAGCAGGAGCGTCTTATGGCCCAGGCGAATCGTTACTACGCGGCCCAGCACTACGAGGATGCAATTGCGGCCTGGAGGGAGGTGATCCGGCTTGATCCTTCAAGCGATCTTGCAGCCCGCGCCAGGGAAGACATAAAAGAGGTCACCGCATTGATCGAAACCCTGGAGCGTATCCGCTCCAGCAGAGGGCGCACCACCAGGAGTAAGCCCCAGTAAAACCTTAATCGATAAATAGCACGCCGATTACCCCAAAGTCCCTGGAGGTACACGAAGCAGGTTCAAGGGGTATTCACGCGGTGTTTGTGTGAGGAATCGGATACACCTACTTCCCCAGACCGAGCTAGGCAATGAAATCTACCAACTTTTCCTCTGCTTTGCATACTTAAAAACAAGATAGTTGATGTCCTTCAGAGGGTAAAGAAAAGCGATGAAGAATGTAAGTTGTTTGTTAAATGGGGGTTAAAGACTTAGTTACTGGATATTTCGGAGATCGGGAGAAAGGTCCTGCTATCGGTGCTTTCAAAGAACACGCCGTTGTTGTCCGAGGCAACGTAGACGTTGCTGGCGTTGGGTGCTTTTATGTCCCAGTACCAGTCGCCGAAGTGGTTGTAGTAGCCTTCCCCTACGTGGTAGCCGCGGGGGATGGAGCCTATGTGAAAACCCACGCTGTCCCAAGGCGGCTTCTTCTGCAAAGTAGTATCCCCCAAAGCACGCCAGGTTTGGCCACGGTCGATTGACCACAGCACGTATCCGCACCCGCAGCCTACGTAGCCGTGTTCATCGTCGTAGAAGTCCACGCTCAGGCACGGGATGGGTCTCTGTCGAAAGGCTGGAGGCATATTTGCTGTTAACACCGTGTCCCACGTATTTCCGGAGTTGTAGCTGTACCATATCTTGCCCCTGCCAGGGACAGAGGGGCCGGGAACGTTGACACTATCACACGTATCGGTGTAGCCTACGATGTAGCCGTACTGCTGACTGGGGAAGCAAACGTCGGACAGGGTGTATTGAGGCCCTAAGCTAAAACTCAGGGCATTCAGGGTATCCAGTTGCGGTCTGTCGTAGTCGTCTATCTCTACCTGATAGCGTCTTACCTTGCCGCTGTCGCCTACTATCCAGATAGTATTAGGATCGGTTTTTACCTTGCACACTGCGTTCCAGTCGCCTGTGGTGACCGATACCGAGTCTAGTAGCTTAATGTAGTAGTAGGAACCTGGATGGGGTTGGGCTTGGATAGTACTTGCAAATGCAAGCACGAGGAGCGCTGCAAACACAGCGTATGATTTGCGTTTCATCTCTTACTCCTTTCCGGTTTTGTTGCCTGCAGGCTTTATTCCCTCACCCCAACCCTCTCCCAAGGGGAGAGGGAGCAGATGGTTCTCCTCTCCCTCTGGGAGAGGAGTTAGAGGTGAGGGTCTTTAGCTCATCTGCCTGCATAGCACAGTTTTTGTTTCACCGCAGCACGACTACCTTGCGGGCAGTTGCGCCGCCGTCTTTGATGTCCAGACGCGCAGTGTAGACACCTGATGGGACTCGTCTTCCTTGATCATCCCTCAAGTCCCACTCCACGCTGGACTCTGTTAGATCTCTATAGCGGCGCACCAGAGCGCCGCTTACGTCATAGATGGTTAAGCTTGCCTCCTTGTTTGTAGGTTTATCATAATAGAACCGCACCGCATCACGCGTTACGGCAGCAGAAAGCTCCAACTGTAAACCTTTATCAATATCCTCTTTTTCCTCCACCCCTACACCCGTGAACTTGCACAGCCAAACCCTTGTGATAGGATAAGCCACATAGCTTGAGACCAGGAACTCGCTGCGTCCGTCGTCGTCAAAGTCACCGGCAGGAGCTAAGCTCCAGCCAGGCTCCTCCTCCTTCCCTTCGCCTTCCAGCCAGCCGTCAAACACATCGTCTATCACGTTGCCGCCCCGGTAGAAATACGTAGCACCTCGCCACCACTCGTCTCCCACCTGCCGATACTCAACAGGAGCGCCAAGGATAAAGTCATCACGACCGTCGTGATCACTATCGCCTGCACTGGACGCACCCCCCAAGGTAAGGTGGGAGGAGTCAGTCCTTCCGATGATCTCCAAGTCAGGGATGTTATCGTAGTCTTCGCCTCCGAACAAAACGTATGCCTTGCCGGGTCTTGTTGCACTCCCACTAGGCCAAAGTTCTGAGCCGAACACCGCATGAGCGCCCTTGTCTTTGGCCAATAAGTCAATCGTGGTTTCTGCCAGAAAGTGAGCCTCCTGGTCGTAAAAGTTCACGTCCTCTACCGTATCCATTGGGTCGCCCCCGAAATAGATGTATATACTATTGGCACTAGGAGCTCCGACGATCACGTCGTCAAAGCCGTCTGCGTTGAAGTCGCCGCCTCCGCCCACCTGCCAGCCGAACCCCCCTCCATGACCGGCAATGATCACGTCAGGGTCGTGCTCGCCAGACCCAAACCCAGGCCCGCCAAAGTAAATGTAAGCCGCACCGCCTACGTCCCCATAACGACTATAAGGGGAACCTACGATGAGGTCCTCCCATCCGTCTGTATTCACATCTCCCGCATTGGCCAGAGAAGCCCCCATGCCCATGGTGCGCAACTCTTCATCTGTCATCCAAGCGTCAACTTCCTGGCTGTCCACTAGAGGACCAAAGTAGATCACAACCTTGCTTGCTCCCTGATTACCTGCCATAAGGTCGGCCACTCCGTCATCGTTGATATCCATCACCAGAATATGGGGGCTTCCACCTACCTGTTCGTGTGTCCAGATGGTTATGTCTGGCAAGGTGTCCATAACCTCACCGCCCAGAAAGATTAGTACACCACCTACATATCTGTGTTCAATTACTGTATCAAGATAATGAAAAGAAGCTGCTATGTCTATATACTCATCACCGTTTAAATCCCCCGCGCCTATTCCAAATCCAAAGTGAAATGATGAATCTTCATGCAAATACCCCTTCTCCCATACCACCTCTATGTCGTGGCCGATGACACCCTGGCCAGCCGTAAGCCAGAGGAGAATTGTTAAACCTATATGGATCATTTCACCTCTTCCTGTATTACTATAATACATTTATTCCTTTTGTCAAGCGGCCTGGGTGAGGTATCTTTTGTCCATAATAAGTTTGGCTTGACACAAGCCCTAGATCGTGTAGACTTACGATAATGGTTAAAGTAACGCTTGATGGTGTTGCGCGTGACGTTGAAGACGGTGTTCGTCTTCGCGATCTGGCCCCCGATGGGGCATTTGCCGCCGTGGTGAACGGCAGGCCGGTGGATCTTGCCACATCGCTTAAGGAAGATGCCGAGATTCGCTGGCTTACGTTCTCCGACGAGGAAGGACGTGAGGTCTTCTGGCACTCCTCCTCGCATCTTCTGGCGCACGCCGTCAAACGGCTCTTTCCTGGTGCTAAGCTTGCGATTGGTCCTCCGATCGAAGAGGGATTCTACTACGACTTCCAGGTGGATCACCCATTTACCGAGCAGGATCTTCGCAGGATCGAGAAGGAGATGCGCAAACTTGCCACACAAGATTTGCCTATCCGGCGTCGTTTATTCCCCAAGGCAAAGCTTGAGCACTACTACCGATTCGTGGGCGAAGACCTGAAGCTTGAGCTGCTTTCAGAGATCGCCGACGAGGAGGTAAGCCTCTACGAACAGGGTGAGTTCCTTGATCTCTGCCGGGGTCCGCATCTGGACGACACCTCCAAGATCGCCGCGTTTAAGCTCCTCTCGGTCGCAGGCGCTTACTGGCGTGGGGATGAGACAAAACAGATGCTTCAGCGCATCTACGGTATATCCTTCCCTACTCAAGAGGAACTGGATGCCTATCTTGCGCGTCTTGAGGAGGCCAGAGCTTCAGATCACCGCGTGCTTGGTCGTCAGCTTGGTCTTTACGAGATATTTGAAGAGGTGGGGCCAGGGCTTATCCTGTGGAAGCCCAAGGGTGCCATTATCCGTCGTGTTATCGAGGATTTCTGGACCACTGAACACATCAAACGCGGTTACCAGCTGGTTTCCACCCCTCACATCGCTCGGGCAGAGCTCTGGAAGATTTCAGGTCATTACGATTACTACAAAGAGAACATGTTCTTCACTTCGATAGATGAACACGAGTATGCCATCAAGCCCATGAACTGTCCCGGACATATGATGCTTTATCAGGCTACCAGGCACAGCTACCGTGAGCTTCCCATACGCTACGCCGAGCTCGGCACCGTCTACCGCAACGAGCGTTCAGGCGTTTTGCACGGCATGCTTCGCGTGCGAGGTTTCACCATCGACGACGGTCACATCTTCTGCACGCCCGAGCAGGTTTCGGATGAGATCGCCGGTGTCCTTGACTTTTGTTTGTATATGATCAGGGCGTTCGGGTACAAGGATATCAAGGTCGAGCTTTCGCTCTGGGAACCTGGGAAGCCGGGAAAGTACGCAGGCACACCTGAAAAGTGGGAAGAAGCGCAGGGAATCCTTGAGAAGGTGCTTGAGGACAATGAGGTTCCATACAAGAGAATGCCTGGTGAGGCTGTGTTCTACGGGCCGAAGATCGATATAAAGCTCGTAGATGCCCTGGGACGTCCATGGCAGGGATCGACCATCCAGTTCGATTTCAACCTGCCAGAGCGCTTCGGATTGGTCTATGTGGGAGAAGACGGTCAAGAACACGAGGTCAGGGTGATCCATCGCGCCATACTGGGTGCCATGGAGCGTTTCGTGGGAGGTTTGATAGAGTTTTACAAAGGGAACTTCCCCCTCTGGCTCGCTCCGTATCAGGTAGCCGTTCTCACGGTTACAGATGCAGCTGCGGAATACGCATCCGAGGTGGCAGCCGAGCTTATAGACGAAGGGATCAGAACGGTAACCGATTTTTCAGCTGAAAAGATAGGTGCAAAGATACGTAAGTTCGAGACCGAGAAGGTTCCCTACATGATCGTGCTGGGCGCACGAGAGGCTAAAGAAGGTACCCTTACCATGCGAAGGCACGGTGAGGGTGATCTGGGAGCGTTTTCGCTGTCCGAAGCGATTAAACGCCTCAAGAAGGAAATCAAACAACGGAGGTGATAGATTAGAAGACGCTTTACCGGGCCGCCGCCCAAACCAAGACGTCGTCACCGCATAAATTACGAAATTAGAGCCAGCTACGTACGAGTAATCGGCATAGACAAGAAGATGATTGGTATCCTTCCCATTAAGGAAGCGATGCGGATGGCTTCTGCTCAGGGGTATGATCTGGTAGAGATGGCTTCCGACGCCGATCCCCCTGTTTGCCGGATACTTGATTATGGAAAGTTCCTCTACGAGGAGAAGGCCAAGCAACAGGCGGCTAAAAAGCATCAACATACCGTGTCAGTACGGCAGATGCGGCTCACGTTAAAGATAAGCGGGCATGACTTCGATACCAAAATACGCAAGATGAGTGAGTTCCTCGAGGCCAAGGATCGCGTTAAGGTAACAGTCAGACTGCGAGGACGAGAGGTGGTTCACAAGGACCGCGGCCTGGAGATGATAGAACGCATCCAGGAAAGTCTCTCAGACATCGCTGTGCTTGAAGGGAAACCGTTCCTTGAGGGAACCACCAGGTTTTCCTGGCAAGCCATGTTCGTTCCGCTTAAGGGCGTGGGTAAACGAGGCGTCAAGGAAAAGAAGCCTGCTGAGAGCGAGAAGAGCAGTTCTGAAAAGAAACTCATCGCCGTGAGCGAAGAAGGGAAAAGCTGAAGAAAGCCGAGATTATTAAGGAGAGATAGGATGCCGAAGATGAAGACAAAACGCTCATTGGCTAAGCGTGTGAAGGTGACCGGCAGGGGTAAGTTGAAACGTTACAAGTCAGGGCACAGCCACTTGCTGGAGTCAAAGAGCAAACCTCGCAAACGAAAGCTGCGCCAATCCACTATCATCGAGGGTAGGAACGAGAGACGTATGAAAAGGCTTCTGCCCAAGGTAGGGCGAAGTAAGTGAAAAAGATTTAGGAAGAAGGAGAAGGAATGCCACGAGTGAAAAGCGGACCTGCGGGCCATGCTCGCATTAAGAAGTGGCGTAGCTATTCACGAGGCTATTGGGGTGGTAAGCACCGCCTGACCCGCAGCATACGCAACGCGGTTCAGAAGGCCTGGGATACGAGCTATCGTGACCGCAGACGCAAGAAGCGCCAGATGCGTGCGCTTTGGAATATCCGTATCAACGCAGCCTTAAGGCCCTTGGGCCTTAACTACAGCCGTTTCATCTACGGCCTGAGGCAAGATAGGATCGAGCTCTCACGCAAAGTCCTTGCTCAGCTTGCAGTTGAGAACCCGGAGGATTTCGGTGCTCTCGTCGGGAAGGTGAAGGAAGGTCTTGATGCAGGAAAGGCTAGCTCTTCTTAAAAAGCAGGTCCTTGCCGAGATAGCCGCGGCAAAAACCCCTGCTGAACTGGAGAGGTTGAGGGTTCGCTATATGGGGCGTAAAGCAGGGGAACTTACCTTGGTGCTGCGTTCGCTTAAAGGCTTATCCGAGGAGGAACGCCGCAGCGTGGGTCAGGCGGCCAACGCATTGAAGGATGAGTTAATTGAGGTGTTACAGAAACGTCGAACCCAACTGGAGACCGGATCAGCGAACGAGGCGATAGACCTCACCCTGCCGGGGCGCAAGCGTTTCGTTGGGTATAGGCATCCTATTACCCTTGTGACCGATCGGATCGTAGAGATCTTCGCAGGTATGGGTTTTGAGGAGATACTCGGTCCCGAGATAGAAACCGACTGGTATAACTTCGAGGCCCTCAATATCCCCAAGGGTCATCCGGCTCGCGGCGAGATGTTCGGAAATTTCTATCTCCCCGGCGGCCTGCTTCTGCGTTCTCACACATCCCCTGTGCAGATTCGCGTGATGGAGAATATGCCTCCTCCGGTCAGGGTAATCGCACCGGGTCGGGTTTACAGGCGCGATGCGTTTGATTCCTCGCACTCACCTGTTTTCTACCAGGTGGAGGGGCTCTATGTGGATGAGGGTGTGAGTTTTGCAGACCTCAAGGGTACCCTTGAGGTCTTCTCGCAGGAGATGTTCGGTTCGGATATCGGGGTTCGGTTCTCGCCCTCCTACTTCCCCTTTACCGAACCTTCGGCCGAGCTTTCCATCTCCTGCGTCATCTGTGGCGGTGCAGGATGTAAGGTCTGTGCTCATACCGGCTGGGTTGAGATCCTTGGCTGCGGCATGGTTCATCCCCAGGTCTTACGCAATGTAGGCTACGATCCAGATAAGGTTACCGGTTTTGCCTTCGGTATGGGGGTAGAACGGATCGCGATGATACATTACCGTATCGATGATATCCGCCACTTCTACTCCAACGATCTTCGTTTCCTCAGACAGTTCCGTGAGACATGAGCGGACCTTTTTGCATATTAGTAGGGTGTAGGAATCCTCATGCCTCCTCAGGGGTGAACCTTAAATCTGTACGTAATCGTTGCTCATCTCTATGATGTCGAGCTCAGGATTACGCAGGGTGGTGAACGCCCTTAAGACCTCTCTCTGGGCAGGAGGCATTCTGGTCCTGCTTTCAGGATGCGCTTACTTTAACACGTTTTACAACGCCCAGCGTTATTACAAGGAAGGGTTGAAAGATGAGGAGTCAAAAAAAGGCACTGGTAAAGCCCAGTTCAAGAAATCGCTTGAGAAGACGGTGATTGTAGCGCGTGATTATCCGGATTCCCGCTGGGTAGACGATGCCTTTTTTCTCATTGCGATGAACTATTACTGGATGGAGAATTACGAGAAGGCTCGCAGCCAGTTTGAGGGGTTCCTTGAACATTTCTCCGATAGTCCCTTTACTGAGGAAGCCCGTTACCATTACGCTTTGACGCTTATAGGGCTTAAACAGTACTCCGAGGGGCGCCTGGCTCTTCAGAGAATGTTTGATTCAAAACGTTTCGGGCGCGGCGCTCGTTTCAGGTGGGCTTTGGCCTTTAAGGAGGAAGAGGATTTGGATGGAGCGCGTAGCGCATTTAAGGGATTCCTCGATAGTTACCCGCAAGGTGATCTTGTCAGTGATGCGCGACTTTACCTTGCCGAGATAGAACTTGCAGGCGGGGATACTCTTTCGGCTATCAAGACCTATGAACGCTATCTTAAGCGTGCCGGGACGTCAAAGGAGAACTTCGGACGCTTTCTAACCTTGGCTGAGCTTCACTATCTCGAGGAAGATTACGTTGCGGCACGTCGAACCTTGCGGAAAGTCAAGGGCCAGTACAGGGATATCGACGAGAGAAGCGATCTTTTGACGGCCAAGATCGAATTAGCTGAAGGAGACAGCAGTCAGGCAGAAAAACTTCTTGCCCAGATTCCTTCCGGCAACTCCAGGGCCGAGGCGTTCTTTATACTGGCAAATCTCTATGAAATTCAGCAAAGATACGATCTTGCCCTCGTTTACTACGATACAATAACAACCCGTGAGAGGCGCTCTGATTATGCCTCACTCGCGGAGTTCAAGAAGTCACTTCTGGAAGCTCGCCTGCTGGAACCGGATTCCACGGATACCACGAACGTTGATCCTGCAAAGGAACAATTCAAACTTGCAGAGACGTATTTTCTGAACTTTGGCGATCTGGGGCGCGCTGTGGAAGAGTATGCCAAGGTTGTGGAGGGCTATCCTGAAAGCGAGTACGCTCCCA
>JAGMDF010000102.1 GCA_023128825.1 Caldifarciminota bacterium | reverse complement strand
TCACCCTGACCCTCTCCCAAAGGGAGAGGGAATTAAGGGATCCCCGCAAGGCCGCTCTGTAGTCTTGCGGGGTAAAATCAGCATTGCGTCGCCGTAAGAAAGAAATCGGTAGTCCATCCCAAGCGCTTCTTCGTATGCCTTAAAGAGAAGTTCCTTGCCGGTGAAGGCAGCGGTCAAAAACAATGGCGTTGAGCCTGGCTGGTGGAAATTGGTCAAGAGCGTACCTACCCTCTTAAACTTATGTCCAGGATATATGAAAAGCCCGGTGGACCCGGAGTGCGGCATGATCGGTTCAGGATCAGGTAAGGACTCGAGTGTTCTTGTAACCGTGGTGCCAACCGCTACAATGCGTCCTGCCCTGTTGATCTTTTCCGCCGCCTCAGGGCTGATCGTATAGTTCTCCGCCTTCATCCGGTGATCCTCCACCCTTTGGGTCATTACTGGCCTGAACGTGCCTTCTCCCACATCCAACTGAATATATGCGACTTGCGTCCCCTTTGTTTGAATTCGCTTTAAGAGCTCGGGGGTGAAGTGAAGCCCTGCGGTTGGCGCTGCGATTGAGAAGCCTTCGCGTGCAAACACAGTTTGGTATGTCTGGAGGTCGCGCTCTTCCGGTATGCGATGGATGTAGCCGGGCAGGGGAGCAAGACCTAAACGCCGGAAAAGCTCGGATTCATCTATGAGCAACTTAAGGGTCAACTTGCCTGCCTTCTTCTCCTCTATCTCGACGATCTCCTCACCATTCTCGCCTATAAGCCTCTCCCCTATTTTTGGCCGTTTGGATGGCCGCGCAAGGGCAACCCAGACACCCTCTCTGATCTTCTTGGTAAACAAAAGCTCAACCACACCGCCTGTGGCACGTCGCAGGCGAAAACGAACCGGCTGAACCTTCGAATCGTTAAGGACAAGGCAGTCGCCTTCATCGAGATAATTCACGATCTCGTGGAAGATTCGGTGTTCTATTCTGCCTGATTCACGGTGGATAACGAGCAGTCCGCAGGCATCACGCGGCTGGCTGGGATAAAGCGCGATCCGATCCTGAGGCAAATCGTATAAAAACTCTTCCTTGCGCATCTGGGGATAATAAGCGGTTAAGCCCCCCAAGTCAACGATCATAAGGAAAGCAGCCTTCCCAGAAAAGTGGGTTTCTAGAATAGCACCTGTATCACACCGCTCGCGACGGAGATCTTAGCCTTCCTCAGAATCCTTTGCCTTGGTCGAACTACTGTAGGCTGGAAGCTATCCCCTCCAGGTTCTTCCTGATCGCAGGATTTGAGGCAAAGAGATCAAACTTCCTTTTTACATCAAAGGCCCTGCGGGAGAAACCGCTTTCCACAACTATAGCAAAGGTGCCCACAAGACGGTATTCCGCTTCAGAGAGAAGAAACTCGGCTATTGAGGGGGGAATATCGGCATAGGAAACAGGAACCATCACCTTGCCGTAAGCCACGCCCTTGACAGGGATCTTTATGGATGCGTCGGAAGAGATATCTTTGAGCAGACGAGCGCGGTTGACCTGGAGTTCGAACTTGAACTTCTCAGCCGTCATCGGATGCTTGTAGGGGTTGCGTATCTGGAGCTTGAAGGCGAGTTCGAATCCTGTGGAGTCCTCGGATACCACAGATACGGAGGAGATCTTAAACTCCGGGTGCTCGTAGAGATGAATCTCAACACCAGTGGAGGTTTTTGTTGGCGTAGGAGGGGATGATACTCCAAGTGATGTTACAATAGCGATTACATCTTTACGTTTAACAAGACTTCCCGGCTCAGGAACGGTTTTAGCAATGGTCCCCACAGGGTATTCTTCATTTTCTATCTGCCTCACAGGGTAGAATTCCAAGCCCAGGCTTTCAATCAAAGCCATCGCCTCCATGAACCCCATACCACGCACATCTGGGAGCTCGATGGTTAAGGAAGCTGCCAATCGTACCTTGACGGTGTCTGAGATCACCGAATCCGGCAACGGCTCCTGCCAGGCCACAAGCCCTTCAGGAATACTGTCCGTGTAAAAGGAATCGGGCAGCACAATAAGGGGGCATGAATCAGGCTCCGTGTAGTCCGGAAGCGAAGCAAGTTTCGCTCGAGCCGAATCCAAGGACAGTCCGGTAAGATCAGGCATGACGAGGTCACCAGGAAAGGCAACAAGCGATCCCGACATCACCAGAAGAATCACTAAGCTCATTAATCGTTTCATGAATCTAATTCTAGGAAAAGTCGGGCTGATGTCAAGCACGCACATTGCCTCATTAAAAATCCACTCCAAACTCCAAAGTTGCAGCAAAGACCTGAAGCCGGGATGAGGTTGGACATTCAACCGATTTACTCCGTAGCCGTCGCCCTTCGGGGTTCCGCAAGCGTTACCCTTTGGAGCTTCGTCTGGTCTCGCACAAGCTCAACCGTCCTCTCAATGACAAAAGCAATCTGGAACTGAGGCTTTCGTCCGTTCGGATACAATGGCACAGGCTGAAGCACCTGACTGGGGCACGCTGAGCCTGTTCTACTGGAAGGACACAACCAAGCATTCTCTGTCATCGCGACCGACCGATCGCCTCCAACGGAGGCGATCTCATATGCGGCAGCCGGGAAGATTTCGATGTTGACATCCGGAGCAAGGCCTTTAGAATCCAGGGTGGGTATTCGTCTTTTGCCTCCGCGAATCGCGGCCAAGATAGCCGCAGGAGAGGTGATCATCCGTCCTTCCTCTGTGGTGAAGGAGCTTTTGGAGAACTCGCTTGACGCAGGGGCAAAAAGGGTTGAGACCTGCATTGAGAGGGGCGGAAAGGCGCTTGTCCGCGTCTCAGACAACGGCGAGGGGATCGCACGAGATGAACTCCAGCTTGCGGTGCAGCGCTTTGCCACGAGCAAACTGGCCGATGCGGGTGATCTTGAACGTATTCAAAGCTATGGTTTCCGGGGTGAGGCTTTGGCCTCTATGGCCGAGGTGAGTGAACTGGTAATCGAGAGCCAACGTCCCGACGCTGAAAGCGGAGTGCTCTTAAAGATCAATGCGGGCAAGATCACCGGGCGCAAGGAGATCGTTCGCACGCCCGGAACAACGGTCAGTGTGCGCAATCTGTTTTTTAACCTTCCGGCGCGGCGCGCCTTCCTGCGAAGCGAGGCGTACGAACGCCGGTTGGTGCTCGAGAAGGTACGCGACTACGCGCTCATTGAACCGTCCGTCCGTTTTGAGGTAAGCAACCCGAGCGGAACCATTCTTGCGTTCCCCCCGACACGGTCCTGGATCGAACGCGTGCAGGAAGTTCTACCGGAGCTGAAAAATGTGGAGTTGATTGAATTTAAGGAAACCCATCGGTTACTTTCCATTGAAGGGTTTATGGCAAGACCCGATCAGGCTGTACAGCTTCGCAGACGCCAGAAGATCTTTTTTAACTCAAGACCCGTACTTTACCGCTCCATCTACCGGGCGGTTATGGAAGGTTTCGGTCCTCAGCCCGGCAACCTGGTCCCATTCTTCATCCTGAAACTTACGGCTCCGCCACAGATGCTGGATGCAAATATCCATCCCACCAAGATCGAGGTTCGCTACCGCGATGAGCGTTTCCTCTTTGACTTCCTGTCCCAGGCAATCCGCAAGGCGGTTCACAAGGAGGCGGTCAAGACCCTTAAATTCCCCGCCTATCCATCGAGCCTGCGCACGGATGAGAAGATAGAGCGCCAGATTCCCATACCAGCCTCTCCCCCATCAACCCCTCCCTCCTCGATGCCAAAAACTCCAGTATCCACACCACACCTTGAGACGAAGGGATATCCTGAGACCCACACAGGCTTCTGGCAGCTGCAGAACCTCTACATCCTGGCACAGACCTACTCAGGTCTGATAATTGTTGATCAGCACGCGGCTCACGAACGAATCCTCTACGAAGAGATGCTTGAACGGTTGGGCTCTTCCCCCAGACAACGCCTGCTTTTCCCCCTGATAGTTGATCTTTCAGCCGAGGAGTTCGCCACCTTCGAGGAGATAGCGGGCGACCTCAAGGATTTAGGTTTCGAGGCAAAGGTATTCGGTCCCAACCAGTTGATAGTTGAGACCCTGCCTGCGGATGCAAAGATGGGACCCGGGGAGCTGCGCCAGCTTTTCCGCGAGTTTGCAGAAACAAACGAGGTAAAGTTGGGTAATAGGGATAAGATGGCCGCGCTCATCGCATGCAAGGCCGCGATCAAAGCAGGCAGCTCTCTTTCGCAGGCAGAGATGGAGTCCTTGATCAATCGTCTGTTTCGCTGCAAAACCCCGTTCTTCTGTCCGCATGGCAGGCCGACGGTTATCAAGTTCACCATGGACGATCTGGCCAAACGCTTCGGCCGCATCTAGATGAATCCAAGACTCATTCCGGTAATCCTTGGCCCTACAGGTGTTGGCAAGAGCGGGGTGGCGTTCGAGCTGGCAAGACGCTACGGATGGGAGATAGTCTCGGTAGACTCCAGACAGTGCTATCAGCTTATGGAGATAGGCACGGCTAAGCCGATTTCCCAGATGCGGGACCAGGTTCCTCATCATCTCCTGGACCTCTGCCCGCCCGATCACCAACTATCTGCAGGCGAGTTCGCCCGCCACGCCTGGGAGCTGCTTTTGAACCTTGAGAAACCTTTGGCTGTAGGGGGATCAGGATTCTATCTCAGGGCTATATTCGAACCGCTTCACGCCAACCTGCCGCACAACCCGATTATCCGCGAGGAGCTTGAGACGCTTGCCACGCCTACACTTGCGCGAAAGCTTAAGGCCGAAGATCCTTTGACCGCCGAGCGCTTGCATCCAAACGACCGCCAGCGGATAATCC
Organism: Caldifarciminota bacterium; assembly: GCA_023128825.1. GTDB lineage: Bacteria > Hydrothermota > Tepidihabitantia > B3-TA06 > B3-TA06 > B3-TA06. Next base: position 12,941 of record JAGMDF010000102.1, on the reverse strand, counting down.
GAGCGCTTGAGGTCTGCCTGGCCGCACGACGACCCTACTCCGAACTGATAGCAGAACCCCCGCCCGACCCGCCGGTCAGGCCCTTCTATGTAGGCTTGAAGGTTGACCGCCACGAGCTTATCAACAGGCAGGCAAAACGCCTTGAGCGGATGATGGCCCAAGGATTCGTTGAGGAGGTAAGACGCCTGCGGGATATGGGGTTCCCCAAAGACCTGTACGCATTCAACGCCTACGGCTACCGCGACCTATACGAGTACATAGACGGCGATATCTCGTTGGCCGAGGCCAGGCAGCTGATTTTAAAGAAGATTCGCGCCTTCGCCAAACGTCAGATGACCTTCTTTAGAACCCTGGGCGAGATCCACTGGGTCGAGGCCGCAGACCCCCAGAAGGCCGTTCGAGAGGTCAAGGAAATCCTGAGCCCCAACTTCCCCCACTACTTCCAATAGCTTTTCTGCCAGACTAATCTACGGTATAATCGGTCAGTTCGAAATCAACCACCACCCCTATAATAGGGATCTTAACCGTCTGAACTATAATCCCAACGTCAGGTGCTACCCAGTAAGTAAAGTCTTCTTCTATGCCCTGAATGTTGACCTTAAAGCAATTAAAGAAGATGCCTCCATCCGTGCCTACAGTATCCTTTTCAACCACACTGGCGGTAATTCCATCACCTGCGTTCCAGGTTTTGTCGATCCATAGAGGCATGAGAAAATTGAGGTAGAAGGTCTGCGGAAGGCTGCTGGAGAAGAATATCGAATCACCGACTATGGAATAATAGGAGAAGGTATCGGTGAGGGACTCCCCGGTTGCAAACTCAAAAAACCGGTACATTCGCCAGTTATCTTTGCCCTCCTCTTCCTCCTTGCGAAGTACGGATATCTCCAGCGTAATCTCCTGTCCTAGCCAGCTACCTTTGTATGACCAGCTGTTTTGAAGTGCCATCGGGAAGTAGTTTTGGACCTCGATCGCAAGGGTATCGGTGACTTCATACAGGCTGTCGCCGTCGGAGACGGTGCAGATAATTTCAAAGGTTCCGCTGTGGTTGGGTGCAATCCACAGAACCGATGCCGTATCCTGAGATTCCGCAAAGGTTCCTGCGTCAGCCTCAAACTCATATAACAAAGAGTCTGCGTCAGGATCGCTGGCCTCGCAGATTATCCTGACCGTGTCCCCTGCTGTAACCAGTGTATCTGCGGCAGGGTCGGTAACAAGGCTATCTATGACCGGCGGCTCGTTGCGGGTGCAGCCTGTAAGGTAGACTATGAACACAACGGCGGCTACGACTAAGTTTACGCAAGATTTCTTCATAACCTCTCCTTGGTTGGATTTTATTGTCCTCTGACGCTTGAATTATTCTTCCGCAACAACGGTGATCTCTACGGTTTTCTCGAAGTGATCGGGTTCAGCTAAATATGTGTCGCACATTATGCGGTAGGCCCATTCTGCATCTGGGGCAATCCAGTGGACCTCGGAGCAGTCAGATACACCTATATAGCTGTCCGATGATTCGGTGAAGATTCCACCGTCCTGAGCATTCCAGTTGAATATAACATCATCTGCTCCGGTTCCGCTCACATGGGCGGTTACGATGACAGTATCTCCAAAGCTGACGCTGTTTTTATCAATCCTAAGGCTATCGAAGGTAAAATCCTTTGCAGGGGTACACGAACCAAGAAATCCCACAGATAAAACCGCTAAAGCAATTGTTTCCACGGCGGAACCGCAGGCAATCGGTAAAGCTTCCTTCATAACCTCTCCTTGGTTGGATTGCTTACGCTTACTCTGCTCTTTTACGTAAATATACACCCCTTTGGGGAAGCTGTCAACCCCTCGATTAAAAAAGGCTTTCTATAAGTCGTCCTCTTGACTTGTTACGCGATTGTGGCTATCCTTCGTTGTGGAACTCCTCACCGGTAAGCGATTCCTGGCCCTGCGATGCGCGGTGGTGATAGGTGCAGGTATCGCGTTGGGTTTGAGTCTGCCCCAGGAAGTTGTGTTACGGGTGTTACGGGTGTGGTGGATTGCCTTGATCCTTGCAGCATTGAGCATCATACCGGCTATCCTTTTATCCGAAAGATTCCTCTACCTTATCCTACTCTTCCTTGCGGTTTCCTATGGACGCGTATCATTACCATCCTCTGTGACCGGTGATCTCTATGATATGCCCCTGAAGATCGAAGGGCAACTGGCCGGCAAAACAGGCTCCTACTCAATCCTGAATATAGAGGAACCCCAAGCCTTCAAAGGTCGCAAGGTGTTGATTTACCTTACGCGAGATGAGGAGCTCGGAACTTCTTTTAATATCCAGGGTCGGCTTCTTGCACTTGCTTTCCCGCGCAATCCAGGAGTACCAAATCGCAACCAAAGGCTTGAACGTGAGGGCGTAATAGGCCGTATATCCGCCGATCACGTGCAGGTGACATCGCCGCCTCAAGGCATAAGGGCATGGCTGAATAAAACAAGAAAAAGTTTGATCCGACGCAACAAGGAGCTGTTCGGCGAAGAGGCCGCACTCTACACAGCCATCCTTTTGGGTGAACGCAGCGAGGTTGGAAAAGACCTCCACCTTGACATGAAGCGCACCGGCACCCTGCACCTTCTGGCGGTCTCCGGCCTGCACGTTGGGGTGCTGGTGGGGTTTCTATTTTTGCTGTTGCGATTATTCCGTACCCCGCGCTGGCTGATGCTTCCCCTGCTCGCTCTGATGCTTTGCTTCTACATCGCGCTCGTAGGGCCAAGAGCATCCATCATACGTGCGTCTGTTATGAGCCTGGCAGTGGCCGCCGGATTTGTCTTCCAGCGCAAGGTCTTGCCTCTCAATAGCTTAGCTGTCGCCGCGCTGGTGTTGCTTCTGGTTCGACCGGTAGATATCCTTTCCATCGGCTTCCAGCTCTCATTTGCCGCGGCGTTCGGGATAATCCTTGCCGCGGCCGGGACCAGACAGATGCTTACACGCAAAAGGATCAAGGGGAAAATCCCCTCATGGCTTGTAAAATGGATAATCCTTCCGCTTGCACTCTCTATCTCAGCCACACTCTTTACCATGCCGTTTCTTGCCGCGAACTTCCACCGGATAACGTTAGGCCCCCTCCTTGCCAACCTGCCGGTAATCCCGCTTGTTTCCTTGATCCTGCCACTTGGATTAGTAGCTCTGCTTTTGAGCCTGATCTGGCTTCCCCTGGGACAGATACTTGGATTTGTGGTTTTCGGCCTGGCGTGGTTAGTTGAGAAACTGCTTCAGCTTCTTCCTGGAAGCCTGATTCCTTCGGGCACTTGGCCGATCGGATTGGTAATCGGGATCTTTGTTGCCGTCCTTATCCTGCATACGGAACGAACACGGCCAAAGCGGTTCGTCTACGCGCTTGGGATACTTCTAATCGGCGCAAACCTTGCGATCTGGCCCTGGGCGATGAAACCCAGGAGGCCGGAGCTTACCCTCTTGGACACCTATCACGGCAACGTGGCCGTGCTTCGCTCAAACGGCCGCACCGTACTTCTCAATCCAGGATCAAGGGCTGAACCGACGGTGTCTGATTTCCTCGATTCACGCGGCATCCGCAGGATTGACTGGGTATTGTGCCTTTCCGATAAGGCAGGCGACCTTTCCGGGCTTGATTCGCTGAAGAGTCGGTTTGAGATCGGTGAGATTGGTTCTGTCCTCAAGGATGAAGCAACCACCACTCTCCCCCACTCTGGAAGATTGACCCTGCCTTCGTGCACGATCACCTACGATCTGGCCATGCGCAAGCTGCCCTATTACTCAATCAAAACGAGTAGAAAACGTGTGGTTTTTACCTCGGAATCGCACAGGATGGATGAGAAAGCGGACGTAAACGTCCTGCTCAACCGATACATAAAGCCTGAGGAGACGGAAGGGCGCTTGATTTCCAAAACCCGTTTGAAGGTGGGTGAAAGCGAGGTTATACGTGAGCAGGGCGGGACGATGATCGAGTTATGAACCGCAGATTAGGAAATTTTCTTTAAAATAGGACTTGACTACGCTTCTATCGTCGCTATAATAAACATAGCTCTATGGAAAGTGTGGATCGTGTTATCTGACGCATCCATCCCCTTTCCGGGGTCCCCCTTGGGGTCCCCGCGAAACTGTGAAACAGTTTTGTGGGGTAATCTTGGGGGTCCCCGCGAAAAGACGAAGTATTTTCGCGGGGTTTAACAAGGGGGCGAACGGCTTCGACGGGGTGTAGATGCGGAAGAGGGCATGGCAAGGGTCCCTCGTGACCTTGTAAATCCTGCGAGGGGACAAACAACTGCTGATTACAATCACGCACTGGCCGCTTAATTAGCGACCGCGTCGGTTCCAGGTTTGACCCGTTCGGTCTGGTTCCGGCGGATATTCAGGACGGGTGAAGCTTTTCAGAATGCCATCGGCTGAAGGTGGATTACTAGATGGCTGGTTCCGGAGTGGCCGGTCACAGGGCAGCAAAGGAACGAGAGCTTAAACTGTGACTAACCATGTAGTCCTCAACCGTTGACCATCTCGGACGCGGGTTCGATTCCCGCCGCCTCCATTCCCTAACTAACCTCCTTTTTGAAAAAAGCGCCCGCAAGGGCGCTTTTCCTTTACGGAAAGCTGGCCAAAGTTTGGGGGGAAAAGCTGGTCAAAAGGTGGACAATACATTGGGGTCCCCGGGCGTACGCGTAGCGGACGTCTGGGGTAAAAAAGCTGGTCAAAAGTTGGACATATTCCCGGGGTCCCCACAACATGAAATGACGACGCTTGTGGAGTAAAGCTACGAAGTAGATTTGTAGGGTGAAAAAAGTTCGCAGGGGCCGACGTTGACGCTAGGGCGTCCGCTGCGCACCCGACAGGGGCACAAGCGTCAGGTCGGCCCGCTTTCTTTTCAGGCTGGTCTAATACCCGACTGGGGCACGATGAGACCAGCCACTACATCTACTTTGGCATTGTCTTCTACTTGACAAGAGAAACTAGGGCGATATAATATCGTGTCTTTCAATTCTAAAGAGAGGTTTACATGTGGAGCAGCTTTGATGAAAGGTGGCGAATCGCAGACTATGTGCAACTCATAGCAGCATTATTATTAGCAGCGTGCGGAGTAATTTTTGGTAATCGTGTGTGGTATGCATACTTTCTCACAATAATTTCATTGATGCTAATACTTTTTATAATAATAAATAAATTCCGCGTCTTTTCGATTAAAATTCACACCAATGAAGACGCCGCCAAAAAAGCCTTATCTAGAATCTACGATGAAGCAGCCAAGCAAGGAGGAGAATTAATTTCTACGCAAATAAATCCCAAGAGATCAATCCCCGCGCAAGATATGGCCATAAGATATCTAACGGAAGTAGAAAGACCGCTAGAATACAAAAGATTTATTTTTATGGAGGATCTACGCCTAGAGGATACATGGATTCGGCAAATCTTCAATGACCTACATGAGGACGTCCATATTTCCTTATATTTTATTAAGCGCTCATTGTCGGTGATGACTCTATTATGGTTTGTAATTCCACGGGCAAACCTCCTACTTTACAAAAGAGGAAATCATTACATCTGTCTCCTTGGACTTGACCGCCTCCGGGATGAAGGCCCGAAACATAAAACCGACCATTTCGTGATTGAATTCCACAATAAAATAGTTTTTCTTTTATTAAAGAGATATTTTTTACAAATAGCAAGCAGCCCCTACGTTCAGACTGTTGAGTCATTACCTTCATATAAGGAATCCCGCAAGGAACTTGTACTTAAGTCTGAGATTTTTTCTGTTCTCAGCAAACTATTTACTCTTTCGGACCTCACCGATATTTTCCTTCATGTTGGAATTTTTGGTAAGACGGCTTTGATTCTTAATGGCTTACAGAGATTTGAGGAATGGGAAGAACATGAATCAGACATAGATGTAATGATAATAGTTAAGCATGGTACCAAGACAAGGGCAAAAGAATACCTTCGTAATCTTTTCGCGGATAATAATAATTATGCTATAGATATAGTTTGGGGTGACGACGAAAATTATTTTTATTATTTCAGAAATAAAGATAAAATCACCATCGATTTAGAAATACATGAGCAAGGAGATAGATATTACCTTGATCACCCTTTACTAGGGTGTTCAATTTTCGCATATTACTATACCCTTTTTACTCAACATGGCTTATCATTAAGAGATCTTATACTCATACCATATGGCTATTCAAAGAGACTTCAAAGACTCTTGCTTCTATTGAAAGACAGAAAGGGGTTAATCGATTTCGAAGAAAAAATGCGGGAAATCCCCTACCAAATTGATCCCCGAAGAGTAGTAGCTATGTGTGTAAAGAATCTTGCCTGGGCTCTTTCTGGGAAACGTCCGCCTACGATTGACGTGGCCTTGGAGTTTTTAAAGGAATTTTGGAGTGATATATCTTCCTCTATTAGAATTAAAGAGATCAGAAAGTTACTTAACAGAAGTATCGCCGACATGGGCTCTTCCTACAAACGTGATAGAGAATTAGCTTATACCTTAATCGAAGACGCTACACGTTTTTGCAAGAAAGGACTCGCTTTATCTTCCCCTTCTAATCAGACTTCTCCCCCATTGCGTGAGTAATCCCATATGTGCGTTTCAGTGGTGGAATAAGATTCCGTAGAACGGGCCGGTCTAATACCCTATGGGATACAAGGATAACACTCATTCCCCTACATGCTAGATAACTATGGAGTGCAATCACCCGGTCATTGCCGCAACAGGCGCTTCTTGCACTCCAGAATCAATCCCTTGACTTTTCGTCCCTGGTGCTTAGCATCACCCAAATAAAACCCCAAGGAGGCATGAATGTTCTTGATCTTGAGCTTGCTTAGCTCACTGCCCTCGATCCAGGATACCATATTCCCGCAGGAGTATCTGGTATGCGGGCCTTTTTTATCCGGCGTGCGCGAGGGAAGCTGGCGCAACCTGCCGGACGACACCGCCTACGTTCCCAAAGAGGGCGACAGCTTGTTTTCCGTATTAGCCACCGGCGGATGGGTATACTGGGAGAAGGTTGAGGTAGATTCCACCGGGTGGTTAACCACCAACTATTCAAACGTGAAGTGGGATACCCTGCAGGATTTTTACGGAATCTCAGCCCTTTTCAACTCAGGCTATGCCTGTGCGGAGATCAAAGTTCCCCAACGCTCCCGCGCCCTGGCCATAGCCAAGCGCTGCGGATTTTCAATAAACAAACAAAGCTATGCGGGCGACATCTACGGCCACGGCTACGTAAAGGTGCCGGTAGTGCTGGAAGAAGGCATAAACCGCATCTGGGTTCGCTTAGGCGGTGCTGGCGACGACAGGGTATTCTTCAAGCTTGTCCCGGTGGATAATGATGTGCGGCTGATTACAAAGGACGCCACGCTGCCTGATCTGGTATATGGAAGAGAGAACTCTCAACTTTATGGTGCCATACCTGTCTCCAACACTTCTGAACAGTGGACCCGTAACACCCGTAACACCAGTAACCCACAACTCATTGTAGGAGGAGGGGCATTCGGAGTTGATACCTTCGACCTCCCCCCTATCGCTCCAATGAGTTTCTACAAGGCACCGTTCGAATTCGCGCTCGGCGCCCTGCTCCCTGACTCCGTCCCAGGCGATACATTGATTCTGCCTGTGGCAGTGGTCTGGGAGGGGGGCCGAACCGAAGCCACCCTTACGCTGCGCTGCAGAGAGCCGGATCAGTCGAGAAAAGAGACCTTCATATCCGCAATCGACAACTCGGTCCAGTATTACGGGATAATGCCTCCTCGAAACTACGATCCCGCCAGAAAATACCCCTTGATCTTTTCCCTGCACGGCGCAGGGGTTGAAGCCATCGGCCTGGTGGGGGCCTATACGCAGAAGGACTGGGCGTTCGTTGTCTCGCCCACCAACCGCAGGCCGTTCGGATTCGACTGGCAGGATTGGGGACGTCTGGACGCGCTTGAGGTGCTGGAACAGGTTAAGGAACGCTATCCGATTGACGAGAATCGAATCCACCTGACAGGTCATTCGATGGGCGGGCACGGGGCCTGGCACGTTGGACTCACCCATCCCGATCTCTTTGCCTCTGCATCTCCGGGTGCTGGCTGGACAAACCACGAACTTTACGTTCCCTGGACCTGGCAGAAATCGGCAATCTACGCAGAACCCTGGCAGCTTGAGATACGCAATCAGGCCCTGCGCACCGACAACCAGCTTGCCCGGGTGGAGAACGCATCCAACCTGCCTATCTACATCCTTCAGGGCGGGGCGGACGACAACGTGCCCGCGTTTCAGGCAAGGCTCTACGCAAAACGGCTGGCTCAACTGGGATTCAGCTATCACTACGAGGAGGTGCCTGAGAAGCCACACTGGTGGTCTGATTCAGGCATTGCCTGCGTGAACTGGCCGGGTATGATGGAGTTCATGCAGGATAAGGTGCGCAATTCCTACCCTGAGCACGTTTACTACCGCAGCGCCGATCTTACCCAGGAAAACGGCGCCTACTGGCTATCTATCCATGCCGTCAAGGATCGTTACCAGGACGCGATTATCGAAGGCTGGCAGGAGGACAGCGGTTTCAAAATCAAGGCCACCAATATGAGCCGTTTTGCCCTCAGGTTGGAAGACGATATGATCGGGAAGACCTTTAACGTCCAGATAGACGACGCGACCTTATCGGTTACCCCCAATGTTGACTCGATGGCCTTCGAGATCGGGAAAAACGGCTGGCAGCGGGCCAAATCTGACTCCTATCCACTCCCCCATCCGCCCATCAAGGGTGCGTACTACGAACCTTTCATCCTGGTCCATGGAACAATGGGAGATTCAACCACCAACGCCCGTCTGTTCTCAATGGCAAGAGGCGAGGCGCAGGCATGGTGGGTCAGGGCAAACGGCAGAGTAATGATCGTTCCTGATACCGCGGTGACCGAAGAGATGATTAACAGCTACAACCTGATCCTTTACGGCAACGCCACAGAAAACGCGATAACTGCAGGGATCGAAAAGAGTCTGCCGATAAGGATTGAGGACGGACGATTTGTGTTCGCAGATGAAATCCTTCCTCCTGAAGCAACCGCGTCCCTGTTTGTCTACCGCAACCCGTTGAACCCGAATAAAAAGGTGCTGGTGCGCGAAGGTATCGGTACGGATGGTTTAAAACTCTCCGGCTACTTCTCTACCCTGTATTCCGGCGCAGGCGTACCCGACTACCTCATCTGGTCCGATGATGTCTGGGATAAGGGCTGGGGCGGGGTGATAAAAGCCGGATTCTTTACCGCGGATTGGAAACCTTAATAGTGTGGCGCGGCCTCTCCAGGCTGCGCATTATCGAACAGGCTGGAGAGCCTGTTCCACATTAATCTAACGCAGCCGCCAGGTAAGACCGACATTCAAACGAAAACTGTGTTCTACATCAAGCATCCGGTTAGGTTCTCGTTCTCTACGCCTGAAAGAATAGCTTAATTCCGTATTGAGATCAAGTCGGTCATCAAGATACCAGTTTACTCCAATAGGAATGAAGGAAACGGAAATATCCTTTTCCTCATACCCTACATAGTACGACGGTCCATCGAAAAACTCCCCTTCAAGAGAAGAAGATATCTTCCATAGCTCCCCTACATAATACGACAAGCTGGTGGTGCCACTAATGGTGTATCCCAAGCTATCCCTATCCACCCCAGGAATTTCAAGGAAGCTTCTCCCACAGAAATTGAACTGCCAGCGCCTGGAGATAGGATAGGCTGCTTCGAGTACGACTCGTATCGCTGGTTCCTGAGGCAAGCGCCATCCTACCCCCAACGTAAACCGCGTCCCGTAAAGACGCCGAGAGGGAAAACTTGCAACAATCTCACGCAAACGCATCACTTCATAAGCTGAAAGCCGGGGGACGACGCCCTCTTCGATAAGGAGATTCTCTGCATCTGCGTAAAAGAACTTTTCGTAACGCCAGTGTTTCAACTCATAACTCCACTGAGAAGCAAGGAGCTTGCCCAGACTTTCTATATCATCATAATTTGCATAATCCAACTCTTCGAGAAAGTACCAGGCATTAGCCGCGGGTGTAACGTCCCTTATTTTACCCACGCCTACATTCAGATACAAGTAACCGTTCGCAGTTAAGAAGGAAGTGTCCACGTATACATCGGAAAGGCACAGTTTTTGATCAGCCCGGAAACCTTCTCGGTAGCCAATAAAAAACGGAGATTGCCCCAAATACCAGCCACCATCCGAAACTATCGCCAGAAAAGTTCCTTGATCAAAATATTTGGCGGTGTCTGTAGAGTATAAGGTATCCTCCTTGTATTCTCCAGTGTAAGCCCCTGAATGTCCATTCAATCCAGGATTAATCTTCACGTCGAAATAGCGCTGTTCCCCCAACAAACGAAGATCCCAGGATATAGATCCGCTGGAACTTCCGTAGATGTCCTTCGAATGAATACTATACTCTGGGTCTTCGCTTTCGTAGAGATCATCCGCACCTTTAACTGAAAAGGAGCCATCAACGGATAAACGCATAACCCCAACATCAGGCAGGCGGAAATCGCGCAGGTTGTAGACGGTATCTGCCTCGGTCTGAACCAAGAGAAACATTAAAACACCTAACATCATCCCTCCTTTACGGATTAAGTTACACTAAGATAATACTTAAACAAAGGGGGTTGTCAAGTAAAACGGCAGAAATCACCGCACGGCCTCGTAGAAGGTTTCTCCCTCGTGGATAGACGGCTTTGCCTTGCCTTCGGCAACAAGGGCCTCTAAGGCCGGTTTAGAGCGCTCAGGAGGTATACCCAGGCTCTGTTCGATCTGTTTTACGGTCATGGGCCGGCGGGCGATTGCGGCAAGGATGCGCTCACGATCGCCGTGTGCTGATACCTGCTTGCCCTTCTTGCGATAAGGTACTATAATCTCGGTATTTACGGATAGTTCCTTAGAGATTGCTCGAAGCTCCTCATACGAAAGCGCGAGCGCGGATTCCTCGGAAGGGGGTCTGACCACCGTGTTTAGCTGTACCTTGTCAAACCGCATACGGGCAAGTATCCGGTTCAAGGCCTTAACGTGCTCGGCAGAGTCGTTCATCCCCTTAACCATCAGGATCTCAACCCAGAGCTGGCCTGCATATTCATTGGAAAAATCTATCAGTCCTTCTATGACCTTACTGAAATCAAGATCGGGATGAGGGCGGTTGAGCTTTTTCCAGACCTCTTCCGTGGCCGCATCGAGCGAGGGAACCACCAGGTCGGCAGGCTTTATCTCCTCCCGGACCTCAGGCATCCACAATAAGGAAGAGTTGGTGAGAACGGCGACCGGTCTACCGCTCTTGCTTTTGATCTCCCTGATCAGCCAGCCTGTGTCGGAATTTAAGGTAGGCTCTCCCGATCCTGAAAAGGTAACGTAGGCTGGGTTCGTCTCGCTGGCAACCGTTATGACTTCTGCAAGGATTTCTTCCCTGGGAAAGAATGAGTTTCGTTCAACGGCAAGATTCGAGGTCCGTCCAAGCTGGCAGTAGATGCAGTCAAGACTGCAGGTTTTGTACGGCAGGACATCAACGCCCAGCGACAATCCCAGCCTGCGCGACGGCACCGGGCCGTAAGTGTAGACCATTTTATCTTTCCGTTTCCGGACAGTCACCCATTAATCTGTCCGAGAGGCTTGAAAAGTACCTTGCAGTAATGATATCCCCCTCCCCTTAATCCCCTCCCACCAGGGGAGGGGACATTTTCTCCCCACACCTTCGCTTCGCAAATCTGTGTGGACCCAAGGCGACCATAGTAAGCCTGTAGTCTTTTCTGGGAAGCAGAAAAGGGGTATCAACCTCCTCCTTGATGGGTGAGGATCAAGGTGGAGGTGATGAACTGCAAAAGCACCTGTCAACTCAAATCCTTGCATTCTCGAACCAACTTCTAGGAGTGCTCATCCGGGGTTTTCTTCTACCAGCATGGGCATTATCTCGCCGGCCTTGCCTTTGAGGAAATAGTCGGCGATCCGGGTCAGCGCGGAAGGCTCAGGGTTTATCTCGATGATACAGGCGTCGTTTCGCCTGGCCAGCACAGGTATCTGGGCCGCAGGATAGACCACTCCAGAGGTGCCTATCACGATGCAGCAGTCGCACTCGGCTGCGAACTTGAAGGACTGTTCGAGCACTTTGGGATCGAGGAACTCCCCAAACCAGACAACGTCCGGTCTCATCACGCCGCCGCAGTCCCCTTTGGGACATGTGGGAACTTCACCCTCCAACTTATGCTCGGATTCATCCACCTTGTGGCCGCATTTAAGGCAGTAGGAGCGCATGATGTTGCCGTGCAGCTCAAGCACCTTTTTTGCGCCCGCTCTCTGGTGAAGGTTATCTATGTTCTGGGTGGCGACCATAAAGTCGTCGTGAAGGGTTTCAAGTTTAGCCACGGCGTAATGGGCTGGATTGGGTTCAGCCTTGCGGGCAAGATTGCGGCGAAACCGGTACCATTCCCAGACCTCCTTGGGCCGGCGCTTGAAGGCTTCCAGGGTGGCGAAGTCCTCGGCCTTGAACTTCTCCCACAATCCCCCTGCCTCCCGGAAGGTGGGCACGCCGGACTCCTTGGAGATGCCTGCCCCGGTGAAGACCAGGAGTTTTTCAGCACTGGCGATGGCGTCTCGAGCTTCTTGGATCTTATCCTGCATCAGCATTTACCGTGTTACGGGTTACGGGTGTGTTACGGGTTACGGGTGTGTTACGGGTAGGGGCGAGGCATGCCGTGCCCCTACTACTTGCATGATCTATCTTATAATAACCACAGAGGACACAAAGGGCACAGAGTAAAAATCGGCAGGGTATGACGAAGTGTAGACTCCTTTGATCAGTCTGGTTATGATTCATCCTATAATCTGCGTAATCTGCGGTTTTATTCCTTTCAATGAGACGCAAGTTCCTTACCGAGATTGAAAGCCTTGATGTTTATATCCACGTACTTGGGCTTGAACCCTCGCTTTATCGCTTCC
>JAGMDF010000101.1 GCA_023128825.1 Caldifarciminota bacterium | reverse complement strand
TGCACTTCATTATTGAACCCACGTTGTCAATATGTCAAATGCACAAATCCATCAATTAAAAAAGCCCATAGGCTTCTATCCGAGGCCTTAGAAGGACGATAAGTTTGGGGCATTTTGCCTAGCAGTTTATTTGGGGTTCACTTAACAATCTCTCAGGTGTTTCTTCAGGAACGAATGTGTGGAGTGTAAATGAGTAGGGGCGAGGCATGCCGCGCCCCTACAATTAATATCGGGTGGTGCTGGCAAAAGGGTCTCAGCGTTCCTTGATCAAGGGCACAATGCCCGGCAGCTTGTTGCCTTCAAGGAACGCAAGGCATGCGCCGCCGCCTATGGATACGTGGGAGAGCTTATCCTTAAAGTCGAAGGCCCGCAGCATGGCAAGTAAGTCTCCGCCGCCAGTGACCGTGATTGCTCCTCGCTCGTTAGCGGCAACGACTGCTTTCGCCACCTCAAGCGAACCCTCGGCAAAAGCCGGCTCTTCAAAGGCTCCCAGTGGCCCGAACCACAGGATGGTTTTTGCATTGGAGACGAATTCGGCAAACGCCTTTCGGGTCTGGGGGCCGATGTCAAAGCCCTCGAGATCGTCAGGGAAGGCGTCGGCTCGAACCACCTTTTTCTTCTCCGGCTCGGCATAGGTGGGCGCGGCCACGTAGTCTATAGGCAGTTTGACCTTGGGCGAGTCGGCAATGTCGTCTATCTCATCCACCAGATCCTCGTCCACTATAGATTGGCCCACCGACAATCCTCTTGCCACCTGCACCGTGTAAGATGATCCGCCGCCGACAAGAACCTCATCAACCTTATCCAGAAGGAAACGGAGCGAGCGAACCTTATCCTGGATTTTTTTGCCGCCTATGATTACGATGAACGGTTTCTCCGGGGCGTGCAGCACCTTCGAGAAGTAATCGACCTCCCGTAAGAGAGAGAACCCTGCGGCAGGGTCATTGAACAGGGTTGGCAGGAGCGAGATGCTGGCGTGTTCACGATGCGATACCGGGAAGGCGTCATTAACGTAGTATGAGCCGTAGGAAGCCAATTTCTTGGCGAACTGTGGATCATTTTTTCTCTCACCGGGATGGAAGCGAAGATTTTCCAACAGGAATATCTCACCCGCGTGAGCTGCATCGATGCTTGCTTTTGTTACGTCATTTAAGGATTCGGAAAGGAAGTTAACCGGGTGGTTAAGAAGGGTCTGGAGCTCTGGCAGGACGCGTGCTAAGCTCATCTCAGGCTGGGGGCCTCCCTGCGGCCTGCCCCAGTGCGAGAGGATGATTGGCACAGCCCCGCGTTCAAGCAAGTACTCCAAGGTATCAAGCGTTCCCTTGATACGGGCGTCGTCGGTAATCAGGCCCTCGGGGTTGACCGGAATGTTGTAGTCTACGCGAACGAGAACCCTATCGCCTTTCTTTATGGGCAACTCGGCTACGCTACGTAGAATCATAATCTTTCCCCCATGTAGAGTACTAGATCTTTTATTCGGTTGGCATAGCCCCACTCGTTATCGTACCAAGCAAAGACCTTTACCAGATTACCGTCTACCACCGAGGTCAGGGGAGCGTCAAATACGGCCGACGCAGGATTGGTGGTTAGGTCTACCGATACCAAGGGTTCGGTGCTGTACTCCAGAATCCCTTTGAGATTCCCACCGGCAGCTTTCTTGAAGGCGGTGTTGACCTCATCCACTGTGGTATGCTTCTTGACCACCGCCGCGAAGTCAACGATGGAGACATCAGGGGTAGGAACACGAATGGATATTGCGGAGAGCTTACCTTTAAGATGCGGCATCACTTCGATGATCGCCTTGGCTGCACCGGTGGTTGTGGGAATCATTGAAAGGGCAGCGGCCCTTGCTCTCCTTAAATCTCTGTGCGGCGTGTCAAGGATACGCTGGTCAGCGGTGTAGGCGTGTATGGTGGTCATGAATCCCTTCTCGATCGTAAACGTCTCATCCAGGACCTTTACCACAGGAGCCAGACAATTGGTTGTGCATGAAGCGTTGGACACGATGTGATCGGAGGCCGGATCGTAGGATTCGTGGTTTATTCCCATGACCAAGGTGGGCACCGGGCCCTCACCCTTGGCAGGCGCCGATATTATAACCTTCTTTGCACCGGCCTCAAGATGGGCAGAGGTCTTCTCGTAGGTCCGGAACAGCCCGGTTGATTCGACCACGATGTCCACACCCAGCTCTTTCCAGGGCAGGGCGGCGGGGTCCTTTTCTGCAAGCACCTTTACGTGTCGTTCCTCGATCGTGAACCCGTCGTCTTCGGAAACTGCATCAAGATGCTCGCCGCGGTGAACCGAGTCGTACTTCAAAAGATGCGCCAGGGTCCTGGCATCGGTGATATCGTTGACCGCAACGAACTCGAGTCCTTTGTCCCTGAAAGCACTTCGGAAGAACAGACGTCCTATTCTACCAAAGCCATTGATGGATACTCTCACCGCCATGTTTCCTCCTAGTTTTTCTTTTTCGCGCCTCTCAAAGCGCGAAGTACTTTACGAACTCAGCGGGAGTAGGATAGGACTCGATTTCTTCTATCTCTTTCTCCTTTGTTTTGATCCATTTATGGATTAACTCTTTTGGGAATAAGCCTTGCTCGGCGAGGAAGGAGGCATCTGCGTTGAGTGCCCCAAGTGCTTCGGTAAGGCTTGCTGGCAGCCGCGGGAACCGGTCGTCGTCGGTCTCGGGCTGGTTTTTGATCAGCGGACCGGGATTGAGGCCCTTGCGTACGCCGTCCAGCCCTGCCAAAAGGATAGCCGCAAGGGCAAGGTAGGGATTCGAGGTTGCGTCGGGCACCCGGTACTCGAAGCGCAGATCCTTTGCTCCCCTCACGTATCCTGGTACCCGGAGAGCGGCCTTTCGGTTGGCACGGGAGTGGAACACCTGGGAGGGTGCCTCCATCCCGCCTGTCAAACGACGATAGGAGTTGGTGGTCGGATTCGTGAAGGCACACAAGGCCCTTGAATGCTGGATTATGCCGCCCAGAAACATGAGTGCTGTTTCAGAAAGTTCGTTTTCGTCTTTCTCTGATGAGAACACGTTGCGGTCGTCCTTCCACAGCTGGATGTGGATGTGCATGCCGCTGCCAGCTTCATGGGCAAGGGGTTTGGGCATGAAGGTGGCGTATATCTCACCGGCTCGAGCAACGTTCTTGATAAGATATTTGACGGTTTGAATCGCATCCCCTGCTTGCGAAATATCAAGCAAAGCCGTTTCTATCTCTGCCTGAGCGTAGCCTCCCACCTCATGATGATGATACTTTACCTCTATCCCCGCTTCCTCGAGGAGCTTTACCATCTCGCTGCGCAGATTGGCAAAGGCATCCGTTGGAGGCGTGATGTGGTAGGCGTTCTGCAGTCCCGAAGGTGGCTCTGCCTCGCACGAGGAGACGAGATAACCCGAGGCGGTGGTTTCCAGGTAGAACTCAGCCTCGTCAAACAGATAGAACTCAAACTCAGGCAGCACTAGTATGCGGTCGGCCAACCCTTCTTGGCGTATGAGAGCCACTACCTTTCGGAGTATGTTCCGGGGACAGGCGGAAAGGGGAGTTTTGCCGTCAGGTTCATAGATGTCACCGTAGAGGCTTGCAGTGGGTCGCTCGTAGAACGGATCTATGAAAAGGTGCGAGGTGTCCGGTTTCACTACGAGGTCGGATTCGGCAACGTTACGGAAGCCGCCGAGTGAGGAGCCGTCGAACCCCACACCCTGGGCAAGAGCCGTCTGGAGCCTCGCAAGGGGAAAGGTGATGTGATGAAGCCTGCCTGAGAGATCTGAAAGTTTCAGATCTACAAACTCAACACCGCCTTCCTTCAACTCGTTCATCAACTTTTCCATCAGAACTCCTGTGTGATTTGAAACCGCACGCTTCTAGTCCAGCCTTCGACCGGGCCGGTTAAGATGTCTGCCAGAAGGAACTCCGCTCCCGTGCCCTCGTAGATCTCCCAGCCTAAGGCAATCCCGAGATTTACTACGCTTGTATCCCTTTGAGGATAAACGGTCAGCTCCGGTGTTAAGCTGAAGGCATAGCCCAACCTGACTCCACTCGCAGCATAAAGATGAAAGGCATTCTCATCCAGTAGATCGTAGCCCGCTCCAAGGCCCGGATCAAACCAGACCCATCCTGCTGGAATCAGCTTCCCTGCAACGAGGTAGAACCCGGCCTGATTTATATCAACCGATCCCACAGGGTCCTGGGAGTCGAATCCTACAGCGAGTGAAAGTGGGAAGCTTGCCTCATCAAGTATGGCAACCTTAACCTGCACCCCGGGAGGAAGTGGATACCACTCGATCGGCCCTGAGCCGATTATGTTTCCGCCTCCGTACGATAGACCGATCTGGAAGCGGTCGAAAAAACCTACACTTAATCCTGCAAGCAATCCACCCCCAGGAGCCAGATGCAGACCGACGCCGTAAGAGCCATGGCTGGCAACCCTTGCATCAGGACGGTGTACATAGGACTGCCCAAATGCCACACATCCCATTGCAAGGAGCAGAAGGGGAATAAAGATAGGCCGTTTCGCTTGGGGGTTCTCTGGGGTGAAGCGCTTACGGTTCATACCCCTATCTTATTCCTCCCTGTGACGATGTCAAGCTTTGGGTCAGAATGAGAAGATGAAATCTACAAGCGCAAAGATTATTCCTATCCCTACGATAAGAAGGATGAATAAAAGCACCGCAAGCAAAGTGTTCCTTCGAGATTTCCTCTGTTTTTCTTGAGAGTTTTTTTCCATAATCCTATCGGAGGCTGCAGATGATTACGAGAACAAGCCAGATGACCACTGCGAGAACAACCCAAACGATTGCTTTCCTGGCAGACGATTTCTTTTTTTGGGCAGGAGCCTGAGGTCTTGCCGCGTAAGTTTCCGCTTGTCTGGTTTGTTCTACTTTCAGATTTGCGTAGAACTCCTCGAACTCTTGGGTAGCACTTGTCTCAAGTTCTGCGGTTGCGTCTTGGAGAGCCTCTGTCGGAGCCTCAGGCTCCGAAGGGATTTCTGATCCTTCCTCCGATACCAAGGAAAGCTCCTCCTGGCGGTCGTATTCCTCTTTCGCTTTTTCACGGTCTGCGCGTAAGGATTCAAGAAACTCTTCGGCGCGCTCTGAAGCGCTTTTTAAGCTGTTTTCCCTATTCTCGATTTCCTCTTCCGTGACGGCGAAGACCTCGTGGCAGCGCCGGCACATCCTGCGGTTTGTCCCCCAGTCTATCAAATCCTCTGAGCCGCACTTGGGACATGTGAGCACTTCGTCGTCCATGAGGTTATTCTACATGTGTAAACCTCAGCGTCAAGTGTTAATAATTCGACCCCAGGTGTTTGACGTACCGGAGGAACTTACAAGTATCAAAAAAGCTAAATCCGAGCGGTTGATTCCTTTGCTTGGAGATAGCTTGACATCCCATAGAAACGCTGTATTATAAACATACTGGAATTAATCGTAAAAGGCGGCTTGATAGTAACTATCAAGTCACCAAACCAACCAAGGAGGACGGTATGAAAAAAGCGTTTCCAGTGTTCATCGTAACAGCCTGTATGATGGTGACCGTTGCCTTTGCCGGACCGCCGACGGTGGTCTGGAACAACCTTTACGAGTCAGGCGGCAGTGACCAGCCCTTGGCCATAGCGGCTGATGCTGCGGGTAACGCCTATGTCACAGGTTACTATGGAGATATAGGCACTGCTGCTTGGCGTACGATCAAGTATGATACGGACGGCAACGTCGTATGGAACACACTCTACGACGATGATGACATTGATATCGGCTGGGACGTAGACGTAGATGCTTCGGGTAACGTCTATGTCGCAGGTTGGGCCTGGAACGGAGCCAATTACGATTATCTCGTCATCAAGTACGATGCTGGCGGCAGTAGTGTGTGGGCAGAGCCCTGGGAGGGCCCGGCTAATGATCTTGCCTATGGTGTAGCGGTGGATGCTTTGGGTAACGTCTACGTAACAGGCCGCTCCGATGTCGGTGGTGTGGGTTTCCGCACCATCAAGTATGATTCAGGCGGTAACCTCCAGTGGTCCCACCCTTACGACGAGTTCGGTAACGGATCAATCGGTCAAGACGTGGCAGTGGATGCTGCAGGTAACGTCTACGTTACGGGTTACACCCACAATGGAGCCAATTGGGATTATCTCACCATCAAGTACGATACGGACGGTAACTTCCAGTGGAGCGATGCTCGAAACGAGAACTACCATGACGAGGCCTACCGTATAGCGGTGGATGCTGATGCGAACCTGTACGTTACAGGCCGCTCTAGGAACAGCAGCGGTGACTACGATTTCTTTACCGTCAAGTATGATACGGACGGCAACTTCCAGTGGAAGAAAAGGTATGGAGCTAGCGAGCATGAGGGAGCTTACGGCGTAGCGGTTGATGAATACTTTGTCTACGTTACAGGTTACCGCGATAATGGCGTTGACGTTGATTTTCTTACTGTTCGCTATGACAAAGAAGGCACCTTCAGCTGGGAGAAGGATTTTGACTCAGGTGATGATGAAATGGCTCGAGGTATAGCGGTGGATGGTTCGCACTACCTTTACGTGACAGGGTTTTACTACGACGGCAGTGACTACGATTTCCGTACCATCAAGTACGAGCAAGACGACATCCCGGCGGTAGCAGAGAAATCAACAGCTTCTTTTGTAAGCCTCGAGATACTAGAAAACTTCTCCTCAACCCCGAGATTTAACTGCGTGGTTCCTCCGAATGCCACAGGAACCCTTACCCTCTACTCTGCTGACGGCCGTGCGGTCAGAACGTTCTCGGTTAACTCATCGCACCCCACTCTCACATGGGACGGCCATGATGCCGCAGGTAAAGCAACCCCGGCAGGGGTCTACTTCGTAAAGCTTGTCGCCGGCAATGAATCGGTTACCGTAAAGGCTATCCTGGCGAGATAAGAGATC
>JAGMDF010000100.1 GCA_023128825.1 Caldifarciminota bacterium | reverse complement strand
AGCACCTCAGGCAGGACCTCGGTGGGTCCGGGGATGAAGAGTTTCTTATGCATCACTACCTCCTCGGAGGTTTGGGGGTTAATACAATCAACTTTGCGAAAACGCCTCTCGTAAGGCGTTCCAATCCAGCCACTTGGTAGCACAGCTGTCTGCCTCTTCACATCTATCTTGTCAAACGAACTCTAGTATATCTGGGGCTTTAGAACTGTCAAGCCTTTTATAATAATCCACAGATTACATAGATTTCGCCGATGGGTCTGCTCCTTAATCCATGTAATCTGCGAAATCTGCGGTTAAAGAGACCTGCCTGGGATCTGCTCCCGAACGTACTTGGCTATCATATCGAACTCCAGGTTGACCCGGTCACCCACCCTGCGCTCAACGAGGGTGGTTCGCCGCAGTGTCTCCGGGATGATGTTTACCAAAAGCTTGGGTCCCGGCAGTTTCTTTAACACGGTCAGGCTCACCCCGTCAATGGCCACCGAGCCCTGATCTGTCACCAGATCAGAAAACTCCTTGGAGAACGCCACCTCTATCTGCCAGGCGTCCTGCCCCTTCTTAACCGCGGCAACCTTCCCCTTCTCGTCCACGTGCCCCTGCACGAGATGGCCTCCCAAGGGCTTTTGCAATGTCAGCGCGCGCTCCAGATTGATTCGTGACCCTGCGTGCAGATCGCCCAAGATGGTCCGCTTGATCGTCTCTCCTGTCGCCTCCGCCTTCACCCAATCCTCGCCGACTTCGATAATCGTAAGGCACGCCCCGCTCACCGCAATGCTGTCAGCTTCCTGGAATTCAAGCGAAGTCTCTATCTCCAGTATCCTGTTCCCTCCCCTTGAGGTTACCCTCCGCAGCCTGCCTACTTCCTCTATCAGTCCGGTAAACAAGGGGATCCCTCAAGTTTTAAGTCTTTGCCCAACCATGACACCTTTAAGTCCTTGATGCAGAGGCGCTGGGCTATCTTTGCGTACTCGATGGTGTCGGTGTAGCCCAGGCCTTTGCCAATGATCGAGGGGTTGATGCAGCATATGAAGCGGTCGGCCAAGCCCTGACGCAGGAACTCGGATGCAACCGTGCCTCCTCCCTCTACCAGTAGCTGGGCGATCTGCCTTCTCCCAAGCTCCTTGAGCACCTGCAAAAGGTTCAGTCGCCCCTGGTTCACATCGACAGCCGCGAGCGAGACCTTCGCCGGATCGTAATCCCCCCTTCGGACAAGCGAGTCCTGTGAGGTAAAGACAAGGGTTTTGCCCTGCTCGAAAAGTCTTGCATCCTGGGGCGTTCTGAGTTTTGTATCCAGGATTATCTTCAACGGATTTCGCCCCTTCACCAATCTCACCGTGAGCTGGGGGTTGTCGGCCAGAACGGTTCCGATGCCTACCATGACCGCATCCGACTCGGCCCTAAGCTGGTGGGAGAACCGTCTGACCTCATCACCGGTGATCCACCGGGAGTCTTTGGACTGTGTGGCCAGCTTGCCGTCCAGGGTGGTGGCCAGCTTGAGTATCACGAAAGGTATGCCGGTCTCGCGATGCTTGAAGTAGGCCTCGTTCAGTACTCTTGCCTCTTCTTCCATAAGCCCCACGTCCACCTTGACGTGCTTGCGCATGAGGCACTCGATCCCCTTGCCGTTGACCAGTCGGTCAGGGTCCTT
This sequence comes from Caldifarciminota bacterium, assembly GCA_023128825.1. Lineage (GTDB taxonomy): Bacteria > Hydrothermota > Tepidihabitantia > B3-TA06 > B3-TA06 > B3-TA06. Next base: position 5,664 of record JAGMDF010000100.1, on the reverse strand, counting down.
TATGGCTATAACCACCCGTCTGATTCTGGCCTTTACGATCTTCTCCACGCAGGGCGGGGTGCGTCCGAAGTGAACGCAGGGTTCGAGGTTCACATAAAGGGTGGCGCCGTCCGCCTTCAAACCGGCGTCGGCCAGAGCGATCGCCTCTGCATGAGGCCCGCCGTAGCGCGAGTGGTAACCCTTGCCTGAAACCTCGCCTTGCTTTACGATCACAGAGCCAACCATCGGATTCGGGGAAACCTCGCCCCTTCCCTTCTCGGCAAGCTTCAACGCTTCGCGCATCCAACGTTCGTCTTCGGCAGTGAACTCGGGGAAAAGGCCGTCGCTCATTTCCCGATGTAATCCTTTCCGTCCATATAGGGACGCAGCTTATCAGGTATACGCACCGTGCCGTCCGGCTGTTGGTTATTCTCTAAGATAGCGATTATCAACCTGGGGAACGCGGTGCCCGAACCGTTCAGGATGTAGGGATAGATCAGACTGCCGTCCTTTAATCTGAGTCTCGTCTTGTTCCTGCGTGCCTGAAAATCCCTGCAGTTTGATACCGATGAGACCTCAAGCCAATCTTCTGCGCCTGCGGCCCAGACGTCTATGTCAAAGGTCAAGGATGCCTGGAACGCCGCCTCGGCAGGGGAGAGCGCCTTGACTTGGTAGGGAAGCTGGAGAAGTTGGAGCACCCTTTCCGCGTTGGAAAGGATTTCATCAAAAGCCGCTCGCCAGCGGTCAGGATGCGCGAACTGCACAAGCTCTACCTTCTCGAACTGGTGGATGCGGAAGAGACCCTTGGTCTGGGTGCCGTAAGTCCCGGCTTCGCGGCGGAAGCAGGAGGTGTAGGCGGTGTATTTGAGTGGGAGCTCCTCCTCCTTTAATTCCTGCCCCATGTGCATATTGATCAAGGCGGTCTCCGAGGTGGGGATGAGATACAGCGGGTCGTCACGCAGGGCGTACATGTCGTCCAGCTTGGATAGCTGACCTGCGGCGTCTGCCGATTCAGCACGGGCTAATACCGGCGGGAAGACCTCTTTGTAACCGTGTTCTCTGGTGTGCAGGTCGAGGCAGAAGTTGGTAAGCGCCCGTTGCAGGAGCGCACCATCGTCTGTGTAGGCAGCAAATCTCGCACCCGCATACCCCGCCGCGTAGCGGAAGTCGACTAAACCCAACTCCTCGCACAGGGCCACATGGTCTTTCGGTTCAAAGTCGAATTCCGGTTTTTCTCCCCACGTCCTTAGCACCGTATCCTCATCAGGCGCGTCCGGGTCAGGCAGGTTGGGCAGCTGCCACAACAACTCCTCAAAACGTGCTTCGATTTGGGATAGCCGCTCGTCCATATTCTTGACCCTGGCCTTAAGCTCGCCGGTCTTGGCTATGGCCTCGGTCGCGTCCTTACCTTCCTTCTTCAATTTGCCGATGGCATCGGAAGCTTGTTTGAGATCATGGCGCAGCGTGTCGCGCTCGGCCTGAAGTTTTCTCCGCGCCTCGTCCACCGATAAAACCTCATCAACCGAAACCGGGCACTTGCGGCGTGCCAGGAGCTTTTTTATCTCGTCCGGATTCTCGCGAATCCTCCTGGGGTCAATCATGGGGTATAATAAATGAAGGGAGTTGATATGTCAACTGGAACGCACCCCACTCATTCGCTTCGCGGCTGAGCGGGGACCCCGATATATGCTCCTTTTCTCCATCGGAGAAAAGATCGCAGTAACTAAATCTAATGACTTTCAAAGAAGCGCTGAACTTCAAAGAGCCCGTTTCATTTTGTCATTGCGAGGAAGCCTCCTCGCAATGACAGTAGGGATGGCTAGTCAAGTAGGGGCACGGCATGCCGTGCCCCTACAATCTTCCCCGCCCCCTAACCCCCTCCACCAGGGAGGGGGAAAAACGGCGTCATGAGATTGCTCCCTGCGTTCGCCCTCCGGAGCTTCGACTTCCTTTGGAAGTCTCGTAATGACACCCCTACCCTCCCCCGTCAAGGGGGAGGTGGATTTAGTCGTGGAACATTACTCACGCTTTCCTTGACGGAAGGCGAAGTGCTACCTTTTAGCAGGGTAGTGGGAGGGTAACTAATGTTCCTCGAAGAATCTCTGGACTTCTAATAAGTTGAATACCACAGGCGCGGGAGGAAGTGAATCCATAAACAGACGGCCGTAGGCCTTCTTGACGATCCTCGAATCAAGCACCGCTATAACCCCGTAATCCGAATCTCTCCTTATCAATCGTCCGATCCCCTGCCTGAACCTCAAGACGGACAAAGGCAGCTGATAGTCGGTGAACGGTTCGCGGCCCTGGCTTCTGTATCCCTCAAGAATCGCCTCGGCTCGCGGGTCGTCAGGCACTTCGAACGGAAGTCGCGTGATTACCAAAAGCACCAGCGACTCGCCAGGGATATCCACACCCTCCCAGAAGGACTGGGTGGCGAATAGAACCGAGGAGGTGTCGAAGCGAAACTCCTCAAGGAGCACGTTGCGCGTGGCGCGCCCCTGAACAAGGACGGTGTGGTTCTTGGATAACTCTTCCTCCAGCATTGCTACGGTTTTGTTCAGCGTTGCGTAGCTGGTAAAGAGCACCAGCGCACGTCCATGGCTTGCCTTGATCAACTCCTCCACTCGCTCAGCCATCCGCTCCTCCCAGGCTTCGTGTTTGGGCGAAACCAGGTCGTGCCCTACGTAGGTCAAGGCGTTGCGCTGATAGTCGAATGGCGAACCGATCCAGAGCGTCCTGTCCTTAAACCCTATCCTCTCAGCGGTAAAATCAAACCGCTTTCCCACGGCCAGGGTGGCCGAGGTCAGGATGTTTATCCAGTCCTGGCTCCATACTGAGTTTCGCATGACCTCTGAAACGTCGATGAGCGCGGAGTGGATGGATACTCGATCCGAGGTATCTGAAGCCTCTATCCAATAGACCGAGTTCGCATCCGCCATGTCCAGGAAACTGACCACCGCGCCCTTAGCCACCGATACCCGATCACCCAAGGAAATCAGTTCAAAAGAGAGATCCTCATCGTCGGAGTCCTTGGCTATCTCGAAAAGAAATCCGGCGAGATCGTCAAGTGGCTGCTCAAGATCGTTGGGCACGCAGCCCGCTGCACGGATGCGTTTCTTGGTCTCGTAGGGCTTGAGCAAATTGGCTATGTTCATAAAGAAATTGTCCGCCGCCGCACGTGCTTCCTCGATCAGGGTGCGGGCATTGGACTTTACACGCCGGAACTGAGGAATCCTTGGCAAAATCCCAGCTTCCCGCCGCGGATTATAGATGCGGGAGAGCAGAAGTGATAGACCGACGTTCGTAAGCCGGACTCCGAAGTAGGATGCGGCTATCTGCTCCAGCCGCTGCGCCTCATCGAAGATAGCGGCACCGAACTCGGGCAGAAGCTTACCCGCCGATTCAAGATGGGCGAAGAACAGATGATGGTTGATCACTATAATATCCGCTTCCTCTATGGCGCGGCGTTTGCGGTAGTATGGGCACTCCGCGTAGTAGGCGCAGTTGCGGCGGGGACACGCCTCGGAGCGCCGGCTGATCTGCTGCTTTAGTTTTGAGGAGATGGGCTCCGGATAATCCTCGAATATGCCGTTTCCTTCCCGTACCCACTCGGCGATCTTCTGAAACTCTTCAGCCTGGTCAGGATCGTCGAACAGCCCGTACTGGGTGATCATACCGGCCCGGCGGCGGCAGAAGAAGTTCTCCTGACCGTAAAGAACCTCGTACTTGAACGCTACATCTGAATTTTCGGCCAAAAACGGCAGGTCCTTTGCCACAAGCTGGTTCTGCAGCACCTTGGTTCCGGTGGAGATGACCGCCTTGCGGCCTTCCTTCATCGTCCAGTAAATCAAAGGAATAAGGTAGGCAAAGCTCTTGCCTATTCCGGTGCCCGCCTCGACCATCAGGCTGGCCTTATTCTCAAGGGCGTCGGTCACCGCCAGCGCCATTTCAAGTTGACCGGCCCGCTTCTCATATCTGGGAAGTTTGGTAAGGATCGAGCCGCGGCCAGTGAACTCCGCTTCTATTCTCGCGTGCATCCCTGAATCGGCCTCAACTTTTTTCCCTGCGAAGATAATGAGTTCAAACCGGCGTCAATTTTTTGATGCATCGCCTAGAGGGTAGGCTTTCACCAGATCTCGGTCGAAGTCGAAGACGCCAACAAAATCTTCCTTGCGGTCTTCGTCGGTTTTCGTGAACTCTCCCGCTTCGATGAGGTTGAAGACTATCTCCCCGAAGTCGGCGCTCGAGTGTACCCCCCAGCTTTCAAAAACATCCTTTGCCAGCCTGCCGTATCGCTCCCAGCCCAGCGCCCTGATCCCTTCAAGAAGTTCTCTTGCCGTCAGGTGGCAGCGCTTACGAGGTGTGTTCAGCCTCAGGTGCTCAAGCTCGTAGTTAAGGGCCTCGATTACGAAGAGATAAGCCTCAAGCTTGTAACGACGATCGCGTCCCAGGATTTCGGTGAGTCTCGTGAGCCTTTGAAGATGATTGCTCATGCTGGATTTACTCTTCCTTTACCCTTCTCGATCCTGCCGATGACGATACCACGGGTCTTCTCGCGTACCTCCTCAGCGTCCTTCGACCTTACGAAAAGCACCATGCCTATCCCCATGTTGAACACGTGATACATCTCATCTTCTGCAACCTGGCCGCGAATCTGTATCAGACGGAATATAGGCAGTGGCTTCCAGGATTTTTTCTCGATCACACAATCAACATTGCCCGGAAGCAGTCTAGATACGTTTCCCTCGAACCCGCCGCCGGTGATGTGGGCGATGCCCTTAAGCAGTGGTTTGACAGCTTCGACTTCCTTACGATAGGATTTGTGCACGGCCAGAAGCGCCTGGCCCACCGTCTTTTTGGTCCCCGGGACCAGAGCGTCCAGGGGGAGGGGGGCGTTGCCTTCAAAAAGCACCTTTCTTGCCAGGGAGTAGCCGTTGGTGTGAAGTCCGGTGGAGCGCAGTCCTATCGCCACATCCCCTTCCTTGATCTCACTACCGTCAATCAGCTTGCCTTCTTCGATCGCGCCCACGATCGTTCCAACCAGATCATACTCGCCCGGTTTGTAAACCCCTGGGAGCTGGGCGGTCTCGCCGCCGATGAGCGCAACCCCCTCCTTTCTGCACGCCTTTGCTGCACCTTCGACGATCTCGACCACCTCTTTCGAACCAAGCTTCGAGAAAGCCACGTAGTCCAAAAAGAACAGGGGCTGGGCACCGGTGCACAAAATATCGTTGATTGAATGATTCACGATATCGGCTCCCACCGTGTCAAACACCCCTGCCATCCGGGCGACTTTTACCTTGGTGCCCACGCTGTCTGTCGAGGCCACGAGCACAGGTCTGCGGTAGCCCTTCAGCCTGAACCCGCCGCCGAAGTGACCGAACTCGGTCATTACGTTCTCATTAAAGGTCCGCCTGACCGTCCTGGCCATCCGTTTCTTGATTTTATCCAAAGTCGTTATGTCAACGCCCGCTTTCCTGTAATCCATACCAGAAGCATAAACCGACAGGTGATGATGTCAAGATAATTGTGCTCCTTTTGGGATGCTCCTTTTCTCCTTCACAGAAAAGTTCGCAATGGGAATTTAGGAATGTTTGCTTATTCGAGGTAATAGTTCCCCCTCCCTGTGTGGACAGCGTGCCCCTTGGGGCGCCAATTTTACTGCGCCCCATAGGGTAGGGGGAT
>JAGMDF010000010.1 GCA_023128825.1 Caldifarciminota bacterium | reverse complement strand
TTCATGCAGCGAGCACTGATCGCCGGGATAATTACCTCCGTTCTGCTCTCCGTTCTGGGTTTCTTCGTGGTCATAAGAAAGATGAGCTTCATCGGCGTAGGTATCGCGCATGCCGCATTCGGGGGTGTCGCTTTGGGACAGCTTCTTGGCATCCCCATATTCCTTTCCGCCTCGATATTCTCTGTTGGGGCGGGTTTGGGCATAGGTGCGGTAACTCGTCATGGAAAGATCAGGGAGGATACCGCCATAGGAATCTTCTTCGCCGCAGGGATGGCCCTGGGGGTGCTCTTCCTGTCACTCAAGCAGGGCTATACCGCAGACCTTATGAGCTACCTGTTCGGTTCGATCCTGGCCGTGACCCCAGCCGATCTCTGGATCATCGCCGCGGTTGCGGTTGTTATCCTTGTGATAATCGCTCTATTTTTCAAGGAGCTTTTAGCCACAAGCTTCGATGCGGAGCTTGCCCGCGCCTCCGGCATACCGGAAGGGTTTTTGTTCTATCTTCTCCTGGGACTGGTCTCCCTGGGGATCGTTTCAGCCATCAAGTTAGTGGGGATAGTGCTCGTCTCCGCACTGCTGGTTCTTCCTGCCGCCACCGCGCTTCAGTGGTCGGAGCGTTACGGCCGGGTGCTTGCGCTCTCGGTGATCCTTGGTCTCGCCTACACACTGGGCGGGCTCATAGTCTCCTACTGGCTCGACATCCCCTCCGGCGCAACCATCGTAATCCTTGGCACGATCGTTTTCCTCCTCTCCCTGGGTTTCTCTCCCCTGCGCCGCCGGTCCCTCAAACACGACACCACTCACGCAGATCCCAGCAACGAGGTTGCTAAAACTGATTGATCCGAACTACAATCACACCCCGGTTTTGGATCCCGTTAGTTGTCAGAGCATTTATCCTCCAATCTGTTCGCCTTCTTGGAGCCGTTCTTACTCTCCAGGATATTCACTATCTCATCCAAAAGCTCGGCGACTCGAAAGCCTGACTTGGCCGATCCGACGACTATGCCTTTGAGTCCTTCGGGCTTTCCTATAAGCCTGGTAACCCGGCGGCGTTCCTTCTGCACACCCGGCTTTATGTTGGCGAATACCAGGAAAGGAACCTTTGACTCGTTGAGGAATTTAAGGATCTCCTTGTCACGATCGTCGAAGTGACGAGAGTAATCCAAAACCCACACCGCCACGTCCATCCCCCTTGCCACTACGTCGCGCACTATGCGGAAACGGGCCTGACCTGGGGTGCCAAAAAGGTGTAGCTTGCATCCCAAATGCTCTCTGTTGCCGTAATCCAGTGCTATGGTGCGTCCGTGACGCTCGATGTTAATAGCCTCTGGAACGATGTTTTGCACAAGCGTTGATTTCCCTGCTTCGTCCTTGCCTACTATTACAACCTTTGCAAGCTTCATTTGCTCTCTCCTGAATCAAGATTGATCGTTCCTTTACTTACGCGGCGAGGGACGCCGGAAAGACAGCGGACCGAGGTGAAGGGTTGAGTGCCGATGTGGTATATCAGGCAGTGTTGGAGTTCTTCGCGCTCCCCAGGCCCTCGAGTCAGTAAACGGTTCCAGAATGGTAGCCCACCTTTTGCACGAACACACTCCCTTTCTTCCCACATCATGATGCAGCGGTTTTTCCTCCCGGAGTTCTCAACTGAGAGACGCGCATAAACCCTCAATTCGCCTGTCATCTACAAGAAGTTACTCAGCGCGCCACTCCCTATATTAAGTTTGGGTTGCTCCGTGTTTCCCTTGTTGTTCAAATCCCCTGGCATCGATAAACTCAGGGACTCCACGGGGATGGTGATTGGCCTGTAGCAGGGCCGGATGACCTGTCTTCAGGCCGGGGCGGAGGAACCTTTGGGGCTATAGCTCGATTGACGATGATGCGAATCTCCCTGGCTGTTCTGGAAAGCAAAAGGAACATTATCCCCAGCTTGGCGGATTCGTCCGTGACCGCTACCAGTACGCCGTCATCGCCTGCGGCCTGAAGTATTATGTAGCCTCCGCCGCCTTTGAAGTAAACCTGTTCCAGCTCGCCTACCGCGAACTCCTTGGTTGTACGCTCACCCAATCCCAATACGGTGGCACCCATAGCGGCGATCGCGTCTTCGTTGGTACCGCTGGGCAAGGCTGAGGCCAGCATGAGTCCGTCGAGGCTCACGAACGCCGAAGATCTTATCTCAGGCGCCGATCGGTTGAGGCGGATTAGCACTTCTTGCAATTCGTCCTTAAGTCCAGGCATGTTGCCTCCTTGAGTTCTTCATTAAAACGAACTATACACGAAGTTAGCAAGGCTGTCAACTACTTCGGTCGTTCATTGGTCAAGAGACAGTTGCAGGGGTGGCTGCGGACAGTAGGACCTGAATTATCTTAGTCAGCTCGGCAGTCGGGGAGCCATCTATACATTTATAACTTTTTGATTTTGATTATCGAGACGATATTACCCACGGAACAACTTGAGAGGGCAATAGCGTGCTCCGCCCCTCCAGGACACAGGCACCCGCTCGGCAAGCGTTCTTCTATCCATTCTACATTTGACACCTCCACAGTCTGAGCTATAATTCCATTTGACAAGAAAGTTTGAGTTCAGTCCTCAAAAGGAGGAGCAAATGTTTTCAATGCTCCTTTTGCGCTTCGCGCAAAAGATCGCAAGGAGGAGTTTTATGCGCAACTCAGAAAGTGTTCGTATCTTAGTCATCATTATCATGGCGCTTTTCATGCCATCGGTGATCTCAGCCCAAGCCGACCCCGTAGACAGGCCTATATCCGTTTCGTGCGTTCCCGGCTTTTCAAGCAACGGTCCCACCTCCTACAGCGTCACCACCAACTTTTCCCTCAACATACTCGGAGGCCTGAACCGGAGGGTTCACGGCTGCGAGATAGGCGGTCTATTCAACATAGAGAAGGAAGAGGTAATCGGTTTTCAGGCGGCCGGTGTTGGAAGCTTTGTAGGAGCAGACCTCATCGGTGCTCAAATCGCAGGGGTCAGTAACGTTGTCGGCGGCTACGCTACCGGCTTTCAAGCCGCGGGCGTGGGCAACTTTGTGGGGTCGGATTTCACAGGCTTTCAAGCTGCAAGCGTATTTAACGTGGTTGGAGGCGACTTCGACGTGGTCCAGGTAGCAGGGGTAGCCAACCTTGCCCTGGGTGAGGTCAGGGGCGTTCAGATCGCGGTCGTTAACATCTCCGGCGAGGTGACCGGCGGGCAGATCGGCGTTGTTAATATCGCCAGAAAGGTCACCGGGGGGCAGCTTGGCCTGGTGAACGTCGCCGAGGAGATGACCGGCGCACCACTGGGTCTGGTCAGCATTGTCGGTAACGGCCAGTTCCACGTCAACGCCTGGTTTGACGAAACCTCGATCCTCAACGTAGGGCTGAAGTGCGGTGCAAAGCACGCCTATACCGTGATTGAATACGGATTCAACCCGCTGGGCGATTATGCCAACAACAAGCTGGGTCTGGGAGTAGGCGGGCACATCCCGTTTGACCCCTTGTTTGTGGATATCGACGCGGTAGGCTACGGCGTTGTCGAGGGCATTCTGCCGGTTACTGAAACAGGGTCAAGTCTGCTTGCAAGGCTTCGCGTCACCGGCGGCTGGCAGATCACACCCAAGGTGGCGCTAACCCTCGGCCCGACCTTAAACGTCTGGCACTCCACCCAGTGGGACGGCCCCAATATCCCCATCTTCAGCGTGCCGCTGGGTGATTTCGACGAGGCTCATTACACCGACCTGTGGCTCGGATTCTCTCTTGGCGTCCAATTGATGTAGACGGACCACCGGGCCGAGTTGAGGGAGAAGGCTGGGAAGTAAGACAAGGCGTCCAGCTATTGTAATCCTCCTTTTCTCCTGCGGAGAAAAGATCGCAGATTAGAATCTGAGGGCAACGGTGAGGGTTACTCCTCATTTCTTCCCCTCCCTTGGTGGGAGGGGATTAAGGGGAGGGGGAGTCTTCTGTGGAAGAGCCAGGAAAAGCTCCATGTTTATAACCATCTTATGGACGAGCTTTTTTTATTCACCCCAGCCTAACCCTTCCCCGTCAAGGGGTGGCCACTGCCCAAAGGCTAGTTTAGAAGTTTACGGCTCAAACTTCACTTTCCCCCTCCCCGGTGGAGGGGGTAGGGGGAGGGGATGCAGTGCTCCTTTTTGGCCAAGCCCAAAAGATCGCAATATTATACCTCTGGCCTTTGATACTGGTTTTGTCTTCACCTTATGCGACCTTTTGTCCCTTAGGGACAAAAGGAGCAAGTTGTTGGGGCAACTAAAAGTAGAACCTGAAGCCTATCCCGCCGCCCAGGCGAGGGCGCGTCTCTGGCAAGAGCTCGATCAGAGGATCAAGCTCGGCATAGAAGCTTATCGGGTCGTAGATGTACTCAAGCCCAAGTGGGATGCGCCCGGCAAGGTATATATAAGCCTCGGGGTAGTGGGGATGGTCAAGAGGGTAGCCGCCTCCGCCCAGCAGACCACCCGCTCCAACGTAAGCGGCAAGCGAGCCTGTGGGAACATCAAGAGGAAAGTGCCACAGATACCCGGCCTGGAGGGTAAACCTGTCGCTGATCAAGTTCCAGCCCACGGTGGCGTCTATCGCGCTGGTACGGTCGAGCCAGAACTTGGCGGTGATTCCGGTTGGTTCACCAAGCTGGATACCAAGTCCCACGTTGCCGTGGCTTGCGTGCGCTGCCTGAGCTATCCCTGCGAGGGCAATTAAAAGCAGCCCGGAAATCATAAGTGTCCTTTTCATTCTGCCTCCTATTTTTATAAGCATAGCCGCCACGGTCTATTTGTCAAGATATATCGTCCCACGCCCCGCGCAAACTCGTCAGGTTTACATCGAACTCGTCACAATTAAGCTGGTCAAAAGGTGG
>JAGMDF010000001.1 GCA_023128825.1 Caldifarciminota bacterium | reverse complement strand
CACGCCAGCTGAGCGTTCGTGCGGGGATGAGGCCATCCATCAAGTTGCTGAAGGGCTTCGTGAAGTACTTGCTTCGCACGTTTTTTTGTGCTCACGGCTACCTCCTCTGGTTTAGGGTTAGTCCCTCATCATATAAAAGGATGCAACTATGTCAAACGTCCCTGATCGGGGTCCCCGCAAAGACACGAAGTGGATTTGTGGGGCATAAAAGGCAGCCTGGGAACACCGGGCTGGTGAAAGACCCCTCACCCCTGCCCTCTCCCACAGGGAGAGGGAGTAAGGGTGAGGGATAAAACTTGACCGGTTCAGAATCGGCCTATAATTAAAGTATGATTATGAACATGCCCTTCGGGGTCCCCGCAGAGACGCGCCCAGCGGATTTGTGGGGTGATTAAAAAGGAGGAAACATGAAAAACCTTTGGGCAATAGCCCTCGCACTGCTCATAGCCATCTCTCTTTCCGCCGCACCCGTACTGATCGAGTCGTATCAGGAAGGGACCATTACGATCCCTGGGGATAAAATGGATACGGTCACGGTGGTCGAGCTGGCGTTCTCCGTAGACACCGCATGTTACGTGCAGTTTACGGCCGGAGGGCTGGCTCAATTCCTAACAATGATGTTGCTAGAATTCGATGCTAATTATCTACTTCCTGTGGCGATTGTACAGGGAAATAGGAGTCTGTCTGCCCTTATTGTTTATACCTATCTGATTACTCCGGGGGAGCACACCATTCGTTTTAGAGGGGCTAGAATCGGGGGCGACGCGGCTACTTTTCGCAAGGCCTATCTCCAAGCACTTATCTTTTTGCCTGATGCGCCCGGTGCGGTAGCCGAGCAGCCCACCAGCGATGCCGAGCCGTTGCCTAACACCCCAAGTGTTATAAGCAAAGGACCCTTTGTTCACGCGCCCGGCGCAACCGAGCTTGTGGACGCCACAGGCCGGGTGATTGAGAACGTAATTGAAAACGACAAGGTCTACCTCTCCAACCTGCCCACAGGCACATACTTTGCCCGGAACGGTAAGCGGACGGTAGTTAAGATAGTAAAGGTGGAGTGAACCGCACTATTTCGCAAACAAAACTACAGCCAACTCCCAAAGTGATGCAGCAAAGGGCATTGAGCAACTCAGCGCAGGTAAATCTCGACCCTGCGGTTTTTGGCCCTTCCTTCGGAGGTGGAGTTCGAGGCCAGGGGCCGAGCCGCGGATATGCCGCAGGGAACGAGTCTTTTGTAGTCTATCCCCCGCTCAAGCAGGTAACGAGCTATGACGGCGGCACGCAGCGCTGTAAGCTCCCAGTTGGTGGGATAGCGATCGCGCAGCGAGGAGCCTACGCGCACGTTATCGGTATGGACCATTATCGCCACGTCGCCCTGGGAGGTTTTAAGGACGGGAAGAAGCTTATCCAGCTCCCCCTTCCCCTTGGCCGACAGTTCACCCGGCTTGGACGAAGAGAAGAGGTCGTCTGAAGGGATGGTTGCAATCAGATTGCCATAGGTGAACTCCTGGGGCCGGGTTGATGCAGTATCGGTGAGGGCAGTATCTGCGGAAGACGTATCAATCGGTTTTCCCTCTTGCATGACGGCCACCTTCGCAGTCCACATCTTTATCTCCTCGGCCTGCTCGGCGTAGCCGCGCTCAAGCGTGGCGTAGAAGATGAAGTAGCCGGCCACCCCGGCGGCAGCGAAGAGCAGCGCTAAAATCCAACCTAAATATCTCATGCCAGACCCTCCTTGAGCTCGCGCAAGCGCGCGATCTTTGCTACAAAAGTCTCCAGACGCCCCCTCTCGGCGGAAACGACGGCGTCCGGGGCCTTCTTTATGAACTCCTCGTTGGAAAGTTTGCCGTTGATCCTTTCAATCTCCGCTTCGAGATTGCCAATCTCCTTTGAGAGCCGGACGCGTTCGGCCTCAAGGTTGAGCTTGCCGGAAGAAACGAACTCCGCAAGCGGGAGATAGACCTGGCCCCATGAAAACACCGCGCCGGTGGAGGGGTGAGGCTTCTTTTTCGCCCTGCTGATGGACTCGATCCCGGCAAGACCGGCAAGAAAGATCATGTTTGCTTCAAGAAAAGCGTAGAGCGCATCGTCGGAGGTAACCACAGCAACCGGAGCCGGCATCTCCTTAGCTATGCCAAGCTCGGAGCGCATGGTGCGCACGGCGGTGATAAGGTCGGTCATGGCGTCAACCGATTGGGGCGATTGGCTGAACTGGGGGGGAACCTCGGGCCAGCGGTCGGAAAAGAGGCGGTGCTCGGCAAAGCTAAACCGCTCCCAGAGCTCCTCGGTAATGAACGGCATGTAGGGATGAAGCATGGCCAAGGAGGAGCGAAAACAGTAAAGAGCGCAGGAGATCCCCCGATTCCCCTCTCGCTTTGCAAGCTTTGCAAACTCAAGGCCCCAGTCGCAGAACGAGTGCCAGTAGAAGTTGTAAAGATACTTAGCCGCGTTGTATAGATCGTGCCTGGCTATGAGTCCCTTGACCTCCACTGACGCCTTTGCCAACCTTGCAAGCATCCAGCGCTCGGTCGGGGTGGGGTCCTGGGGAATCCGCGCTTCCTCCCCATCCATCAGACCTGCAAGCAGGCGCGCCGAGTTCCAGAGCTTGTTTGCAAAGTTGCGGCCCACCTTGATGCGCTCCTCGGAGTAGCACACATCCTGTTCCTGCGGGGTGATGAGCATGAGGCCGAAGCGCAGGGCATCCGCGCCGTATTTATCAATTAAGCCGAACGGGTCGGGCGAGTTCCCAAGGCTCTTACTCATCTTTCTGCCGCGCTCGTCCCGGATCATGACGTGGAAGAAGACGTTATCGAATGGTTTTTGGCCGGTGAACTCCAATCCTGCCATGATCATGCGCGCCACCCAGAGGTAGATGATGTCCCAGCCCGAGACAAGGGTGGATGTGGGGTAGTAGCGCTTTAGGTCCTCAGTTTCATCAGGCCAGCCCATCACCGAGAACGGCCACAACCAGGATGAAAACCAGGTATCCAGAACGTCGGGGTCCTGCTTGAGCTCACGGGTCCCACACTTCGGACAGGCATCCGGCTCCTCCACCGACGCGAACCGGTGCCCGCACTTTGAGCACGTATAGACCGGTATTCTATGCCCCCACCAGAGCTGCCGCGAGATGCACCAATCCTGGATCGAGCGCATCCAATGAAAATACAAATTCTTCCATCGTTCCGGATAGAATCTTATCACCCCGTCCTGGACCGCCTTTATGGCAGGCTCGGCCAGGGGCTTCATCTTCAAGAACCACTGCTCGGACAGAAGCGGCTCGATCACCGTGCCGCAGCGCGAACATGTAGCCACCGAGAGCCGGTAGGGTTCGGTCTTTTCCAGAAGTCCCTGGGACTTAAGGTCGCTAACGATCTCTTTTCGTGCCGCGTACCGGTCTTTACCCGCGTATGCACCCGCCTCATCACTCATTACGCCCGTCTCCGAAATGACCCTGACCTTGGCAAGCTCGTGCCGCTGGCCGATCTCGTAGTCCGCGGCGTCGTGAGAAGGGGTAACCTTTACCGCACCGGTGCCGAAATCCGGCTGGACCGCATCGTCGGCGATCACCGGAATCTCCCTGTTCATGAGCGGAAGGATTACACTCTTACCCACGAGATGCCTGTAGCGATCGTCCGAAGGATTTACCGCCACCGCGGTATCGCCCAGCATGGTCTCGGGCCGGGTGGTGGCGACGGTTACGTGGCCCGAACCGTCTTCTAAGGGATAGCGGATGTACCACAGGGAACCCTGGCGCTCTTCGTAGGATGTCTCCTCGTTTGAGATGGCGGTATGGCAGCGCGGGCACCAGTTGACGATTCTAAGGCCCCGGTAGATGAGCCCCTTATCGTAGAGCTTCGCAAACACGGTGCGCACCGCACGCGCCAGCCCTTCGTCCAGGGTAAAACGCTCGCGCGAGAAATCCAGAGCGCAGCCCATCCGCTCAAGCTGGCTCCGGATGATATCCCGGTGCTTGTTGGCCCAGCGCCACACCTCCTTGACGAACCCTTCACGCCCTAAATCCTCTTTGGATTTTCCTTCCCTGGCAAGCTTTTGCTCAACGACCACCTGGGTGGCTATACCGGCGTGATCGAAGCCTGCAACCCAAAGCACCTCCTTACCCGCAAGCGAGTGAAAACGCACGAGTATATCCTGAAGCTCGTTATCGAGCATATGACCCAGGGTCAGCTTACCCGTAACGTTTGGCGGGGGTATAACTATGACGAAGCGTTCCTTTTCCTCGTCGGGCTTGGGCGTGAACAAACCCTCCTGGACCCAGGCCTTGTATAGCCGCTCCTCTATGCCTTTGGGATCGTATCTCTTCGGGAACTCCGCTTGCATCGGTTATTATAGAAGATGGCCAGGGGAAAGTCAAGAGAAACTTCTAAAGAGAACGCGTGGCAATTCTTCTGTTCAAATCTTAGAAATTTCTAATTCAATTTTATCAAAAAATGTGAGAGTCTCTTTTTTAATCCTATCTAGAGTCATTTTGCAATAATCAGGGTCTATTTCGATGCCTATACTGTTCCGATCCGTCTTTATTGCAGCCAGCATGGTAGTCCCAGTGCCACAAAATGGATCAAGCACTGTATCACCAACGAATGAAAACATCCTAACGAGACGATATGCAAGCTCATAAGGAAATGGTGCGGGGTGTTCCTTTGTGGAAGCACCGGAGATATTCCAGAATTGGCGAAACCACTTTTCAAAATCTTTTTTGCTTATCATAGACAACCGCCTTTGCTCAAGCGTTGGTTTTCTGTAACCACCAGGTTTACGTTGCATTAGTATGAATTCTATGTCATTTTTTATTATTGCATTAGGTTCATACGGCTTACCCAGAAATTTAGTCCCATTGTTTACCTCATAAGAGGCATTGGCAATCTTGTACCAAATAATAGGATTTAAGTTGTCAAAACCAATCTTCCTACACGAAACGGCTATGTCAGCATGGAGAGGTACTACAACATGTCTGCCGTGTCTTCGGCGCGATAGGCACACGTCACCAACAACACAGACTAGCCTCCCACCAGGAACCAAAACCCTGTAGCACTCTCTCCAAACCTTGGAAAGTTCGCCCACGAACGTTTCATAATCCTCAATATGACCAAGTTGATTCGGATGTTCACGGTATCTCTTAAGAGTCCAGTAGGGCGGAGATGTAATGACAAGATGGATGCTTTCATCATCTATAAAGGAGAGGTCTCTCGCGTCCCCTTGAATCAAACGGTGAGATGTCCTTACATTCATTCTTCAACCACACCTAACTTGGAAAGGAGCAACCTCACAGCATTCTCAATCGAAGACTCCGCATCAGAAGCAAACACTACCCCATCTATATTGGAAGACCCCAATCTGTTTTGAATATTGATTTGTTCTTGAACAAATGGATAGTAGATGACCGCTCCGAATTTAGACTGTGGAAAACTAGACTTTAACTTGGCGGCTTTATTTACAATTTCATCGCATCGCTTATGAATGTCACGACGTGCCTCTATCCGTTTAATATCCACTCCCACCCTGATGTCCCCGTTCTTAGGTGTAGCGGCATCCATCTCAAATTCCTCCCCCTCGGTTTTGAATTTCCTTTTCAGGAATTTACTCCCGCCATACCTATTCAAGACTTTTAGAATAAGTCTTTCCCATCGGCCTTTATCTTTACGAATCTCCTTATCTATATACCACACTCTATCAATTCGACTTATTGCGGGAAGTTCCAGGTAAGGAGGGAGGAAAGACTTAATGTAACCGGCAACAGCATTCGCATCATTGTGACTGAGACGCGGAGAATAAGTGTTGAGGTTTTTGATACCCAGATCCCTTTCAATGGCACGCCCAGCAATATTACAACTGGCAAGAATGGGTTTCAGGATAATCGGATGGGCCAAAATAGCTTCTGCGAGTTCGCTACTGCTCATGTCAGAAAAAACTATTACCTCTACCTCTCTAGTTTCAATGAATTTGGAAAACGCATCTCTTAAAGCAGATTCAACTTCTTTTTGCCTTGTATCTGCGTTATCTGCAACTTTCTCAATATAATCCCTCTGACTACTGTAACCTTCAGGCATTACACCCTCCATTCACAATCAAGGTTTGCTTCTTATTCCTCTCCGCCATCTCGGCGATGACACCGCTATGCAGTTTGTCGTCGCGAAACCCCGCTTGCATCGGATATTATAGAATCTATCCTTCACAAAGTCAAGGGCAAGAATGCTCGTTTTGTCTTGGCAAAAAGATCACGCAGAGTGACCCACTACAGCTTTGGGGTATTTGTCCGTAATCCCCGCAAAGCCACACCTCCCCGCTGCACTATTTTAATCCGCCAGTCGGGGACCGTTTAGCGTCGAGTGAAGTGGATTTATCGGGATCCCGGAGAGGTTAAGCGCCAACTCCCTGGGGTATTACTCGCCTCAACGCGATCAAGGACCGGCTTCGCGCCCGGCCCCAAGCCTCGAGCCTGTAACCGACTCCCCCGCATTAATCGGCGAAATACCTATCTCAATACGATCAGCTTCAGGCTGCGCGACTCGCCCGAAGCCTTTAGACGTACGAAGTATATCCCTTTGGGTACGGGCTGGCCCGCCTCGCTGCGGGTGTCCCAGACAACGTTGTGCTCGCCGGCCTCTCGGAAGCCGAGATTCAAGGTCCACAACTTTATCCCGATCACGTCATAGACGGCGATGGTGACCGACGCCGCTTCGGGAAGAACGTAGCTGATCTCCACCGGACTGCGGGTAAGTGAAGGAGTTGAAAGCGTAAGACCTCCTGGACTCGAAGGGCCCTCTTCTACTGCAGGCCATCCGCCGCACTCGCTGCGTGCGCTGGTCGTACGGTAGAGTCCCACCTTAGCAGGGATTATGAAGCTGGTTTCCCCGGCCAGCCTGAAGCCCTGGGTGTCGAAGCGATTGTTCTCCCATACACGGGCAACGTAGCTCCCCGACGCAAGTCCCTCTATCTTGTGAGTAAAATCGAAGTCGCACATGCAGTCGCAGGGATGGATGTCGAGATCCTCCTCGTAGATGTCTATGGTGTAACCGTCCTTTCTTATCTCGAACACCATCTCAGGGCAGCAGTTGAACCAGGCGCTGTCGTGATGGACGTATGCCACGTCGTTCTTGACCTCGGAGGAGACCTTACCGGAGGCTAACCCCGTGGCCACAAAGGCAAGGGTTGCAAGCGCCACGAAAAGGACGCGGTATCTTTTCATAAACCACCTCCTCGGTTGGCTAACGATATTAATGTAGTCCAAAAACCGGGCTTGTCAACCCCACCCAGTTCGTGCGCCAAGAGATTGTTGCCAGGGTAGTAGGCGGATGGGCACCCCTCTCACCCGCACTGGTTCTCAAAAAAAAGAGCCTGGCCAATCAGCCCTCAGCCTAACCAGCCAGGACATTTAGGTGTCTGCCCTCCTAAACAACCTTATTTACGCATGCCCCAGGAGGGGTCCAGCACCTCACCGTTTGTAAAGATACTCGGCGACGAAGTCCCCGCCGCTCGTTCCGTCGAAATCGCCATCGACCGGGTTGCCATCCGTATCGGCTACCCACTCCAGGAACCGGGAACGACCTACGATCCGAACCCTTACCGGTCCCCCGCCTTCGGGAAGAAGTTCGCTTGCCGGCTGCACGGACTCAAATCTAACGGTCCGTTCATCTGGGAATGTAATCTTGCCATCAACCAACTCTACAACATCAGTGCTAACGATAATAGTCCCTCCGCTCGTAACAGACCTCGGATTTATCGGTTGAGTGAACTTGTAGGTGAGCACGAGCTTGTTATTTTCGATCTTGAGAACTTCTGCGGTCTCGCGACCGGCTACGAGCTGCAGCGGCTTCGCCGCACAGGCCAACACTGCAATACCAAGCACCCCGAAAGCTGCAACACTAATCGTTCTTCGCCAATGCATTCCGCCTCCTTGCCTATACTGTTACTCCCGCACCTATATTATTACTCACCCATCTGCAGGTCACGAGGTATATCCCCGAACCTGACTGAGCCTCTATAATCACTTTAGTCCAAATTTCTTACTTGTCAAGCCCTGCCGCGGGAATCAACTCGTAAACCTGCTCGAAGGTCGGCTTTGGATAAAGCGTCTTTGCCACACTGGACATAAAGCCGGCTCTGCGGCTCTTCCTTTTCGGGTTCCTCGCGGCGCCGCCTGTAGCGTTGTCGGGTACACGGCAACGGTGGGGGGTATAATCTCATCTCAATACGATCAATCTCAGGCTACGTGCCTCGCCTGCTGCCTTTAGCCTTACGAAGTATATCCCTCTGGGTACGGACTGGCCAGCCTCGTTGCGGATATCCCAGACCAGAAGGTGCTCGCCTTGCTCCTGACTGCCTACGTTCAGAGTGCGAATCCTGGTTCCGATAACGTCGTATATCTCAAGTGCAACTCTCGCATCAGCAGGCAGGAAGTAGCGTATCTGCGCCGACTGCCGGGTTGGGTTTGCCGACGCGTTGGTAAGCTCCAGGCCGGTATGGGGAGAGGCGGGAGGCTCCTCGGCACCCTCGGCGCCGTAGCACTCACTCATGAGCGTCGTGATGGTATACGGAGTCAGACGCGCCTTTATTACAAAACTCGTGACGCCGGCCAGTGTATACTCCTCGTCATAGGAGGCTTCCCACACACGTGCGAGATAGTCTCCAGGCTCAAGACCTTCCAGTATATGGGTGAAGTCGAAGTAACACATGCAATAGCAGGGGTGGGTTCCCAGATCACGTTCGCAGATGTCTATGATGCCTGCGGTATCCGGATTGGGTTTGATCTCAAAGGACATATCCTGGCAGCAGTTGAACCAGGCGCTGTCGTGGTGGACGTATGCGGTGTTGTTCTTGACCTCGGAGGAGACCTTACCGGAGGCTAACCCCGTGACCACAAAGGCTCCGATTGCAAGCGCCCCGAAAAGGACGCGGTATCTTTTCATAAAACCACCTCCTCGGTTGGTTATTGATATTAATGTAGTCCAAAAATGGGGTTTGTCAAGTCCACACTACGCATCTACTTTCGTGGCTGCGTAGTGACCCCGGAGATCAACAGATCGGGCCGAGCGAAGTCGGCCCCTGAAAATCTTCAGGTTAAAATTGCATTCGTCGGCTTTCGGAAGATGATTTATACGTAAGACTTAACGTAAGAATGAGGACTCAGCCACCCTTGACAAACGTTGAAATATGCACATAATTAAATGATGAGTAATGAGGTTTCTCCAAAGATGGTAAATACCATCTTGTTTTTCCTTCACGAGGCCAACAATAGAAAGTTGGGTAAAGTGAAGTTGGCGAAGCTGCTGTTTTTTGCAGACCTGAAAGCCTACAAAGCAACAAACGAGCCTATCACTGGGATCGATTACCTTCGGATGAACCTGGGGCCAATGCCTCAAGGATTTGATCAAGTTCTGGACTCTATGCAGCGGGCAAAATTTATAAGGAAGGGGCGAAGGAATCAAACTCCGTTCTTGCCTGCAAAGCCCTACGATTTATCTGTCTTCTCAGAGACCGAACAGAAAGTGCTCCGCAGCGTGGCCAAGGAGTTCCTCTCCTATTCTACCGAGATGATAATATACTTAAGCCATCAAAACTATGCCTGGATACACCTGCTGCCAAGAAGCTATGTATCTTTGGAGCTCGCTTCCCTGGATTCCGAAGAAGAGGTTAAAGAATTGATTGCTATCGCCAATAAGTTAACTGCGACGGAAATAATCGAAGGAAGTCCTGAACTTCTTGCATCTCTCAAAAGGGGAATAGAAGACGCAAGAAGGGGCAAATTATATCCGGTCGATTCCCTTTTTGAGTAAAACCCCTTCCGAATTTGAAGTAATTGTCACCGAAAATGTCAAAAGTCTGGTCCGGGAAAAATTCGCGAATCTTAAAAATACTATCAAAGGAAAAACGAATGCCCTGAAAACCCATCCTTATGACGCCAGCGTTAGTGAACGGTTAAGACACGATCTCGTTGGGTTACGTACTGTGAAGATCAAAAAGAACTTCCTTATGCTCATTTCGATATGCAAAGAATGCCGCGAGCAGAATAGACAGGGATTTTTAAATTGCAAGGGATGTAAGAATCGCTCAGACAACTCTGTTATGATTTTCACAATCGGACCGCATGACGACGTCTATGCAACGGCTAAGAAGTTTCTCAAAAGGAGGCAAATGCCTTCTTAACTCTTTTAGCAAAGAAAACACCCCTTCCGGGGCGTCTTTCATATCTCTCTGATTTTGTAGAACTCACTTCTTCTCTTTGGCCTTCGCCCGTTCCGCCATTTCGGCGATGAAGCCGGTGTGGAGGTTGCCCTTGAGGAATTCTGGGTCGTCGAGGACCCGCAGGTGGAAAGGCACGGTGGTCTTGATGCCCTCGGTGTAGAACTCTTCAAGAGCGCGCTTCATTCGGGCGATGGCCTCTTGCCGATCCTGGCCCCAGGAGATAACCTTGGCGATGAGCGAGTCGTAATACGTTGGAATTACGTAACCTGCAAAGATGTGGGTATCCACGCGAACCCCTGGACCGCCTGGAAGGTGCAGGAACTCTATTCTGCCCGGGGTGGGCATGAAATCGCGGTCAGGGTCCTCGGCGTTGATCCGGCACTCGATTGAATGGCCGTCGGGTCTTAAAACGCTGCGGCGGATTCCAAGCCTGGAGCCTTGAGCCACCAGTATCTGTTCTTTCAGGAGATCGTATCCTGTCACCATCTCGGTGACCGGGTGTTCGACCTGGATTCGGGTGTTCATCTCCATGAAGTAGAAGTTGCCCTCGGGATCCAGGAGGAACTCGACGGTTCCAGCGCTCTGGTATCCTATGGCCTTTGCTGCGGCAACCGCTGCGGCACCCATCTTCTTGCGGAGTTCCTCCGAGACAACCGGCGAGGGCGACTCTTCTATCAACTTCTGGTGGCGGCGCTGGATGGAGCATTCGCGCTCGGCTAAGTGCACTACCTTGCCGTGCTTATCGGCGATAATCTGTATCTCTACGTGTCGGGGTTTTTCTATGCATTTCTCTAAATACAGCCTGTCGTCACCGAACGCTGCCTTTGACTCGGCTTTTGCCATCTTGTAGCCTGCGTCGAGTTCCTTGCGGTTGTGCGCCAGCCTCATCCCCTTGCCTCCTCCGCCTGCCGCGGCCTTCAGAAGCACGGGATAGCCGAACTCTGCGGCAAGCTTGCGTGCCTCTTCTACGTCCACGAGGTCCTTCCTGGAACCGGGTATCACCGGCACCCCGGCTTTTCGCATGGTCTGTTTTGCAAAACTCTTGTTGCCCATCTTTGAGATATTGTCCGCGGTTGGTCCGATGAACGTAAGTCCGCACTCGGTAACCATCTGGGCGAACGCTGCGTTCTCGGCCAGGAATCCGTATCCGGGATGTACGGCGTCGCATCCAGAGACCTCGGCGGCTGAAATGAGTGCTGTGACCTTGAGGTAGCTTTCTGATGACGGGGCAGGTCCGATGCACAAAGCCTCATCTGCCAGGCGTGGGTGAAGGGCGTCGGCGTCGGCCTCGGAGTAGACCGCAACCGTTCCGATACCCAGCTCCTTGCACGCCCTGATGATGCGGACCGCGATCTCACCCCGGTTAACCACAAGTACCTTGGAGAACATGAACCTAACTCGGCTCTATAAGAAAGAGCTCCTGTCCGTACTCGACCGGGGTTTCGTTTTCGACAAGGATCTCTGCGACCCTGCCTGAGACCTCGGACTCGATCTCGTTCATGAGCTTCATCGCCTCAACGATGCAGACCACGGTACCGGGCTTGACGGTGTCTCCGACCTCAACGTAAGGGGGAGCGTCGGGTGCGGACGCGCGGTAGAAGGTTCCCACCATGGGTGACTTGATGGCTACGATGTTGGATGGTCTTGAGGGTTTGGTCTCCTTGGTTTCTTCTGCCGCCGCAGGGGTTGAGGATGCGGGTACTCCTGAGAGGTATGTTACGGGTGTTGCGGGTTGTCCTGCGACCTTGCTCACGCGGATCTTCTGGCGACGGTTGAACTGAACCTCCACCTCGGCAACGTTGGACTCTTCTACCAGTTTGATCAGTTTCTCTACGTCGGAAAGCTTCATGCCGCCTCCTTAGAGTTCTGCAAGCTTTGCGCGCGGCGAGGAGGAGAGTATCCTTACGCCGTCGGCTGTAACGTAAACCAGATCCTCTATCCTCACCCCGCCCCAATTGGGGAGGTATATGCCGGGCTCAACCGTTACCACCGCTCCTCTAGGAATCTTGTCCTTGCTGGTGGGTGCGATCCTGAGCCCGTCGTGGGTTTCAAGCCCTACCCCGTGCCCCAGGGAGTGGCCGAAATAGGGGCCGTAGCCCGCCTCTTTTATGACGTCGCGGGCCAGGGCGTCGGCTTTCCTGAAGTCCATCCCGGCGCGGATGCCGTCCAATGCGCGCTTTTGGGCGCGAAGCACGATCGAGTATATATCCTTCTGCTTTTTCGAGGCCTTGCCGATCACGATGGTGCGGGTCATGTCGGCGGAGTATCCCTTCCACTGAGCACCCAGATCGAAGGTAACCAGATCGCCCTTGCGCAGTTTGCGGGCGGTGGGCCTTGCGTGCGGCATTGCCGAGTTAGGGCCTGAGGCAACGATGGATGAAAATGCAGGGGGAAGTCCGGTGTAGCGCTGAAACCGGTAGGCGATCTCTGCGGCAAGCTCACGCTCGGTAACGCCTGGCTTAACGAGATCAAGCACCTCTGCAAGGGTCTTGTCGGTGATGCGAGCCGCCCTGGCAATGAGTGCTACCTCCTCTGAGTCCTTGATGTTACGAAGCTCCTGGACCCAGCCTTTGGTCGGAATCCACTTGAAGCGACCGACCTTGCCCAGGTCTTTCTTGAGCCTCTGGAGGGCAGAGATCGTCATATGATCCGCCTCGAATCCGATTCCGGCGACGTTCTTCAACTCGGCGAGTTCTGCAAGCTTGTTTGCGAAGCCCTTTGTGATGATGTGTATGAGAGCCTTGGGGATTACCTCGTGCTTTACCTGTTCTTGATAGCGGAAGTCGGTGAAGAAGTGCATCCGGCGCGCGATGAATACGTAGCCGTTGGAGCCTGTGTAGCCTGACAGGTAGCGAACGTTCTTCAGATTGGTGACAAGGAGTCCGTCAAGGCCTTCCTTCTTGATCCTCGTCTTGATCTTACTGAGTCTTCGTTCCATCCACTCGTCCCTGGAGTTCTTTTATCTTTGCGGCTATCTCCGCGTCGTCCGGCTTCTTTAGCGCCAGCTCCCGGTAGATACGAATGGCTTCTGTAAGATAGCCCTGGCTCTCGTAGAGTTCTGCCACGCTTCGGGTGGTGAAAGGTGAGGCGGGTTTTGTCTCCTCGGAGAGCACCTTGCGTGCGAGTGGATCGGCAGAATCGAGTGCAGCCAGTTTCCTGGCCGTTACGCCGCGCCCCGCAGCCTCGCGCCTGGTCTCAAGCCCAAGAAGCATCCGCAGTGCAGGCAGGTTGGCCGGGTCCACGGCCAAGGCCTCACGCAGGGCCTCCTCGGCCTTGAAGGGCTGATTCTTCTGCAGAAGGTATCGAGCGCGGAGGATGTGCGCAGGCAGGTAGGAAGGATGCTCGCGCAGACCGCGTTCAAGCAGCTTTAATGCGCGGCTTAACTCATCCTTATCGGCATGAGCTTCAGCAAGACGCGCAAAAGCCGTCGAGGAAGGGTGCAGCGCTATGTAGTCGTTCAGCCGCTTTATCCGCTCAACTGGATTCATAGTCCAGAAGTGTAAGCAGCAAAAAAGGGATGTCAACACCCACATAATACCCAGGGAATATAGCCCTCATGAGGCTAAGCCGATCGAAGACTTGACCTGTCTCGGTATCCGGCATATAATGACTCCAAACCAAGGAGGCTAAATGCGCAAACGTCACGTGATTTTCAGTATGGTGGGAGCCGCACTCGCTTGCTTGCTTTCTCCCGTAACCCTTTCCGCTGATGCAGACGATCAGTTCATCGTTAAGACGGCAGACCTGGGGGTCCTGCAGGCCTTTGCGGCAGAGCACGGAGCACAGGTCTCTCCGTTGATCTTCTACCCCAATCCATCTCAAGAAACGATGGAGCTATTCGGCAACTCTTATGTGCTGACATTCCCGGACGAGTCAGAATCCGCGGCAGAAGATCGGATCCAGATGTTTGAGACCCTTCCAGGGGTTGCCTACGCCGAGCCTAACGCAAGGGTGTATCTTGCACCTGGCTGGGATGAAGAGCCGGTAGAAGATTTTTCGCCCTCGCAGGGCATGAACCCTGCTGATCCCTATACGCCCAACGACCCTCTTTACGATCAACAGTGGGACAAGCCGATCGCTGAAACCGACTGGGCCTGGAATACCTCCAAAGGAGAGGGTGTAATTATCGCCATAATAGACACCGGCGTTGACACCACCCACGAAGACCTGGTGGATAATCTTGTGGACGGCTACAACTTTGCCCTCAACAATACGAACATCTGGGATGTTAAGGGGCATGGAACGACCGTCTGCGGCATGGCCGGAGCCAGAATGGACAACAATTTGGGGGTAGCCGGCACCGCAGGGCTTGCATCCATCATGATGCTCAGAATAGCAGATAACAGTGGTGCGATGTATCTCAACTGGGCAGTGAACGCCGTAAACTACGCCGCTGACAACGGTGCAAAGGTGATAAGCATGAGTTTTATAGGTGGTGCCTACACGCCTTTTGAGACCGCACTCAACAACGCCTGGAATAAGGGGGTTTTTCTGTGTGGCGGCGTTGGCAACTCCGGCAATACCAATGTAGGGTATCCTGCGGCGTATGAGCGGGTGATGGCGGTTGGGGCATCCAACCAAGAGGATACCAGATTACCCCAATCCAATTATGGAGAGAAGGTCGACATCTTCGCGCCCGGAGGGTACTCGACCAAACGCGGTGGAGGCTACGTCGGCACATCGCTAACGTCGTTTACAACCCCCCAGATCGCAGGTCTGGCCGCGCTCGTCTTCTCCGCCTACCCGCACGCCACACCACAGCAGGTATGGGACAACATAATCCAGGGTGCCGATACAATCGCCAGCGACGTGGGCCCGATCCTGCGCATGAACTCAAGAAAGGCTGTGTCCAAGGAGATTATAGCCGTTGAGGAGCGAAAACCGGAACCCATCGGTCTCTGGGCTGCAAGCGTTCAAAGCGGTGTTATCCGTTTTACTTACGACCTGCCTGCGTCTACTTCCTATAACCTGCGCATCTTTAACGTCACGGGCAGAGAACTTTATGCAGAGAGAGGCAGAACGGATACAAAAGGAGAGATCTTCTGCAGTCCCGCTCTCGGTTCAGGAGTTCACTTCTGGCGGTTTAAGACATCTGAAGGGACAAGCTCAGGCAAGTTCGTCTACGTGAGGTAATTTTTTTCTGCCACAAGCGAAACCAAAGCGTTCGCTTGCTGTGGGGTGGATGGTTGCGTCATTTGAGTGTTTTGCCGCCCACATAGGGGATAACTCCGGTATCATCTCGATTCCCTCCTGGAATAACAGCTGGAGGGGTTGACAAACTATATTTATCTGGGTATAATCGAGTTAAATCAAAACATCAAAGCGAGGGCGCAGGAGTAAGTTATGCCCGTTGAGGATCTGGAGGCCGGGAAGTTCCTGAAGCAAGCCAGTGCCGCCTTAAAGAAGGGTGAGGTGGACACGGCACTAAAGTTAGCGATGCAAGGGCTTGAGTGTTACCCTGAAGAAAAGGAAAGCGCGGAGCTTAACCGCATAGCCGCCGAGGCTTGTCGTCGTAAGGGGCAGCTGGGGCGCGCACTTTCCTATGCAGAAGTGGGCCGTGAGCATGCACACAGGAGCGGAGATCACATCCTCTCATACAACAGCGCCGTTACCTTGGGTAGCATCTTTTTCCGCATGAACAACTACGAGGCAGCCGACATGGCGTGGAGCGAGGCGCTTACCATGGCCGGGATGTATGGGGATACGCGCCTTGAGGGACTTGTGCTTTTGAACATGGCCATGCTTGACCAAAGACGGTGTAACTACGTCCGCGCCCTTGATGTCCTTAAGAAGGTTCGCGCTCGCTTTGAAAAGGTAAACGAGAGGCGTCTACTTGCGGTTTGCTATGGTCACATGGCAGTCTCTTTTATGGAAGCGGAACAAGTGGAGGATGCGATTCGGAGCAGTAAGAAGATTGAGGATTTGGCCAACCGCCTGGGAGATAAAAATCTAAAAGCAATTGCCCATTTCCGCAGGGGTTCAATCCATCTGAAACAGAACGAGTTCCCCAAGGCCCTTCCAGAACTCCAAAAGGCAAGCGAACTTTACAGAGAGGTTGGCGACGTTACAAACCTTGCCATGGTTTTATGCGACCTTGCCACAGTTTATCGCCATCTGGGTGAATTTGACAAGGTGGAGTTGCTGCTGAATGAGGCCACCGGATTGGCAGAAGATATTCATTCCCCGGCACTCACACACGCAATCACCCTGACCAGGGCTGAGACGACTGCCTGGAAGGGCGATAAAGAAACAGCCGCTCAGGGGTATCGAAAGGCGTTTGATCTTGCAGCAGAGATCAACAGCGCGGATTGTTTCCAGAGTTTGCATGAAAGTCTTCGCTCGACTATCAGCGAGGTTGGATTAGATTTGCCCGGGCTCAGACATCTGCTAAAAAGGGCCCACGAAAACTACCTCCGCCTGGGGCTTAAGCGGGAAGCGGAAGAGACCCAGCGTTGGCTTTCCGAGATTCCCCTGTCAGACTGAAAAAACCCCCTGAAAACAAGGAGTAAGAAATGTACAAGCGCATAGCTTTGCTTCTTGGTGTAGTCGTGCTTCTTGGGCTTTTTGCAAGCCCTGCCTTGGCCGATTGCACCACGACCGACATCCACAACGCAGTCGCCCAATGGGCAGGCGTCCCATGCTATATGGTAACGGCCGACACACCACTGGACGGCTTGGGAGGCCGTTCCTGGCCAGAAGACGCACCACCTTTAATCAATCAAATCGAACAGATGTGCGGATGCAGCATACCCCCGGATGTCTACGACACATTCGAAAGGGTTAGTGACATAGACGATTGTGTAGGCGTCGACGACCTTGAAAAAGACTAGCCCCTTCCCTAAAGCCCTGTGGTGATTTTTTTTGACTGGCCTGCAAGCATAAACATAAAGGAGGCAAAAACAAGACTTAAACAAGATTAACCCAACCATAAAGTCTGTCAGGGACCCGCGCGGAGGCACAGCCTTCGCGCGGCTTTTTAACACCCAGAACCCATCAGGCGATCCCGTTTTTCCTCAGATTCGGATAGTTAATTCTGAGTAAACAGAAACAACTCAGGCAGATTACTTTTGAGGAAGATCGCTCCTCTTGACAGCGCCTGGAATACCGATATAGTCAACACGGACTAAGGAGGCAACGTGAGAAGGTATCGGAGAGCTTTCCGTGCAGTGCTGGCAGGAGCGGTGATGCTTGCTCTGCTGGCTCCACCGGCTCTTTATGGAGAAGCCACATCCTGCAGCGAGTTCATCGTAAAGACACAAGACGCACAAGCGCTGCAGAACTTTGCCCGCGATCATGATCTTGAGCTTCGCCCGCTGATCACCTATCCCAACCCATCGGCAAAGGTTCTTGAACGATTTGGATGCTACTGGCTCGCGTCGGCTCAAGACAGCGAGCGAACTGAAAATCTGCTCCACAGATTAGAGGACCTGCCCGGGGTGGAGTGCGTCGAACCGAACCTTCTCCAACACATCGAGTTCCCGGAATTCCGATCTGATGCAACTTCAATACCGCCGGACACGTTTCATCATCCCTACACCCCGAACGATCCGATGTTTCCAGACCAGTGGGACAAGATAATCACCCAGACCGACTGGGCATGGAACCTTACAACCGCTGAAGGCGCAGTTATTGCGATACTCGACACCGGTGCTGACACGGATCATGAGGATTTACAGACCAACCTCGTGCCTGGCTATAACTTCGTTGATGACACCACCGATATCGAGGACGACTACGGACACGGAACCCACGTCTCAGGGATCGCTGCGGCGAAGATAGACAACAGAAAGGGGATAGCCGGGATGGCCGGGAACGCCTCGATCATGCCCATAAAGGTCGCCGACAGCGGCGGGGATTATACGAACGCGGATCTTGCCCAGGGGATTATCTATGCCGCGGACAACGGCGCAGATGTCGTCAATATGAGCCTGGGCGGAACCCATTCTCAGGTGCTCGAGGACGCGGTGAACTACGCGTGGGGCGAGGGGCTTTTCTTGTGCGCGGCAGCGGGCAACAAGAGGGAAGAAAGATCGGATTACCCTGCCGCCTACGAGCACGTTGCCTCTGTCGGAGCCACCACATCCGGGGATTCAAGGTGGCAGTACTCGAACTACGGGGAGAGCGTGGCGATCTTTGCGCCGGGTGGAGGTTATGAGGGTATTCTCTCGACCGAACGGGGCGGCTACTACGGATGGCGCGACGGCACCTCGATGGCCTGCCCCCAGGTCGCGGGGCTGGCGGCTTTGATCGCGAGCGTGCATCCCTCCTACACCAATCAGGACGTATGGGACAAGATGATCGTCTCGGCAGACACCATCCCGGTAACACATGAACTGCGGATAAATTCACGGGTCGCGCTCGACGTGGTTGAGGTTGCTGAGGACAGGGGAAACGGCTTAAAGATTCGCTGCGCTGAGATCCAAAAAGGTCGAATCAGCTTCGCTTACCGCGTCTCTGAGTTGAGAAATTACACCCTTCGCATCTTTAACGCCGCGGGACGGGAAGTTTACTCAAACGACGGGGAGATACCCCCAGGAGGACGAATCGAATGCGATGCAGGAGTCTCCTCAGGCGTCTACTTCTGGGAGCTTAGGACCGCCGTTGGGGCCGAATCGGGAAGGTTCATTTATCTGAAGTAGCTGCCGATCCCCAGCGGATTGGTTTTGCGGGAATTCGATAGTCATTCAGTGGTCACGATAATCCTACAAAAATCGTGCATCTTAAACATGTCGCATATAGCGATAAAGTCCCCATGGCTAAGTATCTCAAGGACATCCTCATCAATCACGAGCAGAACGGAGCTGAAAAACGCACAATAATCCAGATAGTCTGGAACCGGGTGAACCCTCCCGAATTTATCCTTCCAGAGACTTGACAAACTGTCAGAAGGCCGTTCTCGTATCACTTCAATATAGCATTCAAGCTGCTCTAATAAAAATGGTGTCTCCTTGAATACAAAGGTGAGATTGGGGAAAGTATCGTTATAGCTGCGTGGCCTATTGAGCTTTTCCACCGAAACGATCCTCACCGTTGTGGTGACGTACTCGTACTCATAATTGACTGCTTCAGAGTATGGAGCCCAGATAATGAAGATGCCGGTTTCCGGTTCAGATACATAAGGAAACATTATTATCACGATCAGCAGGGTAAGAGTTACTCCCAGGAATGATATGCCTGCGAGGGAGAGGCTGCGGCTTGTGCGAAAGAGCAGGTTACGCCTCGGTTTGATCCCTCTTTCCAATCGGCGGTGTAGTCCAAGACCGTTTTTACCGTCTATTTGTTGAGCCTTATCCGCCATCAGCTTCAGAATAATCACAAGACCCGCTCTGTCAACTACTAGCCGCAGATACCCCTTGACATAAGTATCGGCGGAAGTATATTATTCCAGTAAAGTGGAAGACCAATGGATATAAAGGATAATTTGCTTGATCTCATCGGTAACACACCGATGGTATATTCACCCCACGCCGTCGCTGTGCGACGACGCGGGGACCACGAAGAACAGGTGCACCCGAAGGTGGCGCGGTGAACATTAAAGAGAACATACTTGAGGCCATCGGCAACACACCGATGGTGTATTTAAGGAAGTACGGCCAAGGCCTGGATGCGACCCTTGCCGCCAAGCTGGAGATGTTCAACCCCTACAGCATCAAGGACCGCCCTGTATCCTACATGATCGCCGCAGGTGAGCGGGAGGGAAAGATCAACAAAGACACCACCATCATCGAGGCCACATCTGGAAACACCGGACTTGCGCTGGCGTTTATCTGTGCAATAAAGGGCTACAGGCTGATTATCTGCATGTCCGAGATCCAGTCACAGGAACGAAAGCGGCTCCTGCGGGCACTGGGCGCGCAACTCGAGCTTACCCCGGCCAGCAAGGGGACCAAAGGCTCAAAGGAAAGGGCGCTTGAACTTCTTCGCGAGATTCCCAACTCGTTCTACATCGAGCAGCATGCAAACCCCGCGAATCCCCGTGCGCATCGGGAGACAACCGCGGAGGAACTCTGGCGCGATACCGACGGCAGGATAGACATCCTGGTGGCGGGCCTTGGCACCACCGGAACCCTTATGGGCACGGCCCAGGCGATAAGGCCCAGAAAACCGTCGTTTAAGACCGTGGGTGTGGAGCCGGAGATAGCTCCCATGATCTCTGCCGGCGTCTTCAAGCCCCACCGGCAGGCCGGAACCAGCCCTGGGTTCGTGCCGAAGATCCTCAAACGAGAGCTCCTGGACGAGGTGATCACCGTGTCCGAGGCCGATGCCTTTGACACCTGCAGGGAGCTGGCGCGCACCGAGGGCATCCTGGCCGGAATCACATCAGGCATGACGGCGTTCGCCGCACGGGAACTCGCCAGACGTCCTGACAACAAGGGCAAGCTGATCGTCTGCGTCTTCGCCGACACCGGCGAGCGCTACCTGAGCGTGGAAGGGCTGTATTGATGCCCCTTTTCGCCGCAGGGCAAAGATCGCAGAAGGAGTCGTTGCCCTGGGTCCTGCACAGATATCGCGTGGCTTTGGTGTCCCCTGTAGCCCCATGAGACAAATAACCAGCCGATTCGCCAGCAGCGAAAGGAGTCTAGAGTGGCAGACAAAAACATACGCAAGCAAGGGGCGGGGTCCTTCATCGCCGGGTTCCTTCTGGGAGGCCTGGCGCTTGCCTGGAACAACGTATTCGACGCCTCTTCGTGGGAGATATCCGACACGCTGACGCTTAAGGATACGACAATCGTAATGAACGGGAACCTGACCGTTCGTCCCGGCGGCAGCCTGACCCTTGAGCATGTCACCTTGAAGATGAACGTAGGAGAGGACGGTGAGTACCGCGGGATATACATACTCCATAATTCATCGGCAAAGATCCAAAACTGCAACCTCTATAACGCAATGAGAAAAGGAACCCCTAAATCATAGGATGTGGAACAGCCTCTCTAGGCTGTTTATAATGTAAAGCGTAGGGGCACGGCATGCCGTGCCCCTACATATCTGAACATTCGTTTAAGGTGTGTTGCGGCCGTTACGGGTGTTATATCCTTAGATGTTCTGGAGCATTAGCTCCAAGTAATAATGAGAATGCCCCGAAGGGGTACGGGTGTTACGGGTTACGGGTTGACAAACCGGAATCAGCACTATAATCTCATCTAGACGATAAACCAAACACTGCTCACCTCGACGAGCGAGAGGAGGCTAGCCATAAACAAAACCGTGCAATAAAAACCAAGCTAGAGTTGGTGGATTACGATCAACCTTAGGAGGAGACGCAAAATGAGAAAGTTATATTTTCCTGGACTCTGTGTCGCCGTAGTGTTGGTGCTGACGATGGCGGCAGGGCTAAGCGCGTTTGAGCCGATGCGCGGCTACTGCCCTGAGACCCCGCACGACCCGACCATCTGGGACGGCAAGGCGACCAACTGGGAGGAATGGGCTTGGGCCGGCAGGTTCCCGAACTGGTTCAACGACGGCACCTACCCCAACGCCGGCTTCTTCTACCACGAGCACAAGCACGGCTGGCAGGCGGTAAGCTCTTCAGGGCATACGGCATTCTATCCGGGTGTTGTTTACTTCCTGGCACATGACATAGAGGGCGAGCCGCCGCCAAGTAATCTTTCGATGTTCCGCCAGAGAGACTCGAACGACTGGAACGTTGCCGAGTTTACGTTTGAAGGTATAAACGTAAAGGCCTGGGTATTCGGCGGCGACGATGCCGAGGTAGACACGGCATGGATAAAGCTCTCCGACGGACTACAAAACAGCCACCTTATCCCTGAAGTTGGCGGTAACAACCTCATAAACGATGCTGAAACGAGCTTCATAGTCCGGGTCTACGACGATCCGACAACTGACGTGCACTGGTTTCCCGGCGATCCCGAGCCAGGCGACCCTGGCTGGGACTGGTCTGACTACTATGGCGTATTCGCGAGCTACGGGTTCAACAACTCCTTCTTTACCACGGGTCTGGATCCACGAGCAGGATACGAGGGCTCAAACGAGGTATACGAGTGGGCGTTTTACTGGGGACATCCAGGCGACGAGTTTCATCCTGATCCCGACACGGTGTTCCTGCCGCAAGGCCCTGCCCCGCCGGTCCTGGATTCGTTGGAGATACTCGTGGTGGTCATCGATCCTCCAAAGGATACCATCGTCTACATCGCCCCCAACTGGTGGATACACTTCTGGCCGCCCATCGACTGGCAGCCGTATGAGGTGAACTGCATGCCCTCGCAGGACATCATGGCTGAACATGGAGATATCGTAGAGGTGAACTATTACATACGTAACATGGGACTGGAACCAACGGATACCTACACGGCGACGATAACTGATACGAAAGGCTGGGAGTTAGAACCTGAGATGATTGAGTTATCTCTGGCCAGCGAAGCTTGGGCCATAGAACCTGTGACTGTAACCATACCCCCCGAAGGGTTCCTTGCCGAATACATCGTGGATACGGTTATAATGACCGTGCAGTCCGCAGGCGATGAGACAGTGGTGCGGGCCGGGTCGTTGACGGTCACGGTCGAGGAGATCGGTATCGGAGAGCAGGAGTTCAAGACCCCGACTGCATACCGGCTTACCCAGAACTCCCCCAATCCATTCACATCTTTAACCGCCATTCCCTACCAGATTCCACAAGAGAGCGAAGTCAGCCTCGTTATCTACGACGCTGCCGGTCGAGTGGTGCGAACCCTGGTAGACGAAAGCAGAAAGGTCGGGTATCACACCGCTTACTGGGACGGTCGAGATGCTCAAGGCGTTGAAGTGCCGACCGGCGTCTACTTCTGTCGGTTCCGTGCAGGCGATTATAGAAAGATAAGGAAGATGATCCTGCTGAGATAATGCTCCTTTTGCCCTGCGGGCAAAAGATCGCAGAAAGAAATCTTAGGGGCCGACCGCAAGGTCGGCCCCTCTCAAATCGGGTTCTTTCTTGACACATTTAGGATTTGAGTTAGAGTTTGATATAAGCAATCTGGAAAAGGATCGGAGGATAAATCGGTAAGAGGGCTGGCTCTCGCCAGCCCATTAAATTTTTTATCTTTCCCGGGTCCCCGCGAGAGAGCGAAGCTATCCCGTGGGGTGTATATCCGGGGTCCCCAAGCGGTTACTCAGTAACCGTTTGGGGTGTTAAAACGTAGTCGTGCTCGCCCAGTTGAAGTCTGAGACAAGCACCGGAGGAAGCATCATAGCGCCGCCGCGGCGCTCCGGAACGCCCAGGGACAGAGGGTTTCGCAGGAATCGCATCGGGGAGTCGTTGAACCGCATGTGCTTCACCGCCCGCTTGATCTTGCCTCCCTCTACCAAAAACAGACCGTCCCGGCTGGTGCCGGTCAGAATGAGTTCCATCGGGTTCACGTAGCGTACATACCAAAGATGCATCACTAAAAGCCCGCGGTCTATGCGCTTGATCATCTGATCAAGGGTTTTGGCGCCTCCGGTCATTGAGAAGTTAAACGAGGGCGAAACAAGCGGGATGCGCTGTTTCTTGGCCCAGTAGCGCATGGTCCAGAGGTTTCCAAGCACCCCTTCCTGGATGAACGCCGCCTCCTTGCACGCAACACCGTCGTTGTAGAGGTCAATCGGGTTTCCTGGATTCGTCGGGGCCTGCGGGTCTGCGACCAGCGAGATCTTTTTTGCAAGAATCTTCTTTCCGACCTTGCCTGCAAAGAAGCTTCTGCCTTCGTCTGCCGCGCGCCGATCCATCTGGTAGATAACGAACGGCATCATCTCGCCGAAGGCGCGTGCGGTGAAGAGTGTCTTGTAGCGGCCGGGCTTGATCTGCCTTGGGTTTTTGCCCATCTCAGCGGTGCGAAACGCCTCGATGGCCAGCGCCTGAGGATTGATCTTTGCCACGTTCTCCTCTTCGGCAACCGCCGAGCCAGTCGAGTCGGCGGTTTGCGCGGTGATGGAGAACTCAGCCTGGGTCCAGCGGTGCTCTGCCACTAGCCCTTTGGTGTTGGCCACCAACAGTGCGTAATCCCCTGAGCGGTAGATACCAGCCGCTTTCATCTTGCGCGAGGCGG
The DNA here is from genome assembly GCA_023128825.1 of Caldifarciminota bacterium. GTDB lineage: Bacteria > Hydrothermota > Tepidihabitantia > B3-TA06 > B3-TA06 > B3-TA06. Next base: position 17,768 of record JAGMDF010000001.1, on the reverse strand, counting down.
CCTCTGCGGTTATCTCGCGGATAACCCTGGCCTTGGCGTCCACTGGCAGCTCGGCGGTCTGGGGAAAGAAACGTTCTACCTTCAGATAGTGTTGCGTGCCGGGAAGTGCTATGAACTCAGGATCCTTGGGTGATGCCGTGGCGGCAGCCTCGGCCTTACGCAGTGCAGAAAGCACGCCTCTCGAGGAAACATCCGAGGTCTCAGCCTGGCCACTGCGACGCTCATGGCAAACCTTAACGTAGAGATTTATGCGGTGTCTGGTAGTGTTCTGGGTGATGCGGTTCTCGGCAAAGCGGGATAGATTATCGTTCTCAACCTGAAGCAGTATGCTCGCCTCTTGGGTCTTCTTCTGCTTAGCTATCCGTTTTATGGTCTCTTTAAGCCAATCGATATTCATTTCTTCCCCCGTAAAACCTTGATTTTTCTGACCCTGATCCACGGGCCGCCGTTTGTCATCTGGGCTACCTGCATGGGTTCGCCCTTGCCGCAGGTTCTAAAGCCCCTGGCCTCCCAGTATTTCCTGCCACTGATGCAGTCAACCGCGTTCCAGAACTCCGGCGTAATCGAGGTGTATATCACGTCACGCAGCATCCTCGCCTTCTTGCCGTTTTTGATCTCGTAGAACAGATCGCCGCCGAACTGGAAGTTGAGCCGGCGCTGATCTATTGACCAGCTGCCCCGGCCCTCGATCCACACCCCATTCTTTACGTCCGCGGTAAGATCTTCAGGGGAGATGCTTTTTGGACTGGGCATGAGCGAGAGGTTTGGGATGCGGTTGATTGGCATTGAGGCGTATGAGTCGGCACGGGCCGAGCCGAACGAACGCTTGTATCCGGCTAAAGGTGCCACCTCGCGGGTGGAGGAGTAGTTCTTGAATATGCCGTTCCTTATGATGTCCCAGCGCTGGCAGGCCACACCATCGTCGTCGTATCCGGTGGAGGCAAGCCCGCCCGGAAGGTTATTATCGGCCACAAAGTTTACGATGTCCGACCCGTACCGGAATTTGGCCGCTTTCTTGTCCAACGTTACAAAGCTCGTGCCTGCAAAGTTTGCCTCGTAGCCCAGAACGCGATCCAGCTCGGTCGCGTGTCCTACCGACTCGTGGATCGTAAGTGATAGGTGCGACGGATTAAGTATCAAGTCCATCTTGCCTTCGGCAGGATAGGCGGCGGAGAGCTTGGCTACCGCTTCTTCGGCGATGCGCTGGGCATGAGCCTCAAGCTTCTGTGCCACGATGTGCTCCCAGCCTTTGTTCATGGGATACTCCTGGAAGGTTCTGGTCTGACTGTCGCCCTTGCCTGCAGCGGTTGCCATGTATGAGGCGTTGACCGTAGTTATAAGTGTTTCGATCTGTGAGCCTTCGGTTGAGGCGAAGAACTGATGCCGCCGGGTTGCCCTCATGGTGCCGAACGCCTTCACGATGCCCCCCACACCCAGCATCGTCCGGTTGATCTGCAGGAGAATGGTCAGCTTGTCCTGTATGGGAATCGAAAAGGGATCGATCTTTACCTTGGTCTCGAAGCGATCCTTATGGACCGGCTCTGGGGCCAGCGTGACCTTGTCCTTCCATACGGTGAGAGCAGAGGCTTTGGCTACCGCGACGGCTTCCCGCGCGACCTTCTCTGCCGAACGCTTGTCATGCCGGCTTATGGAGGCGAATCCCCACGCGCCGTCCTTAAGCACGCGCACACCGATGCCTGCGTCGGTCACGTCCTGAATCGCCTTAGGTGAAAGGTCCTGGACGTATATCTGCTGGTCGTGGACGGTCAGCACCCGAGCGTCAGCATAATCCGCACCGGCAAGCCTTGCGGTCTCGACGGCCCGCTCGGCCAATTCCTTCATAAGTCCTCCTTATTTTCACCAGGCATAGGATCAACCCAGTGCTTCAAGGGACGTCTCTCCATTAGAGAGAGTTGATCCAGCCAAACAAAAATCAATTTCATAACACCCATTATACTCCCTAAACATGGGTTTGTCAAGGGGTTATAGATGTAAGCTGCGTGTAAGCGTAACATAGAAAGTGGCACCTATTTTTACTCAACCCCCTGTCCACTTGGAGTGAGAGTTAAGTACTTGACAAACACCCCCAAATGACTATAGTTATATATGCCGCGCCTAAAGCAGGCGATGGTAGTAGGTTTTTGTTGGACATGGAAGGCTTTTCAGAAGCCTTCACCTCCTTACGAAGACCCCGTTAGGGGTCTCCGTTTTTATTCCTTTCCTTGACAACAGGCAACGTGGGTTCAATAATAAAGTGTCCTCGTTGGGTATAATGTGCTGTTCAAAGATTAAATTCTCAGTGTGTACTCTTGGGTTTGGGGCGATAATCCCTGGGGTCTATGCAAGCGTCGTAGGTGTTTTTATCCACTCTGATCCAGTCGGTTTTTTCGATACCCCTGACCTTGTGAGTGGGGCTGAAAGGATATGCACATGCCATCTTAATCCAGCGATTTTACTCTTGAGCAATTGTCCGAATCTCTTCAGCTACTTCGGAGAAGTCCTCATCCTCACTGAATATTAAGGCTACATCGTATGCTTTCCGATGGGCCATTCTTATGACATCTATGGCAATACGGACGTCAGTTCCTTTTTCGCTGCCGGAGAGGAAGGTATATTGAGTGCCGTCAGGAAGGGTAACTTTCTTATTGCGGTAGCGTAGGGAGCGGTGGTAAGTGTATATACCCAAACGACCCATGTGAGCTATTTTGTTAGTCCAAAACGCATGCCAGAAGGCGTCGTCTGAATAATCGGGAACACCTGTATAAAAACGCACCTGGGCCAGATCCCATCCTTGAGATTGACATATAGCTTTTGCCAAAGCGAGAACGTCATAGTTAGGATAAGTGTAGCCGAATGCTTCCTTGGCGGCATGGAAAAGATTCTGGCCGTCTACAAAAACAACTGTCCGTTTATTCGATGGTTCTTGCACCATTATTACACCCTAAAAGATAACCCCGCTCAAGGCCTTTCAGCGTGTCGAGCGGGGAGCAATTCATTCTGTGGTAATTATAGTCAATTTTGATTCCTTGTCAAGCGCTGGACACCACCTTTTTTGTAGGACACATAAATCCATTCTAAGCAATCTTTACCTTGCTGTCAATGCTTCATCCTTCCGTGACAACAGGCAAACCTTATATATCATTATTTATGGATCAGGAGCCGCGCAACCAGCTTTATTTTGGGGATAATCTGGAGGTCTTGAGGTAGAACACTGCCTCGGAGTCGGTGGATTTAGTGTACCTTTAGCCGTCCAGCGACCGTTCCGACATCGCATCCGAAGCCGCGTCCGCCGGGTTTTACCGCTCAGAGATAATGGGCAAGGACTACCCCTGGGTGCAGGCGCTTACCCTCAAAGGACTTCTGGAGGGCACCGAGCGTCTGCAGATTCCGCAGATAGCGCCTGACGACATCACTTTCAAAAGAGCGGAGCGAATCAACAAGGACAAGGATAAGCAGAAGAAGCTGGAAGTTTAAATACCCCTTCCTTGATGGCGTAAGTACTCCTGTCGAGTAAAGAGGTCGACACGAAGTGTCGGAGAAGGTGATACTCCTTTCCCGTCGAGGAGAAATAAGGTTACCTTCAAGCGGGCAGAGCGAATCAAGAAAGACAAGGACAAGCAAGGAAAGCTGGAAGTTTAAATACCCCTCCCTCGACGGGAGGGGATAAAGGGGAGGGTGACACCCCTACCTCAATCCTTCGCCAGACGATGGCACCTCTGTAAGAAACGCATGCCTGAGTTGCACACGATTAGACCCCGGTGGGTTGACAAAGGAGATTGGTCGTTTATAATATAAATATGAGGAGTGAAGATTGAGACTGCCGAACCCAAAGATGAGAATATACGAGTTTGTGAGGGGGTTTGTAAGCGAGTATGGCTATCCGCCTTCGATCCGCGAGATTGGCAAGGGGCTGGGTTATAAAAGCACCAAGGCCATCAAGGTTCACCTGGACGGCTTAGCGGCACAGGGACTCATTAAGCGCAAACTGGGCCACGCTCGCGCGATCCAGATCGAGCCGTGGGGTATCCCGATAGTGGGTCGTGTTCCTGCCGGCATCCCCAATCTTGCAGTGGAGGACGTAGAGGAGATCTTCACCGCTACCCGGTGGCGCCGCTCGTTTATGCTGCGGATTAAGGGCGACTCGATGATCGACGCCGGTATCACGGAGGGCGATCTGGCGGTGGTCGATCCAAACCAGGTGCCAAGACCCGGGGACATAGTGGTAGCAAGGCTTGCAGACGAGGCCACTGTCAAACGACTGGTGATGCACGGCGACGCCTACGCCTTAAAACCCGAAAACCCAGCCTACGAACTGATATCCGGACCCTTCAAGATCGTGGGCAAGGTCCTGGGGATCATAAGAGAGTACGTATAATCAATGCTCCTTTTGTCCCAGAGGGGACAAAAGATCGCAGCGCATCCTTGCAAAAACCTTTGCCGCGTTCGGTACCCATCGTGAACCTCAGCCAGGCGAAGCGGTGGGAGGTATCCATCCAGTTGATTCGCACGCAGCCCACGGGTTGGTCCGACTCCTTCAAGACGATGATGAGATAGACCTCTTGACCCTCACAGAAGACGTGAGACATATATGACACCCTGTTAGGGTTATTAATCTAGTTCATAGCAGTAGGGCAGCTCAATCACATTCTTCCAGGCGTTCATGGCTCCGATGTGATCGAAAGCCAGAACTGACGCTGCCTCGAATACGCTTACTTTGCCTTTCTCTAATATACCTTGAGTTGCAAGGTTGCGCTCAGCGGCATCGGCGTTATCCCAAACGTATTTGAGATAACTGAAGACGACCTGGCTTCTACAGAGAAACTGTTTTGCCTCAAGCGGGTAGTTGGTGAACCCTTTAACGATTCGTTCGGCCTGGGAGTTGCGCTGGGTCACTGAAGGCTGCGTCTTTTTGCCGGTAGAAAGAGCAATCAGGAAGGCGGCGTAATCCAGATAGCTCTCTACATCTTTGTCGGTAAGGGCCAGTTTGTTTGTTTCCTCGAAGGTCAGAACTTTAAGGTGACGATAAACCGCGCCGCTGTCCACTCGCCAAGTTTTTCCTTAAATCCTGCCTGATCCTCTCGAAACCCTGTTATCCAGGCGTCAAGCAGCTCGCCTCCTTCCTCTTCGGAGACGCGCTCGCCGTCCCCTGCAAGCTCAAGTGACCAGTCGTAACTCCGGCAGTACCAATTCCCGTAAATCATCTACGCCCAGGCAGCACCGACCATAAGTGCCAATAAAATCAATGATCTACGCATCATCACTCCTCTCAAGGTTATGACCCAAGGATTCAGACAATCCAACCTCCTCGAAGGGTTGAACCGATCCATCTATACGAGACGCTGGATCGTCTGTAACCGTTAACGTCTCAAAATCTATTCCCTAAACGAGTTTATTGCCTTTCTTGGAGGATGCCAGGAGTTCGGCCTCCTGGGGGCCAAGGGAGAGCGTGACCTGCGGAAAGGGTATCTCGATCCCGGCCTCGTCAAAGCGTTTCTTGATGTAGCGGCGTGCCATGCGTCCTGTATCCCACTGCTTGGCAGGCATGGTCTTGATCCACAGTGCGACGTCAAGGGAGGAGGCGGCAAAGTCGTCTATCGCCTTGATCTGTGGAGTATCTATCAGATAAGGGCCGACAGTCTCGTCTGATTTCAGGTCTTCGATCGCTTTGTGCAGCGCCTCGATAACCCGCTCGATATTTGAGCGGTAGGCAACCCCGATCTTGACTATGGCCCGCGACCACTTCATGGTCATGTTCTCAACCATCTTGATCTCGCCGTTTGGTACGGTGCAGAGGTGGCCGTCGAGGCCGCGTATCTGGGTTATCCTGAGATTCAGCACCTCGACCGTTCCAACCGCATCGCCGATTCGAACCACATCTCCAACCCTGAGCTGGTTCTCGACTATCAGGAAGATGCCGCCGAGGAGATCGCGCACCAGGTTCTGTGCGCCGAAGCCGACGGCCACGCCTACCACGCCAAGACCGGCAAGGATGGGGCCGATGGCTATCTCAAGCTGGCCCAGGATCGTGATACCCGCAATGACCCAGATTACCACCCCGGCCAGTAATCTCAGGGCGCCGAGGACGGTCTTCAGGCGCTTGGCCCGGTCGATGGCCTCCGGCGTCTCGGCGGCCTCCGTCCTGCCCAGAGCACGTTTGATAAGGAACCCTACCAGCCAGGTAACCACTACGGCGATTACCAGGGTTATGGCAATCTGGATGCCCGTGGAAAGCAGCCAGCCGCGGATCGCAGGCCAGGCCGATGCAATAGATGCAAAAAAGTCCTTCAAATCCACCTCCATAAAGGATTAACTGCGGATGGACTCTGCCACTTAAAACCCTTCTTCTTGAGTTTAATCTTCGTAGTATACTAAAGGAGTTAGGCGTCATGTCAAGCTCTTTGACACCCCATACAGTTTGCTCGGTAAAGACTTGACAAAAATTCGAATTTGCCTATAATCGACATATAAATATAAGAGGAGGCCTTATGCCGCAAAAAGCAACACCCCAGAACAAAAAGACCGGCAAGGGAAAGGACAAAACATCTGTCCTGTCGCCTCTTGATGCAGTCGAGATGGTGTGGGCGCTTACCGGCAAATCCTCATCTGAAGAATCAACACAGACCACCGCAATTGAGGTGGAAACTCGCCTGAACTACAAATTGAAAAGCTACGACGATGCCCCAGACGACCACCCGGAGAAGAGATATCTGGCAGGGGCAAAAGCAGCTATCGAATCTACCCGCCGCAGTCTGGACATCATCTATAAAGGACGAGAACTTAACTTTGAGGAGAACGCGAAACTGCGAGAGGAGACACTGAATGCTATAAAGGAGACCCTAAGCTTCGGCACCAAAGCAAGGGACTTTCTCAAATCCCTACCCACAATGGCTATAACCACAGCTGTTGGGGACTTCGCTTTGATTGGAGTCCTTGACAATCTTTTATCCCACCGATGCCCACAATACAGAACTTTAATCATAGTGCTTTTTTCTCTATTCGCCGCCGGTGTTGGTTATCTGATCTATCTCGGGGCTCGACGAGTAGCCCGAAGAATGAAGGAAGGGTTTTACATCACGCAGGACTACGAGAGGAATCGTTATTACGAGCAGTACTTAAGAAGAAGTGTAGTCGCACTGCACTCTTTGTACCGGAGACTTGAGATCGTTCATAAGCAGGTTTTTGGGCAAGAATACCTCCCGGATGCGGACGTTACTTTTCTCATCGAGGGTGTAATTGCTGGAGTGGGGCCTACTTTCTGTCCTTACATACAAAAGCATCACTGGGAAAAGAAGATAACGCCGGGGTTGTGGTCCATGTGTGAGACCGGAAACGAAGAGGCTAAAAAGCAGTGCCCGTTTTGGGAAGGAAAGAGGCCTTAGAACGGATGAACCAAGGCGAAGCCGGGCTTCGCAAGCTAAAACCAAACCGCCCGCAACGGGCAAAGGAGGAGCGCTATGAAGAAGAAGTTCAAAGACAACTACTTCTTTGATCTTTACAAGGTACGTAAAGGTGATCAGATTACTTTGAGCGTAATCCCGGGGCATGGCAAACGATGTGGAACGAGTCTAAACTTACCCCAACCATCCCAACACGATCACACCGGGAAGCTGGAGGTAAAGCTTGGCTCAGGGGTGAATCTACATGGAAAGACCCTCCATTGCACCTCCATCCTTTTCGGCAAAACACCCGGGACAGAGATGTTTAGTGTGACTTACGAACTCAAAGGCGGTCTTGAGGATTGGGAAATAATCCTTGAGAAAAAGCACAGGAAAAAAGCAATCCGCATGACCTTTAACTTTGACGTGCTTTTCAAGCAAGTCGACGGATAACCAGGAGGCATCATGTTGCCAAAAGTCACCCGATCGGTAAGCCTTTTCATGCTTGCGGTTCTGCTAACCGTCTCCTCTGCGTATTCTTCCCTAACCGACACCGCTGCCACAACCCTGAATCTCTTAAAACCCCCTAACTATCCCGCCGTTTTTCTTCTGGGATTGGATCCGGAATCAGTGGAAAGGCCTCAAGAACCGATGGAACTTGCTATCTCAATCGTCAATGCAACAGACACTCTTAGAGTACTTCCCAGAGGCTATGCTCTCGAATTCGCCCCGTCTTGGGTGTTCTGTGGAAGGAATATCTCCTATGAAGACTTCAGAAGTCCCAGGATAGGCCCTACGCTCTTCCAGACCTTTTCTATCTCGGCGGCTACTTCTTCCGAATCTGACACACTCGACTCCTTAACTACCTCGGCAGCCTTGGGAGTTCGGTTTTCCCTAATGCGGGGTAAAATGGACCCTGCGTTCGAAAACGATATGGATTCTCTAGGAATACTGTTGGGCAAGCTCGGCACCTTGATTAACTCAAGAATAGTCAGTTTGAACAAAACCGACAGCACAATCAGGGCACTTGATTCGCTAATCCTACAAGCTACCACTGATAAGGAAGAGAGACGACTGATAGCCTTGAGAAAGCAAAGAGGAAGAGAACTCGCTCAAGAAGCTGAAAAAAACGTTGAGAAGGGAAAACCTGATCTCATAAAAACCATAGATCATGTATCTTCCGGGCTACAATTGCGACGTATTGGCTGGAAACTAGGTCTCTCCGGAGCTGTAGCATTAAACGCCCAACGAGGAGGCGGATTAGAAGACATCGCTTTTCACAAAGCAGGGGGATGGATCAATTTTGGCTACGAAGATCGGGAGTGGAGTGCTTTAGGTGTCCTTCGTTACATGATGGACAGCATCGATCCAGATCAAACAGGCGTTGACATTGGAATTAAGGGAATCTCTGACAAACCCGAGCAACGACTTTCCTGGTCAACCGAAGGGGTATATCGCTGGCTTACAGATGCGAACTCTTACCTCTTAAGACTCTCGGCTACAATCAATTATAAGTTAGAGAGCAACGCACTGATTTCCTTCACCTTCGGTCGAGAACTCGGCCCCAATTCAAATAAACCTATTGGCTCTGTTAATCTTGCTCTCGGCTTTGGAGGTAAAAGACAAATCCAGTAAGGATAAAAATCAAACCGCCCGGGGTTGCGGTATTTAAAAACCTGAAGGGTCAGCCGTATGGCCGGCCCGCCTGCTTGACAGAACTACGACATGAGGCCCTATTGACATCTTAGATAAACGGCCTATCTTTAAAATATGGGAGAGTTAAGAACCTCAGATTATTATGATAATATCTATTCAACCTCCGGAGAATATCGTCTCCACTACAGGGATTCTTGTTACTACGTCCTCTGGACTCAGATCCTGCAGTTCATAAAGCGAATCGAGAATCCCAAGATACTGGAGATCGGGTGCGGTGCTGGTCAGTTTGCCAACTACTTATACGACGAGGGTTATAGGGACTATCATGGCTTCGACTTCAGCCCGCGAGCCGTGCGAATGGCAAAGGACGCGCTAAATTTTCCCTTCAAGGTTGGGGACGCGACGAATCCGAATTGCTACGATTGCGATTACAATGCAGTTGTGGCGCTTGAAGTAATGGAACACGTGGCTGACGATCTCGCGGTCATAAGGAACATCAGGGAAGGAACTTCAATCGTATTCAGCCTGCCCACATTCGACGATCCCGCCCATATCCGGTGGTTCACAACTCGACGCCGGATAATCAGGCGCTACTACAAGCTGGTTGATATAAGGGAAATCGTTCGCATCGGACAATGGTTCGCGTGTTTCGGCGTGGTTGGGGGCCTTGAACCGAAACTGATGAACCGCATCTTCAAAAAGCGGGGAGACATCACCTTGAGTTACATCGCAAAGGGGACATGCAGAAGAATCAAACGCCTCTTCGCCAAGTAACACGTGGCTGAGACACTCGGGTTCGCTTAGCATAATTCCACTCCGACAATAATTAACGGACCGGCGAAAAGCCAGCCTCGCTTTTATTTCTCCGATCTTTTTCGGCCAAAGGCCGAAAAAGGAGGATCTTGTTCTGCGATCCTTTCACCCTCTGGGTGAAAGGGAGCATTATTTATTGACAATCCCTCCCCCTCGCATACACTAATGTTTAATGTCTGTCCAGTCGTCCCAAGATGAACCCTTCCAGAGAAAGGCCAATCTAGCCGGGTGAAGGACTTCATCGAAAAGCGCAGGAACGGTCTGAAGCTTCTGTTTCGTGCCTTTAGCTATCGCAACTACAGGCTTTACTTCGCAGGACACGGGATTTCGCTTCTCGGCACGTGGATGCAGCGGGTGGCCGTAAACTGGCTGGTCTACCGGCTCACCGGCTCGGTGGCGATTCTTGGCATGGTGGCGTTCGTCTCCCAGATCTCCAACTTCGTGGTCAGTCCATTCGCCGGTGTGATGATTGACCGTATAAGCCGCCGCCGCGTGATACTCGTCACTCAAATACTGGCTACACTTCAGGCCGTGGCGCTGGCGGCACTCACCCTCACGAACACCATCCAGATATGGCATATTTTCGTTTTGGCCCTTTTCTTCGGCCTCGTTCGATCGGTGGACAGCCCTGCGCGCAACGTGTTCGTCGTAGAGATGGTGGAGCGCAAGGAAAACCTGGGCTCGGCTATCGCTTTGAACGCCGCCATGTTCAACATCGCTCGTCTGGTAGGGCCATCCATCGCAGGCATACTTCTCGCCCTGACAGGTGAAGGCTTCTGCTTCCTTGTAAACGCTGTAACCTACCTTGCCATAATAGGCTGCCTTCTGGCCATGCAGCTTGAGCCGCGGGTGAACAACAAGAAGCCTGCGCCCGTTCTGCGCGATCTCAAGGAGGGCATCGGCTACGCTTACAGCTGGGGGCCTATACGCTCGATCCTCCTCTTGATTTCGTTTATCGCCATTGTCGGGCTGCCCTACCTGACCCTGATGCCGGTGATGGCTAAGGACGTACTTGGCGGCTCATCGAGCACTTACGGGTTCCTTATGGGTGCGGTAGGGATAGGGGCAGTTGCCGGGGCCCTGTTTTTGGGCACGCGCAAAAGCTTTGTTGGACTCTGGAAGGTGATCCCCGTAGCCACCGGCATCTTCGGAACGAGTATTGTAATCTTTTCCTTCTCCAGGAACATGTACCTTTCTCTTGCGATGATGGCGTTTGCCGGGTTCGGACAGATGGTGCAGTTTGCCTCGTGCAACACCGTTCTTCAGAACATCGTGGATGACGACAAGCGGGGCCGGGTGATGAGCCTTTACACCATGTCCTTACTCGGCCTCCTGCCCTTCGGCCAGCTGCTGATGGCTACAGGGTTGGCTGAAAATATAGGCGCGCCCCTGACCCTCTTGATCGGAGGATGCGGGGTCATCCTGGCCGCAGTGGTGTTCTCTACACAGCTTGGTCACTTCCGGAAGATAGCTCCCCATTCCCAAGGAGATTGATTGTGAGGTCGAGTGGAAGGTCGGTCTGCTTTTCCCATGTGTATGATTGTTTCATGTGGGTCATCCAAGTCTCCTTTGAAATGTTTCCGCTTCAACGCATCCGAACGATGACTGAACTCCTCGTAATCGTTCCCCCTTTTCATCATACACCCGATGAATGACAAGAATCTGTATGATGGTTCGGCCAATGATTCCGGATCACGGAAGACGTAATCTCCCGATTCGTCCACGTATAAGCGGTATCTTTCCATAATCTTAACATGCCTCTGACGGCCTATGTGTCAAGCGCAAACAGTTCCCATCCTCCACTTGACAACCTCCGCAAACCGCCTAGCATAACCTGACGAATTCAGGAGGCGTGGTGAAAAGGATCTTTCTAGCTCTTGTCGGGTTAGGGTTAATGATACTGGCAATGCCCTTAGCCGGGGAGGATGTCAGCGAGGAATCCGATTCCGAGGAGGTTGCAGATACGAGCAAGGTAAAGTAACTATAAGTTGGGTAAGTTGAACGTAAAGGAAATATCATGGCAAAACCCAAATCCCTTACCCCGTGGCGTGATAAGTTAGAGAAACCGCAAGAACCTAAGGTAGTAGATGTATCGGAGAAGATGCAGGCCCGGTTCGGCAAAGGTAAGATGATTATAGCCACCCCCATGATTATCGACGGGATCGTACGCAAGATACCGAAAGGCAAACTGACGACGGTATCTGCAATCATGGATAGGCTGTGCGAGGAGTTCGGCACGGACTCAGCCTGTCCGATGACCACCGGCATCTTTTTAGGAATCGTTGCCAAAGCCGCCGAAGAGGATCGGGCAGCTGGCCACAAGCAAATCGCCCCCTACTGGAGAGTGCTCAAGACCAAGGGTGCCTTAAACCCCAAGTTCCCGGGCGGGATCGAGGCCCACGCTGAGAAGCTTGAGGCCGATGGGCACGAGATCGAAAAGATTCGCAAGACCTGGAAGGTTCGAGACTTCTCCAAGCGTCTGGCCAAGCTTTAGAGGATCCTTTTGGGCTTCCGTAGCAAGGAGGAGGAAAAGATGAAAAAATTAATCTTAGCGATCCTGGCAACGGCTTTGATCGCCAATTGCCGTGCAAACAAAAAGGAGCAAGCCATGGATGAGGAGATCGAGACGACAGGTATCGAGGGCCTCAAGATAACCGTTGTCTACGACAACCGGGTGTATGAGGAAGGGTTGGAGCCGGCATGGGGGTTTTCCTGTTTGATCGAGGGATTGGATAAGAAAATCCTTTTCGATACAGGCGGCGACGGCAAGATCCTCCTCTCGAACATCAAAACGCTGGGGATTGACCCCAAGCAGATTGAGACGGTTGTGCTTTCCCACGAGCACGGAGACCATGTGGGTGGTCTGGCAAGCTTTCTTTCCGCAAACCCCAACGTTACTGTTTACGTTCTGAGGTCTTTCCCTCCGAGTATCAAGAACGAGGCAAAAGGACACGGTGCAGAGGTCGTTGAAGTAGCTGGACCGGCTAAGATCTCTGAGCACGCCCTCTCCACCGGCGAGATGGGAACCATGATAAAGGAACAGTCCCTTGTAATACCCACAGATAGAGGTTTGATAGTGATCACCGGCTGTGCCCATCCCGGCGTGGTAGATATAGTAAAAAAGGCAAAGGAGCTTACGAACCAGGAGGTGCTTCTGGTCATGGGCGGGTTCCATCTCCTGGGACACAGTGATGCGCAAATCAAAAGGATTATCTCGGAGTTCAGTAAACTGGGTGTGCGATACGCCGGACCCTGCCACTGTACAGGTGATCGGGCAATTGAGCTTTTTGCACAAGAATACGGTGAGCACTTTATCCAGATTGGAGCGGGCCGGACTGTTGAGCTGTCCAAACTTGAGTAGATAGATCCATTGAACGCAGCGTAAGGGGAATCTGGAACGGTATTACGATGATAAGATGCAATCCAAGGATTTAGAAGTCCCCCCGTGCATCCCGTACCGACGCTATCCTACCCCCAAGACAGTGCCAGCCCCCATGCCGGGAGGAGAGGAAGGGTTACCCGCTGGGCGTATGGTGGGTGAGCATGAAGAGTTCTTCCTCAGGGTCGGTAAGCATCCGGCGGCCCAGCCGGTCGGCATCGTCCCAGCCGTTAGCAGCAGCTATTCGCGCCTTGGCTTCATCGGTCAGGCAGACCTCGATACCTTTGGAGCCGTCAGCGAGCTCGAAACGGACACGCGGCTCGCCCTCGTCGGATACGGTGATGTTGCCCTTGCCAAGGGTACAGCACGAACCGAGCTGAATACCGTCGGTAAAGCAGGAAATCGGGGTTTTTGACCCTGTCATAGTATGCGCACGCTTGGCAAAAGGATCATCCCCCAGTATCCTATTGGCGATAAGCCCGGCGCGGTAGCCAAGCACGACGTAAGGGCCGATGTGTCCGTGGAAGCGATTAAGGAAGAAAAGCGCCTCCTCGTGCGAAAGTTCTTTATGCATCCCGGATTCTAAACGAGCTGGCTTCCGAGTCAAGGATTATAAAATGCCAACGCCGACTTGCCTGACGCCGAGATCGCCGCCTAACGGCAAGAATAAAATGAGATGATTACCCCACAGGGCTTGATAAGAATAATTTTTCGGCTATACTTAAGTTAATCCGGATTCCCGGAGGTGGATAGTTCGTGTAGAACTAGCGTGGAGAGTGGCTCGAAAGAGGCACTCTCCATCTTTATTTCGACTTAGCATGTAGCGCGAACCTTTAGGTTCGCTTTACTGTTGCCAAGAAGAGTAGGGGGCGACCTTTAAGTCGGCCAGTTTTGAAAAAAACGTAAATAAGCAATCGAGAACCGGACTCGGGAATCCTCAACTGCTTCCCCCACTTGACAACCGCGAGGAAGGATGTAGACTTTTGTGTTCAAGAGGAGGATGCATGAACTACGAAACTGAAAAACAGGTGTTTTTATCGTGCTACGGCTCCTACTGCCATACCTGCGACTGGTTTTCAGGAAGAATCCGGGCCCGGAGCGAGGGCGCGCGGCGAATGCTTGCCGAGTTCGATTGCTTCCCAAAGCTTTTGGGCGAGGATGGTGAGAAGATTGCAAAGGCCATGCAGAGCCTGGCTTCCACCTCGATCTGTTCAGGCTGCCAGCAGGAGGGCGGTTTAAATGACCGCTGCTTAATCCGCGCCTGCTGCCACTCGAAGGGGCTTACCCACTGCTCGGAGTGCCCCGCCTTCCCCTGCAAGATGCTTTCCGAAAACCCTGGCGTGCGTAAGTTCAAGACATTGGAGAACTTTGCCGCCATCAAAAGAGAAGGCTGGGAGGTCTGGGTGGACAGACAGTGGAAGGAGCACATAGAGCGCTCCGCAAAATAGGCAAAACATCATAAAGGAGGGAAGATGAAAAAGGCATCAGCGATCCTGGTTCTTTCAGCAGCACTTCTTGTTGGAAGTACACAGGTATCATTCGAGGATAACCTTGTTCTGGTAGAGGCCTCCTCGGCAATGCCGGCAATGCCGGATGCGGTGCTGCTGCGGTTTAACATTGAGATGATTGACAGCTCCGGCACCGCACTGCTTGCCAACGCCAACAAACGCGTCAAGGAGATCGAAAAGGCCATGCGAAAGGCAGGTTTTGACGACCCTTGCGCCATGTGTGGCCGATCCATTAGTATCACTTCGTATGATCAAGATTCACAAAGGCGTTACAGAATCGATCCGCCCGGGTTCTTTCTTCTGGCAGAACCGCATCGTGTGGATAAAGCGGTGGACGTACTGCAAAAACTTTCATCAAAAGATCGCTCTCTTCACATCTCATGCAACGACATACGCTTCTTGGTGACGGACGTGGCTCCCTATATCACCGAACTGCGGGAGCAGGCGTTTGCTCAGGCGCGAAGGGACGCAGAAGGAGCAGTCTTGCCTGAAGGCCGGCAGGTGGGGCAACTGCTCGCCGCCAGGGAACGGCATCCATCCTGGGTGTGGAGTCGACACACCAAGTATCACACCGGCGGGCCAGGTATAGACGATCTCAAACCGCTCTCCCCCCTGTGGCTGGGCTATGGCCTTCAAGTGGCTTATGGTCAACCGGATTCAATAAAGGATTTTAATGCCGGTTTTGAAGATGAGGATTTCGTTCCCACCACGACCTTTAACCGAACAAGCATCACTGCGCAGGGACAAAGCTCCCTTCTGGTGGTACCGGATGCCGTCTCCCTTCATTTTGATCTCATTGTCCGTGACGCGATTACAGACAGCGTTGAGGTCTTTGCCAAGACAAACCGGTTCTACGCCGAGATCAGAGAAGCACTTGAAAAGAACGGCATCCTGAGCCTCGCCACCCTTGATGACACTTATTACATAACCCCTGAAACATATGGTGCAGAAACGACCTTCCGAATCGACCATTACCTCTACCTTACCTTAAACGATCCGTCCCGGGTCGACCGCGCCATAAGGGTTGTGGAATCGATGTCGGAACCTGAAGAGGGGAAGCAGGCTTTCATCGGCTGGGTGGAGTACAAGGTAACGGACCTGGAGAGTTATCTGCCCAAACTGCGAGAGATGGCCTTTAAGGATGCGCGTACCCGGGCAGAAGAGGCGGCCGGTTTTTACGGCGGTAAGGCGGGCGAGATCAAGGGATGGCATGAGGCTAGAATCACGCCCGGCGATTCATGGAGGCACTGCCGGGAGTGGGATGTTGCCGAGGGGAACAATAAACTGCCGCGCATGTGGCTAAGTTACGAACTTCAGGCAACCTATAAACTAACCCGTGATGAGGAGTGAGTATTAGCCCTTGGTTTGTTATCGACCCAGGAATAGAAGGGATGGGAGTAGGCTTGGATGGTTAGGGTTTTTTGACAAGAGATAAAGAAATCACAAAGGAGGCAACGTGAAAAAAACATTCACTATCATGCTGCTCGCCGCAGCTCTCCCGCTTTTAGCCGGCGAAGCCAACACCGTCTCTGCACAGGGCTACGCTTGCTTCCTTGTTTTGCCTGACGCCGCGACAGTGAATCTGAATGTTAATGTATGGTCAAAGGACATCTCCGATCTGCATAAGAAAAGCGATGAATCCTTAGCCAAGCTCTCACGGAAGCTGGCGAAAGCCGGCCTCAAGGAACCATTAAGAAAAGACGGATATGCAAGTTTGACCCCCGAGTTGTACTCAGAGGAAGTTGAATACAGGTTGCGTCTTAACGTGATTATGATTGTTGATGACCTTTCGATTATTGACGATTTGCTCGGCGTGTTGCCTACACATGTCTTAAGAGACTCGGATGCAAGCATGGTCGCTTCTCCCTCAACCATACAGTATACGATAAAGGACCCCTCCCCCTATGTGAACGACCTGCGAAAGAAGGCGCTGGAGGATGCCAGGGCAAAAGCCGTTGAGTTGGCTGCGATTCAGGGTAAGCGTCTGGGCAATCTTGTGGGCTTTGATGAGGAGGAACTCTCGATAGGCTCAAGGGCTTTCCAGAGCCTCGGGGTGATGAATTTCGAGTCGGAAGACAAGAGCGCTGGCAGTCCATTGCCTAGATTGCTCATGGAGTGCAAAGTAACGGCCACTTACGAACTGGTTGAATAGGTATAAGCGCTGCGGCGTTCTTAAAGTAACGCCGCTAAAATCCTCAAAAGGAGGTTAAAGATGGCGAGAAGAATCCTTGCCTTCTTGTTCTTTGCTTCAGCGCTGTCCGCGGCACAGATATGTCTCGCAGATAGCACCGCTTACGTAACCGGTAAGTCTTCGATTCTGGTCCTGCCTGATGCGGCCACCGTGGAGTTCAGTATAGAGATCCGTGAAAGTGATATGTCGAAAGTCATCGCAAAGTCAAACGATCTGACTGCAGAGATCACGAAAGAGTTACGCAAGGCAGGAGTAGATCAACCCCTTATCCAGAGCGGCCCGGCAGACATCTACACCGAGCTTAACTGGGAATCGCAGCGGCTGGAACACGTGTACGGTCTCCGGCTGGACTGCGCGGTGGACGATCTTTCCAAAGTTGACGATATACTTGTGGTACTTGCAGCGACTTCCTCAGAATCCGAAGACTCAAAGATCTCATCCTACACGGTCAACTACTTCGTCAAAGACCCGAGCGTCTATCTGCCCCAGCTGCAGGAGATGGCATTGGCTCGTGCAAAAACCAAGGCCGAGCAGACGGCAGCCGCTCATGGTTTGAAGGCAGGCGAGATTCTGGACTCCGATCATACGGAACCCTATTCAGGATATCTATCGGTGTGGGACCCGTACTCGAGCTGGGACTTTTCGGCAAAAGATATGGGAGGAAAGAGCTCACTGCCGCGAGTGGCTTTGGCATACGAGATATCGGCAACGTTCAAGCTGATTGATTAGGAACCTGTGGGGGAAAGCATCGCTTCTGCAAAATCACCCCTTGGAGGTAAGAGATAACTGTCCTACATTCAACGTTGAAGTGCAACACATAGGTTAGCGACTTCGAGGGGTGTTTT